>JBBDXL010000025.1:0-8300 GCA_040902335.1 Burkholderiales bacterium
TCGGGGTAGGCGGCGCCATGTCGGCCGCATACAGATTCCCGGTCACGAGACTCGACGTCGAGAACGTGTTGCTCGCGTCGCGCGTCTGTGAGAATCCGGTCAGGAAACTCTCCGCGGCGGGACTGACGCCGACGTGCCCGACGATGGAAGTCGTTCCGGTGGTCGAGACCGCCGATTTCGCCAGGATCACGAAAGACGCAGCCGTGCCCAGGTCTACCGCCCCCGGGGAGGTCGAGTTATTGGTGGTCGCGAACGGGACACCCGCCGCGCCTCCGGCACTGCCGCTACTGCCGCCACCGCATCCGACCGTGACACCGGCCAGAACCAACGCCATCGACCACAACATCAATTTGGATCTGCTTGGATACTTGTTCATAAATTTCCTTTTTCCTGCAATTTGGACCAGAACCTTCCTGGTCGGACACCCGTTATCGCCCTTTCACCCGGGCCGGACTGTGCGCTGCGGCACGCTGGCGCCAGTTTTACTCGCGCCCCAAAGAAAAGGGACCCTCGCGGGTCCCTTTCCGTACTTCGCGTTGCAGGCTTACTAGTTGCCGCCCTTCTTGCCCGGGTTGCCCGGCGTGCCGCCGAGTTCGTCGTTCGAACGGAAGGGGTTGCCCTGGTTCGAGTTGCCCGGATCGCAGCCCTCGGGCCCGTTGCCCACGCCCTGGTTGCACTTGAGTTTGTTGATGTGGGCCACGGTGCCGCCGGCTGGGGCGCAGGCGGTGATGGCGGTGTCGGTCAACGTCACGGCGCCTGTCGGTATCGAGGTCGTGCCAGCCCCGCCCGCCAAGGCATCCCCAATAAAGGTTCCACCGGTGACCGTGATGTCCGCACCCGCGAGAATGGTTCCCAGGAAGTTCGAAGTCGTCATCGTCGCGGCCTGGGCCTCCCACCAATACACGTTTGGACACTGGGCTGCCTCCGCGCCGCCGGCCATGACCACCGAGAAGTTGGTGCCCGTCAGAGCGCCGGTCCCGCCGGTCCCGATCTTGAAAATCCAGAGGTCGTCGGTCGAGGATCCGTTGAGCGTCAACGTGCCCGTCAACGTCGCCGCTGCATCGAAGCAGTAGACACCGGGCGCGAGCGTGACGCCGGCAAGAGTGCCGGTGAGGGTCGCGTCGCAAGATATAGACGGGAACATCTCGTACGCGCTGAGGAAGGCAGCGTAAGCCGCCGTGGCGTTCGTGTCGACCGTCCCGTTAATCGTGCAACCCGTCTCAACGAAGGTGCCGGGGAATACGACGCCCACGTCTCCGGTGACATCGGAAGTGGTACATGTGACCGCGCCGGCCGCCGGACCGCCAGCCAAGGCCGCGAAGCCCGACGCGGCACCCAGGTCTGGCGCGCTCTGCGCGAACGCTGCCTGGGTGAGCAGCGCGAGCACACAAGCGGAGAAAATCTTCTGACATGAGTTCATTGCGTTACCTCCATAGTGTCGTTGTCCATGATGGGAGCATCCCTCGAAAGGCTGCGGTCCCATCGCCAAACCATTTACCCACCAATCCCATTGGGCGGACCGTACGTTCGCGTACATAGGGCGGACATTTTCTGTAAACTCTTGTGATGTCAGCAGGATATGTGTCCTGTATCCGACCGGGACACGTATGCCGCGGCAATCTGCCGGCCAAGGTCAGAACGCTAAGTTGCTCGAACTGAGCTCGAATCTGCCCGCGCCGCGCTCGACGGCGATGAGGCCCAGCAGCGGCGCGAGCTGTTCCCGGTGCTGCGCCGGCACACGCGCGGTAACCAGAAAGCTCGGCGGGGCGCCGTTGGTCCACGTGCCTTTGCCTTCGAGCTGCAGCGGCCCCTCGAGCGTGCGCAACGCAGCGTGCACGGCGGGACCGGCGGCCTTGAAGCGCACCTCGTAGTCCCCAAGCGGCGAGATGGGCGTCAGCGCCGAGCCGGCGGCGCGCCACTGCAGCGTCGCGTCGCCGTGCATTTGCCCGCGCTCGAAAGACAGGCGCGGGACTTTGACCCGCACCTCGCCCGTGAGGCGCAACGCCGCAAGCCTGGGCACGCCCAGGCCCAGCACCGCCGCCGGGACACTGACGCCGGCGTCCGCGATGTCGATGCGGGAGAACGAGATCGCGACCGGGAACGGCTTGGCGTCCCGGTCGAACTCGACTTCTGCCAGGAGGCGCGCGCGCAGCAGCGACACGGGCAGCACGCGCCAGGTAAGGCGCCTGGCCACGCCCGCCTTGCCTTGCGCATCGCGGACCTCGATCCAGCCCGCCCCCGACCACAGGCTGCCGCGCGCCTCGGCGAGGCGCAGCCTGCCCTCGCTGGCGGCCTGCAGGCGCGCATCGATCAACGTCGCCGGCGCAAGCGCGACGAGCGCGGCGGCGTAGACCGCGAGCCCGAATGCCGGCGCCCCCCAGTGCGTCACTGCGGCCCGTTGCGGGCGAAAGTGGCGCTCACGCTGACCAGCCCGGGCGCCGCCAGGGCTTCGATGCGCGCCCCGTCGAGCCGCACGTGCTGCGCCTGCAGGTCCGCGGTCCAGCCGAGCCAGTCGGCGAAGGACACCGCGCCGAACGCGACGCGCACGTGATCGGGGTCCAGGGGCTCGATACGCGCCAGCGCGCCCAGGCGCGCGGCGTCGGTGCGCGCCTGCACGAGCGCGCGCAGCTCGCCCGAAGACGAGGGCACCGGTGGTGCCGAGCGCAGGCGCGCATGCTCGGCCGCCTGCTGCTCGAGCAGCACCGCCTGCGTGCGCAGCGCCGCCACGCTCGTGCCCAGCTGCCCACGCGCGCGGTCGGCGGCGTGCAGCAACCACAGGTAGGACGCAACGCCCAGCACCATCGCGAGCACGGCAATGGCCGCGCGCCGCCCCGGTGCGAGCGATCCCCACGCGTTGCGCAGCGCGGCTTTCATGGCGCGCGCACCGTGATGCGCTTTGCCGCGGCGGCATCGACGATCAATCCGGCCTGCGCCAGGCGCGCCGCGGCGCGCGCGAGCGCCGCCGGCTCGCTCGCACCGAGCTCCAGGGTCATGCGCCCGCCCTCGTAGGACAGGATGCGCAAGCTCCCGGCGGGCAGTTCCTTCAGCCCGAGGGCGACTTTCTCCGCCATGGGCGGGAAGTCGCCGCCGTCGGGCACGCCGGCGCGATGGCGCGCAAAGGCAAGCTGGCGGCGCATCTGCAGTGCGGGGTCCGCGACGGCGACAGCCTCCGGGAACGCGGCGCGGAAGCGCGCCTCCATGCGGCCGCGCTCCGCGCGCTGCGCGGCGGCGAGCAGCGCCCAGTCGGCGATCGAGGCAAGGCCATGGAGGGCGAGGGCCGCGCCCGCGATCCAGGCTGCCGGCTTCAGTCTTGACAGCGCAGCGGGATCGATGCGCCAGCGCCGGCGTTCCTGCGCCAGGCTGACGCCGGCCTCGGCGGGCGCCGTGCGCCAGTCCCAGGCGCCCGACAGGCGCAGCGGTACCCCCAGCGCGGCTTCCCAGCGCCGCGCGTCCGGCGGCGCACCCGGTGCGATGAGATAGACCGCGATCGCTCGCGGCAGCGTGCCGCGCGTGCGGGCCTCCTCGAGCATCATGCCCAGCGCAAGCGGCGGCGCGGCGGCGTCGCCGCCATCGGTTGCCGCGCCTTCGAGATCGCCCGTGCGCACGAAGCCCTCGCCGCCGTCCCACGCCAGGCTCCATTCGCCGCTCGCGCGCGGCAGGAGCAGGATCTCGGTGTGCACCTCGAACTCGCGCAGGCCGACGGCCTGCAGGGCCTCGCGCCAGCGCTGCAGTCCCGCCTTGTCGAGCACCGCCAGCGTGCCGGCGCCGGCCGCATGTCCTTCCAGGGCCCCGAGCCAGCTCACCTGGTTCGCCTCGGGCTCGGCCGCGCTCGCTTCTTCGACCGCGAAGGCGAGCACCGGCCCGGCGCGCCGCTGCGCGCCCCGCGGGAGGTTTGCGCGCGTGATCAGCGCCTGCGCCGCCGGGACGACGAGCTGCACGCGCTGTGCGCCCCGCGGCAGTTCCGCCAGCGCCCCTTCGCCGGCGACCGGTTGCCGAGCGTCGATAAGCGCCCACTCGCAGCGCGTCGGCGCAGCGCCCAGCGGCGCACGGATGCGCAGCAGGCTCATGGATATTTTCTCCACACCACGGCGGGCCAGCCGCCCGCGTCCCGCGCGAGCAGCGCGGCGCCGCGCGCCTGGGCCTCCCCGATGCTCACGCGCACGCTCGCCAGGAAGTACCGGCTGGCGGTGGTGACGTCGGTGCCCTCCACCGCGGCGCCCGGGGGCAGCTGGATGAGGAACTCCGAGAGGTTGCGGAAGTAGGCGCGCTCGCGCTGTGCGGCCAGCGCCCGCGCCTCCCCGAGGTCCAGTCCCCGGACGACGGCGGCGAGGACTTCGGGCGGGGCGGTGTTCACATTGATCGCGGTGGCGCGGGGCAGCGCGGCGACGAACGGACCCAGCCGCGCGCGCGCTGCAGCGTCGAAGCCGCGCACCGCCGCGAGCTCGGCGACATCGGCGAGCGGCCGCTTGGCGGCGTCCAGCCACTCGGCGAGGCCGGCGGCCAGCCCTTCGGGCAAGGCGAGGATCTCGAGCAGGCGGCGGAACTGCGCCAGGTGCGCGGGGCTAGTCGCGCCGTTGCGCACCAGGTTGTTCAGGTTGAACGCGCCCTGCTGGTCGTCGATGTGGCCGGCCAGCTCGCCGTTGTCCACCGGCACCGGCGGCAGGCGCAGGGCCCAGGGCTCGCCCAGGTGGTCGGCGCTGCTTACGCGCCGGTCATCGCCCAGCACCGCGCGCGCCCAATCGACGCCCGCCTGGACCAGGACCTGCGCCTGGGCGTGCTGGGCGGCGAGCTCGGCGTGCCGCGACCGGATGCTCTGCGACACCAGCATCGCCGCAGCCGCGATCGCGGCGAGCGAGACCACGCCCATCGCGAGCACGACCGCCACGCCGCGTTGGCTCGCGCGCGTCATCTCAGCGCGAATACGCGCACCAGCTCCTCGCCCGAGGCGAGGGCGAGGCGCAGGCGCACGGCACGGGGCAGCGGCGGATCGCGCTCGCTGGCGGGCCAGGCATCCACCCAGGCGAGCCCGGCATCGAGGTACCGCAGCTCGAAGCGCTCGACTTGCGCGAGCAGGACGTAGCGCGCCGGCTGCTCGCCGGCCACCGCGTCCAGGCCCGCCCACAGCTCGAGTTCGAGTTCGCGGCGCTCGTTCAGCCGATACGCGACCCGCCGGGGCGCATCGATGCCTTCCGCCGCGGCGAAGCGGCTGAACTCGAAGTGATCGCCGGCGGCGCGCACCGGCCGCGGCGCCGAGAGCTGCACGTCGTGCTGGAAGCGCGCGAGGAACGCCGCCACGCGCTGCCATTTCTCCGTCTCCTGCGCGACCTGCTCGCGCGCATCGAGCACCGCGCCCAGGCCGCGGAAGGACATCACCGCGAGCAGCGACAGGATGAGCAGCGCGCACAGCAGCTCGATCAGCGTGAAGCCGCGCTGCGGCCTCATCGGCTGCCCGGCGGCGGCAGCACCACGAACCCGGTGAGGCGCGCCAGCGCGCGCGCGGGCTCGGCCGGCGCCGACACGAACACGTCGACCCGGCGAAAAGCCGGGTTGGGCGTGGCGATCACCTCTTCGCGGAACAGGAACGCCACGCCGGCCTGCTCCTCGGTGCCGCGTCCGATGCCCAGCGCCAGCCAGTCCCCGCGCGCGCGGTGCTCGGCGAGCCGGTTCTCGGCGACCCAGCCCGCGAGCAGCCGCAGGCGCAGCTCGGCCGCCGCGCCGGTGCCCTGGCCCGCGGCGCGCAACGCGGCGAGCAGCGCGATCGACACGATGGCCAGCGCGACCAGCACTTCCACGAGCGTGAACCCCCTAGCGCGGCGCATGGATGCGCACTTCGCCGATCGGCGAAGCGGAGACGACGAAGCGCGCGGCGCCCAGCGACATCTCGACGTCGAATGCGAGCGCGCCATGCGGGGAGAATTCCAGGCGCATGCCGCCCGGCGCGCGCAGCGCTTCGACGCGCAGCGCCGAGATCGCCATGCCCGGGGGCAGGCTGCGCGCGCGCAGTGCGTCTTCGAGCTCCTCGGACCACCCGGCGGCGTCGCTCCAGCGCCAGAAGCGGTAGTGCGCCGCGTCCGCGGTCCAGGCCACCGGCTTGCCCGTGAGGCGCGCCTCCACCGCGGCGAGCTCGAGCAACTGCGCCAGCCGCCCGGCCTCGACCTGCAGCCGCGCGCGCTCGTCGGGCTGCGCCAGCGCGCCCACCAGGCCGGCGAGCAGGCCCATGACGAGCAGCACGACCAGCAGCTCGAGCAGCGTGAACCCGCGTCGCCTAGAGGGACCAGGAACCGATGTCGGCATCGTTGCCCTCCCCGCCGGGCGCGCCGTCGGCGCCCATGCTGAAGACGTCCAGCTCGCCGCGCACGCCGGGATTGAGGTACTGGTACGGATTGCCCCATGGGTCGCCCGGCAGGCGCTCGACATAGCCGCCGCCCTTCCAGTTGGGCGCAAGTGGCGCCGACGCCGGCGGCGCGACCAGCGCCTGCAGGCCCTGCTCGGTGCTGGGATAGCGGTGGTTGTCCAGGCGATAGAGCTTGAGCGCCTGCATCAGGCTCGCGATGTCCTGCCGTGCCGCGATCGCCCGCGCCTCGTCAGGGCGGCTGATGATCCTGGGCACCACGAGGGCCGCAAGAATTCCCAGGATGACGACCACCACCATCACTTCGAGCAAAGTGAAGCCGCGCTGCATTCGAACCTCCTGCACTTAATTACGCTTTGGCCGCCCAGCCGGCTGTTCGCCACCGCACATACGGGGTCCGGCCCACGCCCTAGCATCCAGTCCTCATATCAAGGGGCGGACGAGCTTGAAGAACGCGTTTCCGGCGAATCTCGCCGCAACGGCATTGCTGGGCGTCCTGCTGGCGTACTGGAGCTGGGTGTGGCTCGGGCCGGCGCCGGCGCCGCGCGCGCCGGCTGCGGCGACGGCCGCGGGCACCACGCCCGCTGCAAGCGGGCTGTTCGGCGCCGTCAGGCAAGGCGCGTCCGCGGCGGGGTCGGGCGCGATCCGGCTGATGGGCGTAGTGGCAGCGTCCGCCGAAAGGCGGGGACACGCGGTCCTGCGGCTCGACGGCAAACAGACGGTCGCCATCCTGCAGGGCGAGGATATCGAGCCGGGCCTGCGCCTGGCCGAAGTCCACGCCGATCACGTCGTGCTGGATCGCAACGGGGCGCGCGAAGCGCTCGCGTGGCCGGAGGCAAGCCGCAAATGAGGCTGCGCGCGTTCCTGCTCGCGCTTTTCCTGGCGGCGGGGCAGGCCCAGGGCCAGATCCCGTCGCCGCCCGCGGATACGGTGACGCTCAACTTCGTCAACGCCGACATCGAGGGCGTGGTGAAGGCGGTGAGCGAGATCACCGGCAGGAACTTCCTGCTCGACCCGCGCGTGAAAGGCACCATCAACATCGTCTCGGGGCGCCCCATGGCGCGCGCGCTGGTGTACGAGGTGTTCCTTTCGGCGCTGCGGCTGCAGGGCTATGTCGCCGTCGAGGAACGCGGCGTGGTCAAGATCCTGCCCGAGGCCGACGCCAAGCTCCATCCCGGCGGCCAGGTGCAGACGCGCGTGTTCACGCTGCGCCACGAGTCGGCGCTGCAGCTGGTACCGATCCTGCGCCCGCTGATCGCGCCGGCCAACGCCATCGCCGCCTATCCGGGCAACAACACGCTGGTGATCACCGACTATGTCAGCAACCTGCGGCGCCTCGGCAGGATCATCGAGACGCTCGACCAGCCCGGCGGCGCCGATCCGGTGGTGATCCCGCTCGCGCACGCCTCGGCCGTCGACCTCGCGCCCACGGTGACCCGCCTGTTCGCCGAGCCGGGGGCCGGGGCGGACGCCTCGCAGCGACTGAGCGTGGTCGCCGATGCGCGCTCCAACAGCCTGATCGCGCGCTCGGACAACCCCTCGCGCATCGCGCGGCTGCGCAGCCTCGTGGCGATGCTCGACTCGCCCACCGGCGCCGCCGGCAACCTGCACGTGGTGTACCTGAAGAACGCCGAAGCGGTGAAGGTGGCCGACACGCTGCGCGCGATCCACCTGGGAGAGGCCATCGCCGTCGCGCCGCCCCGGCCCATGGCCCTGCCGGTTGCCGCCGCGGGCGCGGCCGCCACGCCGCTCGGCGCAGCGGCCCTGCCCGCCTCCCTGGCCGTGGCGCCCACGCCCGGCATGATCCAGGCCGATCCGGCCACCAACTCGATCATCATCAACGCACCCGATGCGATCTACAACAACCTGCGCGCGGTGGTGGACAAGCTCGACGCGCGCCGGGCGCAGGTCTACGTCGAGGCGCTGATCGCCGAGATCACCGCCGACA
>JBBDXL010000026.1:0-8299 GCA_040902335.1 Burkholderiales bacterium
TCGTCGCGATGCCCATGCCGCCGCCGACGCACAGCGTCGCCAGGCCGTAGCGCAGCTTGCGGCGCTCGAGCTCGTCGATCAGCGTGCCGAGGATCATGGCGCCGGTGGCGCCCAGCGGGTGGCCCATGGCGATCGAGCCGCCGTTCACGTTCACCTTCTCCTCGGGAATGCCCATTTCCTTCATGAATTTCATCGGCACCACGGCAAAGGCTTCGTTCACCTCGAACAGGTCGATCTGGTCGATCTTCATCCTTGCCTTTTCGAGCGCCTTGCGCGCCGCCGGCATCGGGCCGGTGAGCATGATCGTAGGATCGGCGCCCGAGAGCGCGGCGGCGACGATGCGCGCGCGCGGCTTCAATCCCAGTTCCTTGCCCTTCTTCTCGGTGCCGATCAGAACCGCGGCCGAGCCGTCGACGATGCCCGAGGAGTTGCCCGCGGTATGCACGTGGCGGATGCGCTCGACCATCGGGTAGCGGCGGATCGCCACTGCGTCGTAGCCCATCTCGCCCATCTTGTCGAAGGAGAGCTTGAGCGAGGCGAGGCCTTCCAGCGTGGTGTGCGGCTTGATGAATTCGTCGTGGTCGAGGATCACGTCGCCCACCGCGTCCTTCACCGGGACCACGGACTTCTTGAAGCGCCCGGACTCGCGAGCGGCGGCAGCCTTCTTCTGCGACTTCAGCGCGAACTCGTCCACCTCGTCGCGCGAGAACGCTTCCAGCGTCGCAATCAGGTCGGCGCTGATGCCCTGCGGGATGAAGGCGGTGTCGATGCTGGTCTGCGGGTCGCAGGCCCAGGCGCCGCGGTCCGATCCCATCGGCACGCGCGACATCGATTCGATGCCGCCAGCGACGACGAGGTCCTCCCAGCCCGAGCGCACTTTCTGCGCGGCGAGGTTCACCGCTTCGAGGCCCGAGGCGCAGAAGCGGTTCAGCTGGAAGCCCGGCACCTTCCAGTCCCAGCCCGCGGCGAGCGCCGCGGTCTTGGCGATGCACGAGCCCTGCTCGCCCGAGGGCGTGACGCAGCCCATCACCACGTCCTCCACTTCGGCGGTATCCAGGTCGTTGCGGCGCTGCAGCTCCCGCAGCACGCCCGCGAGCAGCGTCACCGGCTTCACCTCGTACAGCGACCCGTCGCGCTTGCCCTTGCCGCGCGGCGTGCGGATGGCGTCGAACACCATTGCTTCAGGCATCTTTGCCTCCTAATCCCAGGGAGCGGGAGATGACTTCCTTCATGATCTCGTTGGTGCCGCCGTAGATACGCTGCACGCGCGCGTCCGCGTAGGCGCGCGCGATGGGGAACTCCCACATGAAGCCGTAGCCGCCGTGCAGCTGCAGGCACTCGTCGATCACCCGGCACTCCAGGTCCGAAACCCAGTATTTGGCCATCGACGCGGTGGCGGTGTCGAGCTTTTCATGGAGCAGGAGCTCCATGCAGCGATCGACGAAGACGCGGGCCACTTGCACCTCGGTCGCCATCTCGGCGAGCTTGAAGCGCGTGTTCTGGAAGCTCGCCACGGGCTTGCCGAATACCTTTCTCTCGGTGACGTAGGCCTTGGTCCACTCCACCGCGGCCTCGGCCTTCGCCACCGCGGCGATGGCGATCTGCATGCGCTCCCAGGGGAGCTCCTGCATCAGGTAGATGAAGCCGTTGTTCTCCTGCCCGAGGAGATTTTCCGCCGGCGCTTCCACATTGTCGAAAAAGAGCTCGGCCGTGTCCTGGCCCTTCAGCCCGAGCTTTTTCAGGCGCTTGCCCTTGCTGAAACCCTTCATCGAGGTGTCGACGATCACGAGGCTCGTGCCCTTGGCGCCCTTCGCCGGGTCCGTTTTCGCGACGACGATCACCAGGTCGCAGTTCCAGCCGTTGGTGATGAAGGTCTTCGAGCCGTTGACGAGGTAGCGGTCGCCTTTCTTCAGTGCCGTGGTCTTCACCGCCTGCAGGTCGGAGCCGGCGCCGGGCTCGCTCATGGCGATGGCGCCGATCATCTCGCCGGAAGCCATCTTCGGCAGGTACTTCCGCTTCAGCGCTTCGTTGCCGTAGCGCAGGAGATAAGGCGCGACGATCTCGGAGTGCAGTCCCCAGCCGAGGGAGGAATTGTTCGCGCGCGCCTGCTCTTCCATGAGCACCATGCTGTACAGGCGGTCGGCGCCCGCGCCGCCGTATTGCTCGGGCATGGAGCAGCACAGAAAGCCGTTCGCGCCCGCTTTCTTCCACACCTCGCGATCGACGTAACCCTGCTCCTGCCAGCGCTCGTCGTGCGGCACCACTTCCTGCTCCATGAAGCGGCGCACGCTGTCGCGGAAAGTCTCGTGCTCGGGGGAGAACAGCGTTCGCGGGATCATTGCTCGAGGGCTCCCAGCGCCGCGCGCACGATCGCCGCCCGATCGACGCCGAAGTGCGCGCGCAGCGCCGCGCGCGTGTCGCTGCGCCCGAAGCCGTCGGTGCCGAGCGTCACGTAGCGCCCCGGCACCCACTCCCGGATCAGGTCGGCAAGCGCGCTCACGTAGTCGCTCGCTGCGACGACCGGGCCCTTGCCGCCGTCGAGGCATTGCGCGACCCAGCTCTTCTTCGACCCGCGACCATCCCGCCGCAGCTCGGTGAAGCTGGTGACCGACCACACTTCCGCGGCGACGCCGTGCTCCGACTCGAGCACCTCGGCCGCAGCCAGGGCCTCGCGCAGGATCGCCCCGGCCCCCAGCAGGCGCACGTGCTGCCTTCCCTTGCCCGCGGCGCGCACACGGTGCATGCCCTTCAGAATCCCCGCTTCTGCGCCCGCCGGCATCGCCGGGTGCGCGTAGTTCTCGTTCATCACCGTGACGTAGTAGAAGACGTCTTCGCCCGCCTCCAGCATGCGCCGCGCACCGTCCTGCAGGATGACGGCGAGCTCGTAGCCGTAGCAGGGATCGTAGGCGACGCAGTTCGGGACGGTCGAGGCGGCGAGGTGGCTCGAGCCGTCCTGGTGCTGCAGACCTTCGCCGGCGAGCGTCGTGCGCCCGGCCGTGGCCCCGATCAGGAAACCGCGCGAGCGCGAATCGGCCGCTGCCCAGATCAGGTCGCCCACGCGCTGGAAGCCGAACATCGAATAGAAGATGTAGAACGGCAGCATCGGCACGCCGTGCGTGCTGTAGCTGGTGGCCGCCGCGATCCAGGAGGCCAGCGCCCCGGCCTCGGTGATGCCTTCTTCCAGGATCTGCCCGTCCCGCGCCTCCTTGTAGTAGAGCAGCTCCTCGCGATCCTCGGGCTCGTAGAGCTGGCCGTGCGGCGCGTAGATGGCGACATTGCGGAACAGCGACTGCATGCCGAAGGTGCGCGCCTCGTCCGCCACGATGGGCACGATGTGGCGGCCGAGTCCGGGGTCCTTGAGCAGCTGCGACAGCAGCTGCACGTACTGCATGGTGGTGGACTGCTCGCGTCCGGCCGAGCCCTCGAGGAACTTGGCGAACGCCGCGCGCGCGGGCACCGGCAGTCGCCTCGACTGGGTCCTGCGCTCGGGCAGGTAGCCCCCGAGCCGCTCGCGCCGCGCGTGCAGGTAGCGCATCTCCGGCGAGCCGTCCGCCGGCCGGTAGAACTTGAGGCCGGTCACCTCCTCGTCCGAGAGCGGCAGGGCGAAGCGGTCGCGGAAGGCGATGAGCGCGGCGTCGTCGAGTTTCTTCTGCTGGTGGGTGCCCATCTTGCCCTGGCCCCAGGTGCCCATGCCGTAGCCCTTCTTGGTCTTGGCGAGGATCACGGTGGGCTGGCCCTTGTGGTTCACGGCCGCGTGGTACGCGGAGTAGATCTTCACCGGGTCGTGGCCGCCGCGCTTCAGGCGGTCGATGTCGTCGTCGGTGAGGTCGGCCACCAGCGCCTTCAGCTCCGGGTACTTGTTGAAGAAATGCTCGCGGTTGAAGCGCCCGTCGGTGGCGGCGTAAGTCTGGAACTCGCCGTCCACCGTCTCGTGCAGCCGGCGCAGGATCACGCCCTCGTGGTCGCGCGCGAAGAGCGGATCCCAGTCGCTCCCCCAGATCAGCTTGATCACGTTCCAGCCCGCGCCGGCGAACAATCCCTCGAGCTCTTGAATGATCGAGCTGTTGCCGCGCACCGGGCCGTCCAGGCGCTGCAGGTTGCAGTTGACGACAAAAATCAGGTTGTCCAGACCCTCGCGCGCCGCGATCGACAGGCCCGCCAGCGACTCGGGCTCGTCCATCTCGCCGTCGCCGGGGAAAGCCCATACCTTGCGGCCGCGCGTCTCGAGGATGCCACGCTGCTCGAGGTAGCGCATGAAGCGCGCCTGGTAGATGGCATTCAGCGGCCCGAGGCCCATCGAGCCGGTCGGGAACTGCCAGAACTGCGGCATCAGCCAGGGGTGCGGGTAGGAGGAAAGTCCGTGCCCGCCGGACTCGCGCCGGTAGCGGTCGAGCTGTGCTTCCGTGAGGCGCCCCTCGAGGAAGGCGCGCGCGTACACGCCCGGCGCCGAATGCGGCTGGAAGTACACCAGGTCCGCGCCACCCGGGGCGGCGTGGCCGCGGAAGAAGTGGTTGAAGCCGACCTCGAACAGGTCGGCGGCGGAAGCGAAGCTCGCGATGTGGCCGCCGAGCTCGGCGTGCGCGCGGTTGGCGCGCACCACCATGGCAAGGGCGTTCCAGCGGATGATCGAGGCGAGGCGCTGCTCGATGGTGAAATCGCCCGGGAACGGCGGCTGCTCGTGCGGCCAGATCGTGTTGCAGTAGGGGGTGTTGAAGCGCGCGCGCGTCTGCACGTCGAGCGCGCCGGCGTGCTCGGTGAGCCGCCCCATGACGTAGCGCGCGCGCTCCTTGCCCGCGGCGGCGACGAGCGCATCCAGCGCCTCGAGCCACTCCCGCGTTTCGGCCGGATCGGCGTCGAGCGACTCTCCAGCGACGAGCTTGCCGATGTCGGAAACGTTCGTCATCCCAGCGTTTCGAGTCTAGTCCAGCGCCGCTGTTCCTGCCACCATTACGGCATGAAATCGAAGAGCGGCCATCAGAAGCGCAGCAGCAGTCCGCCCGAGACGAGGTTGATGTCCAGCTCCCCCGTGGTGACGGGGTCGCCCACGCGGTAGAAGCGCTCCCACTCGACGCGCAGCGTGGCTTTCGGCGACAGTTCGTACTGCAGACCGGCGCCGAGCTTGAAGTTGATTTCGTCCCTGATGGCGCTGCTCCCCAGACCCGGGGCGAGGGTTGCCGAGCCGCTGACGGTGCGGAAAGTTCTCACCTCGGATAGCAGCACGCCTGCCTTGCCGAGCGCCGCGAACCGGCCGCCGAGCGGCAACGTGCCGACCAGGTCGATGACGAACCCCTTGACCCTGAGGCTGGCGTTCACCGCGCCGGCGGCGGGCGCCGTCACCTCTCGCGTGATGCTGAATTCCCCGAGGTGCGCGAAGCCGCCTTCCACGGCCAGGCGGCGGTTGAATGCATGGCCGAGTATCAGCTTGACTCCCGGGTCGCGCACGTCGCGCCATATGTTCGACGCCGTGGCGCCGGAGACCGCGACGACCCCTTCGCTGACCTCGGTCGTGGACGCGCCGAAGCTCATCCCCATGTACCACGTTCCCGCTTGCGCGCGCGCGGCGCCCGCGGGCAGCGAGCCCAGGCACAGCGCAAGCAGAAGCCGGCCGCCCTTCACGCAGTCATGCCCGCGAGTCCCTGGGCGCCTTCACGATCTGCGTCTGCGTCACCAGCGCCACCAGCTTGCCGTCCGCGCCGGTGACACGAGTCTGCCAGACCTGCGTGGTGCGGCCCTTGTGCACCGGCGTCGCCTCGCCCGTCACCACGGAACCCTCGGCCGCGCCGCCGATGAAATTGGTCTTCGACTCGATGGTCGCGGTACTCGCGCCCTGCGGCATGTTCACGATCGTGCCGATGGCGCCGAGCGTGTCGGCGAAGGCCATGATCGAGCCGCCATGCAGGATCTTTCCGCCCGTGCACAGCTCGGGGCGCACCACGAGCGTGGCGCGCACCCGGTCCTGCGTCACCTCGACGAGCTCGATGCCGAGCAGCTCGGGCAGCAGGCCCTTGAGCTTGTCCTGGATGGTCTTCGTCAGGTCCATGGCGGGTATCCTCTCGAACGGATTCTGCCATGCGCGCGCCTCTTGCGACTGCATGCGCCCTGCGCCTCGTCCTCGCAATAGCGACCCACGGTACACGCAGCCTTGCGCCACGCCGGCGAGCAGCAGTTGCAGGAACTGGATGATCGCGAGACTCCTCTTCGCCGCGGATTCTACCGTCAGCGCGCACCAAGCAATTGCTTTCCAGGGGGTGCGCGTCTAGACTCGATCGCGCATGGCCGCCACGCACGAAGTGCTCAACCAGAGCACGCCGCTCGAAGATACCAACCTGATGCACACGAACGCCGCGCTCGGCGCGGCGCTCGCGTTCAACCTGCCGCCCGCGCGCCTCGCCGCTGCGCGCGGTCGTCTCTCGGTGCTCGGGGCCGAGCTCGGCCGGCGCGACACGCTCGCGCTCGCCGACGCCGCCAATCGTTACCCGCCCGAGCTGAAGACGCACGACCCGCAGGGCCGGCGCCGCGACGAAGTGGAGTTCCATCCCGCCTGGCACGCGCTGATGGCGCTCGCGCTGCGGCACGGCCTGCACAGCGCACCGTGGTCCGAGCCGGGACCGGGTGCGCACGTGGAGCGCGCCGCCGCGTACCTCCTTTACTCCGAGGTCGAGAACGGCACGCAGTGCCCGGTCACCATGACCTACGGCGCGGTGCCGGCGCTCAAGCCCCATGCGGAGCTGGCCGCGCAATGGCTGCCGCGCATCTACTCGCGCGCACCGGATGCCGCGCTCATCGGCATGGGGCTCACCGAAAAGCAGGGCGGCTCCGACGTGCGCACCAATACGACGCGCGCCGTCCCACTTGGCGCCGGCGAGTATGCGATCACCGGCCACAAGTGGTTCTTCTCCGCGCCGATGTGCGACGCGTTCCTCGTGCTCGCGCAGGCCCCGCGCGGGCTCGCCTGCTTCTTCATGCCGCGCCGGCTCGCCGACGGACAGCCCAACGCCATCCGCATCCAGCGCCTGAAGGACAAGCTGGGCAACCGCTCCAACGCTTCCTCCGAGGTCGAATTCGAGGAGGCGCGAGCGACGCTGCTCGGCGAAGAGGGCCGAGGCGTGCCCATGATCCTGGAAATGGGCGTCTATACGCGCCTCGATTGCGCCATCGGCACCGCGGGCCTCATGCGCCAGGCGCTCGCGCAAGCGTTGTGGAACGCCGCACAGCGCCAGGCCTTCGGCAAGCTGCTGCGCGAGCAGCCGCTGATGAAGAACGTGCTCGCCGACCTCGCGCTCGAGTCGGAGGCCGCGACCGCGCTCGTGCTGCGCCTCGCGCGCGCCTACGACGGCGAGGACGCGCGCGAGCGGCTGCTGCGCCGCGTGCTCACGCCGGCGGCCAAGTTCTGGGTGTGCAAGCGCGGCTCGCATTTCGGCCAGGAAGCGATGGAAGCGGTCGGCGGCAGCGGCTACGTGGAAGAGCAGGTGCTCGCGCGCATCTACCGCGAGATGCCGCTGAACTCAATCTGGGAAGGCGCGGGCAACGTCATGTGCCTCGACGTGCTGCGCGCGCTGAGAAAGGCCCCCGACGTGATCGAGGCGGTGGCCGCCGAGCTCGACGCGGCGGCCGGGAAGCACCGCGCCTACGACGCCTTCAGCGCCTCGCTCAAGGACCGCCTCGCCGACGCCGCCGAGCACGAGAGCGCCGCGCGGCGCCTGACGCAGGACCTCGCGCTCGCGCTGCAGGCGAGCCTGCTCGCGCGGCACGCGCCACCCGAGGTGTTCGAGAGCTTCGTGCGCGCGCGCCTGGGCGCCGACTGGAGCGGTGCCTTCGGCACGCTCGCGCCGAATCTGGCGTTCGATGCGCTGATCGAGCGCGCCATGCCCGTGGCGCGATGAAATGTGCGCGCTGGTACCGCGCAAGCGGCAGGAAGTCGCTCGACGAGATCGCCGAGGAGGCGTCGCGCTTCCTGCTCAAGCGCTAGCGAACCGCTCCAGGTGGTGGTCGGCGTCGCCAAATTGTTGCGCGATCATGGTCAGGCGCCGGAACGAGTGGCTCACCTTCAGCTCCTCGCTCATGCCCATGCCGCCGTGCAGCTGGATCGCCTCCTGGCTGATCAGGCGCGCGTTGTCCGCGATCTTGATCTTCGCCGCCGACACCGCGCGCGCGCGCTCCTTCGCGTCCGCCGCCCCGTCCACCTTCGAGCAGGCGAGGCAGGCCATCGATCTGGCCTGCTCATAGGCGACAACCATGTCCACCATGCGGTGCTGCAGCGCCTGGAAGGTGCCGATCGGCACGCCGAACTGCTTGCGCG
>JBBDXL010000027.1:0-8251 GCA_040902335.1 Burkholderiales bacterium
CATCGATCGCGCTCGGAAGTTCCAATGCGAGGAGGGTTTTTCTACAGACTCAACGTCCGCGTTGAACGGCGAGAGCAAGCGTGCGCAGCCACGCTTGCGAGCGTCCGTTTTCGAACGCGTTGTTGGGCGACACCGCCACAAAGAGGCTGCCCATGACCGTGCTACTTGTGTCTGGACTGAAACGCCCAGGCGCACAACCCGCCAGTAACGACCACTGCAACCCAGGAACCCCACACTGGTATGTCGACACCTCCGATATTCACCGGCCATTGATACAGAGCACGCACCGCTTGAAGAACGGCTACAACACCAAAGAGAACACCTGAAGCTACGGCATACTTGCTCGACATTTCGATCCTCCTACTTGGTTAGTGACGCCCAACATGTATTGGTTGACAAATTAGTTGACAGATAGCGGTTCGCAAACCGCCAACATGTAACGGCGCCCATGATCCTCCCGCTAGCTCAAGACCTTACCCCCAGCCGCGGCCCCCATCAATCGACAACTCAGTCATCTGAAAACAAGATGGCCCGCCGACAAGTCGGACGGGCCATCGAGTGCTGCTACGAAAGGAAGGGCGCGAATCCGCCGGAGGCTACCGCCGCCGCTGACCACCCCCCGCAGCCAACCGCGCGTGACTGTCCCGAAGCTGCGCTTCCTGCTCGCGCGTCAGGCGCTCGACATGCGGCACACGCGAGCGCGGATTGCCCGAGCGCGCGTGTCTGTTCTGCGCACCCTGCGGACGATGCTGGGGCCGCGACGGCCGGCCTGGCCGCTGCGCCTCGGCCTGCGGCCGCGGCGAATGCGCGCCCGGCTCGAACCCCGGCACAACGCGCGACTCGACCTTGCGGTTCATCAGCCGCTCGATCGCGGCCATCAACGGCCGATCCTCGTGCGAGACGAGCGACACGGCCGCGCCCTCGGACCCCGCGCGGCCGGTGCGGCCGATGCGGTGCACGTAGTCCTCGGCGACGTGCGGCAGGTCGTAGTTGACGACGTGCGGCAGCAACTCGATGTCGAGCCCCCGCGCGGCGATGTCGGTCGCCACCAGGACCCGCAGCTCCTGTTCCTTGAAGCGCTTGAGGGCCCGCGTGCGCGCGCCCTGGCTCTTGTTGCCGTGGATGGCGTCGGCCTCGATGCCGTCGCGCTCGAGCTGCTCGGCAAGCCGGTTCGCGCCGTGCTTGGTGCGCGTGAAGACGAGCACCTGCTGCCAGTCGCCGGTCTTCACCAGGTGCGAGAGCAGCGCGCGCTTGCGGTCATGCGCCACCGGATGCGCGATCTGGTCGACCAGCTCGGCGGGCGTATTGCGCCGCGCGACTTCGACGGTCACGGGGTCGTGCATGAAGGTCGCGGCCAGCGCGCGGATCTCCTCCGGGAAGGTGGCCGAGAAGAGCAGGTTCTGGCGCTTGGGCGGCAGCAGCTTCATCACGCGCCGGATGTCATGGATGAAGCCCATGTCGAGCATGCGATCGGCTTCGTCCAGGACGAGGATCTCGACGCGGCGCAGATCGACGGTGCGCTGCTGCACGTGATCGAGGAGGCGCCCGGGCGTGGCGACGAGGATGTCCACGCCGCGCTTCAACGCCTCGATCTGCGGATGGATGCCGACGCCGCCGAAGACGACGGTGGAGCGCACCGGCGCGTACTTGCCGTAGGTGCGCACGCTCTCCTGCACCTGCGCGGCGAGCTCGCGCGTCGGCACCAGCACCAGCACGCGGATCTGGCGTTGCGGCGCGCCGAGCAATTGCAGGATCGGCAGCGTGAAGCCGGCGGTCTTGCCGGTGCCGGTCTGCGCGGCGCCGAGCAGATCGCGGCCGGCGAGCACGACAGGGATGGCCTGCGCCTGGATGGGGGTGGGGACGGTGTAGCCCTGGTCCGCTACAGCGCGGAGCAGCTCGGCCTTGAGGCCGAGTGAATCGAACGACGTGGTAATGACTTTCTCCTGGTATCGGCCCGGGAAGGAGAACCCTTCTACCGGTTCAGGCCGACGCTCTTAGGCTTGTTATTCGAAGTCCAGGATTGGACTGACTAACGACTGGAACGCAAACCGGATGTACGCGCTGCAGAAACCTGGCGCGCATTATACACGTTTGCGCTCGGCGAGCGCGGCGGCCTCGTTGCCGGCCAGCGCCGCGAGCACGATCGCGCCGCCCGCAAGCGTGCTGCCCGCGGGCACCTCGCCCGCGCCGAGCCAGGTCCACAGCGGCCCCAGCACCACCTCCAGCAGCGCGAGCAGCGCGATTTCGGGCGCCGTCAGCGTGCGGCTGACGAGCACCAGCAGCAGGCAGGGCACGCCGAGCTGAAACACGCCGAGCGTCGCCAGCACCAGGAGATCGCGCCCGCTCGCCTCGAACGGCAGCGCGAAGGGCAGGGTGAGCAGCGCCGAGAGGAGCGCGCCGAGCATCACCGCGGGCATCAGATCCAGGTGCGCCGCGCTCTTGCGCAGCACGACAATGTTGATCGCGCCCGCGATCGGGATGGTGAGCGCGAGCGCGAGCCCGCCGACGTGACGCGGGTCGTCCGCGCTGAAGCCGGCGCCGAACATCGCGCCCATGCCGAGGCTCGCGGCGACGATCGCCACCCAGCTGCGCACGGGAATCGGCTCGCGCAGCATGAGCCAGGTGAGAAGCGCCGTGCACAGCGGCCCGAGGCTCGACACCACCAGGACGTTGGCGACGGTGGTAAGCGTGAGCGCGACGATGAAGCAGGTGAACATCACGGCCCACATCGCGCCCGAGACCAGGCCCGCTGTGCCCGCCGCGCGCAGCGTCGCGAACGGGCGCTGGCCCTGCAGGAGCGACAGCGCGACGAATACGAAGGCGGCGGCGAAGCTCGAGCGCCAGAACGCCATTTCGAAGGCGCCGGCGGACTGGATCTGGCGCGCGAGCACGCCGGCGAGGCTCCACAGCACCGGCGTGAGGACCATCAGCGCCAGCGCGACGGCGCGGCGCGGCGGCGGCAGGGCGCTCACGCGGCCTTGCGCTCGGCGAGGAACGGGCCCAGCGCTTGCGCAGTGTGGCCGCGCGCCGCGCGCTCGGGCGGGCCCTGGTAAAGCGTCTTGCCGCCGGCGTCGCCGCCTTCGGGACCGAGGTCGATCAACCAGTCGGCTTCCGCGATCACGTCGAGGTTGTGCTCTACGACGACCACGGTGTTGCCGGCGTCGACCAGGCGGTGCAGGACGCGGAGCAGTTTTTCGACGTCGGCCATGTGCAGGCCTACGGTGGGCTCGTCGAGGACGTACATTGTTTTGGGGCCCTGAAAGGCTGTCTCGCCTTTTCCGCGAGCGGAAAAGGCGAGATCGGATCGAACCCGGCTGAGCTCCGTAACCAGCTTGATCCGTTGTGCCTCGCCACCCGACAGGGTGGGGCTCTGCTGCCCCAGCGTCAGGTATCCCAGCCCCACGTCCTGCAGCAGCCTGAGCGCATGGTGGATCGAAGGGTGCGCGGCGAAGAATTCCACTGCCTCGTCCACGCTCAGCGCCAGCACGTCGCCCACCGACCTGCCGCGCAGGTGCGCGCCGAGCGTTTCGGCGTTGAAGCGCAGGCCGTTGCAGGCTTCGCACGCGACCTTCACATCGGGCAGGAAGCTCATCTCGATCTTCTTCAGGCCCTGGCCTTCGCACACGTCGCAGCGCCCGCCCCTGGTGTTGAAGGAGAAGCGGCTCGGTCCCCAGCCGCGGATGCGCGCCTCGCTCGTGTCGGCGAACAGGCGCCTGATCGCGTCCCAGAAGCCGACGTAGGTGGCGGGGCAGGAGCGCGGCGTCTTGCCGATCGGCGCCTGGTCGACTTCGAGCACGCGCTCGAGGAGCTTGCGGCCCTTCAGGGTCTTGCAACCCACGGGGCCGCCGGCCTTCAGGCTGTCGTGCAGCACGTCGCGCGCGAGGGTTGACTTGCCCGAGCCGGACACGCCCGTGATGGCGACCAGGCGCGCAATCGGCACGCGCACGTCGATGTGCTTCAGGTTGTGCAGGGCGGCGCCGCCGATCTCGATGCCCGGTGCGTCCCGCGCCACGCGGCGGCGCGGCTGCAGCGGGTGGCGCAAGGGGTTGGCGAGGAAGCGGCCGGTGACGGATTCGGGCGATTGCATCAGCTCTTCCGCGGTGCCTTCGGCGATGACGCGGCCGCCTTGCTTGCCGGCGCCGGGGCCGAGGTCGATGACGTGGTGCGCGCGGCGGATGGTGTCCTCGTCGTGCTCCACCACCACCAGCGTGTTGCCCTTGGCTTCCAGCTTTTCGAGCACGTCGAGCAGGATGCGGTTGTCGCGGTGGTGCAGGCCGATGGTCGGCTCGTCCAGGATGTAGCACACGCCGCGCAGGTTGGAGCCGAGCTGCGCTGCCAGCCGGATCCTTTGCGCCTCGCCGCCCGAGAGCGTGGGTGCCGCGCGGTCGAGCGCCAGGTAGTCGAGCCCCACCTCCTTCAGGAAGCCGAGGCGGCTCCTCAGCTCGGCGACGAGGTCGCGCGCGATCTCGGCGCTGCGGCCCTCGAGCCTGATGCGCTCGAAGAGCGCGGCGAGCTGCGACACCGGCTGCATGCCGTAGTCCGCGATGCTCCTGCCGTGCCAGCGCACGGCGAGGGCTTCCGGCTTGAGGCGCTTGCCCTCGCACGCAGGGCAGGCCTCGTCCACCTCGAGCCACTCGAGCCAGGAGTCGAGCACGTGGTCTTCCTGCCCGGTGCGCGAGCGCTCCGCGTCCCAGCCCACGTCTTTCAGCTGCAGCCCGGTGCCGACGCAGCTCGGACACCAGCCGTGGCGCGAGTTGTAGGAAAAGAGGCGCGGGTCGAGCTCCTGGAAGCTGCGCCCGCACGACGGGCAGGCGCGCTTCGTGGAGTAGGGCTGCGCCTTGCGCCCGGAGAGCACCAGCACGCTGCCCTTGCCGAATTCGAGCGCGGCGGCGAGCCGCTCGCGCAGCTCGCGCTCCGCTTTCGGCGAAACCGAGACTTCGCCCACGGGCAGCTCGATGCTGTGCTCCTTGAAGCGCTCGATGCGCGGGAAGGGTTGCACGGGCAGGAGCTTGCCGTCCACGCGCAGCTGGCTGAAGCCCTTGCCGCGCGCCCAGCGCGCGAGGTCGGTGTACACGCCCTTGCGATTGACGACGAGCGGCGCGAGCAGCGAGATTCTCTGCCCCTTGTACTCCCGCAGCAGGCGCGCGGCGATGGCGTCCTCGCTTTGCGGCTCGATCGGCACGTCGCACCCGGGGCAGTGCTGCGTGCCCAGCTTGACGAACAGCAGCCTGAGGAAATGGTGGATTTCGGTGAGCGTGCCTACGGTGCTCTTGCGGCCGCCGCGGCTCGTGCGCTGCTCGATCGCCACGGTGGGCGGAATACCGTAGATGGCGTCGACGTCGGGACGCGAAGCCACCTGCACGAACTGGCGCGCGTAGGCGTTGAGCGACTCGAGGTAGCGGCGCTGGCCCTCGGCGAACAGGATGTCGAAGGCGAGCGTGGACTTGCCCGAGCCCGAGACCCCGGTCACCACCGTGAAGCGCTGGCGCGGGATGTCCACGTCGATCGACTTGAGGTTGTGCTCGCGAGCGTTGTGAATGCGGATACTGGGGACAGACCCCATTTCCCTGCTTTTCGGAGAAATGGGGTCTGTCCCCTTTCCATAGTCCCGCAGCGCCTTGGCGGTATGCGAGGTTGCATGCCGCATCACGTCGGCAGGCGCTCCGGCGCACACCAGCTCGCCGCCGGCGTCGCCGCCCTCGGGCCCGAGCTCGAGGATCCAGTCGGCGGCGCGGATCACGTCGAGGTTGTGCTCGATCACCACCAGCGAATGCCCGGCGGCGAGCAGCTTGCGGAACGACTGCAGGAGCTTCGAGATGTCCTCGAAGTGCAGGCCGGTGGTCGGTTCGTCGAAGAGGAAGAGCGTGGGGACGGACCCCGCGTCTTTTGCGGGATCCGTCCCCAAGAATTTCGCGAGTTTCAACCGCTGCGCCTCGCCCCCGGAGAGCGTGGGCACGGGCTGGCCGAGGCGCAGGTAATCGAGGCCCACGTCGGCGAGCGGCTGCAGGCGCGCGCGCACCTCGGGACGCCCGGCAAAGAAATCGACCGCCTCGGCCACCGTCATCTCCAGCGCGTCCGCGATGCTCTTGCCGCGCAGCGCCACTTCCAGCACCTCGGGCCGGTAGCGCTTGCCGTCGCAGTCCGGGCAACGCAGGTAGACGTCCGAGAGAAACTGCATCTCTACGTGCTCGAAGCCGTTGCCGCCGCAGCCCGGGCAGCGGCCGGTGCCCGAATTGAAGCTGAAAGTGCCGGCGGTGTACTTGCGCTCTTTCGACAACGGCGCTTTCGCATAGAGATCGCGGATGGCATCGAAGGCGCCGACGTAGCTCGCGGGATTGGAGCGCGTGGTCTTGCCGATCGGCGACTGGTTCACCATGACGGCCTCGCCGATCCGCTCCGCGCCCTCGAGCGCGCGGTGCCGTCCGGGCGTCTCGGTCGGCTTGCCCTTCGCTTTGCGCAGCGCGGCGTAAAGCACGTCCTGCACCAGCGTGGACTTTCCCGAACCGGAGACGCCGGTCACGCAGACGAGGCGCTCGAGCGGAAATTCGACATCCAGGCCCTTCAGGTTGTGCTCGGCCGCGCCGGAGAGGCGCAGGAATTTCTCCGGCGGCCGCGGCGCGCGGGGTGCCTCGGCGCGCTTGCGTCCCGAGAGGTACTGCCCGGTCAGGGTGTTTTTCTTCCGCAGCTCCGCCGGCTCGCCAAAGAACACGATCTCGCCGCCGCGCTCGCCCGGCCCCGGGCCCATGTCGAGAATGCGGTCGGCGGCGAACATGATCTGCGGGTCGTGCTCGACGACGACGAGCGAGTTGCCGGCGTCGCGCAGCTTGCGCATCACGTCGATGACGCGCCCCATGTCGCGCGGGTGCAGGCCGATGGAGGGCTCGTCGAGCACGAAGAGCGTATTGACCAGGGAGGTGCCGAGCGCCGTGGTCAGGTTGATGCGCTGCACCTCGCCGCCGGAGAGCGTGCGCGACTGCCGGTCGAGCGTGAGGTAGCCTAGGCCGACCTCGCCGAGGTAGGCGAGGCGCGTGCGGATCTCGCCGAGCAGCAGCTCGGTGGCCTCGTCGAGCGGCTTGGGCAGCGCGAGCGCTGCGAACAGGCGCTGCACTTCGCTGACCGGCATCAGCATCAGCTCGTGGATCGACTTGCCGTCGAGCTTCCACAGAGTCGCGTCGGGCTTGAGCCGCGTACCGTTGCAGGCCGTGCACGCCGTGTAGGCGCGGTACTTGGAGAGCAGCACGCGGATGTGCATCTTGTAGGCTTTGGACTCCAGCCACTTGAAGAAGCGGCCTACGCCGTACCACTTGCCCGGCCAGGACTTCTTCCAGCTCACCCAGCCGTCGTCGCCCGCCAGCACCCAGGCGCGCTGCTCCGCACCCAGCTCCCGCCATGGCGCGTCCATGGGAATGCCGCGCTTCTTCGCGTATTTCGCCAGGTCGTCCTGGCACTCCTTGAAGCTCGGCGTCTGCCACGGGCGGACCGCGCCTGCGCGCAGCGGCTTGGCTTCGTCCGGGATGACGAGGCCGTAGTCCACGCCGATCACGCGCCCGAAGCCGCGGCAGGTGTCGCAGGCGCCGATCGGCGAATTGAACGAGAACATTGCCGGCGTGGGGTCTGAATACGAGAGGTCGCAGTCGGGGCAGTGCAGGGCCGTCGAGAACCGCAGTGCCTCCGTTCGTTTTTCCATGGTCTCGTGGTCTGGCCGGGTGATTCTTCCGGCCAGACCACGAGATATAGGAACTTCCAAACCGATCTGACCTTCAACGTAGGCAACCAAGCGCCCTTGCCCAAAACGGAGCGCCGACTCGATGGCATCCATCACCCGCGACTTCTCGGTCGTGCCGGGGTGCACGGTGTCCTGCACCACCTCGATCAGGGTCTTCGAGCGCGAATGCAGCTTGGTGTAGCCCTGGCGCTGCAGCAACTCCTCCACTTCCTTCTCGGAGAAGTTCTTCGGCACCGGCACGGGAAAGGTGATCGTCACGCGCTCGCGCGGCAGCGCCTCGTAGATCGACTGCGGCGTGTCGCGGCGCACCGGCTTGCCGCAGCCGCGGCAATGCAGCCGCGCCGCGCGCGCGTAGAGCAGCTTCAAATGGTCGTTCAGCTCGGTCATCGTGCCCACCGTGGAGCGCGAGGTGCGCACCGGATTGGTCTGGTCGATGGCGATGGCCGGGGGAATGCCTTCCACGGCGTCCACCTGCGGCTTGTCCATGCGCTCGAGGAACTGGCGCGCGTAGGGGCTGAAGGTCTC
>JBBDXL010000028.1:0-8172 GCA_040902335.1 Burkholderiales bacterium
TCCGCGGTCTGGCTGGAAAAATCCCCGGGGCTCGCGCTCGGCAACGTGTTCGGTGCGGACATGATGAACGTGTTCGTGCTGGGCTGCGTCGGCCTTGCTTTCGGCATCGGCAACCTGTTCGGCGGCCAGGGACGCGACACCGAGCTGCTGATCCTGGTCGGCATGGGGCTGGTCGCGCTCGCGCTTGTCTTCGGCATCGCGGGCGACATGAAGCTCGGGCCCACGAGCCTGGGCACCGTGCTCATCCTTGCCGGCTACCTCGCCGGCATGCGGTTGGTCTACAAGGCAGGCCAGACGCACATGCACCTCGAGGACATCCCCGCGCCGACCGGGAGCGCGCGCAAGGCCTGGATCGGCTTCGGCATCTCGGTGGCCGTGGTGATCGTCGCCGGACGGTTCCTGGCGATGAGCGCGGACCGCATCGCCGAGATCTCGGGCATCAGCGCGAGCTTCATCGGCGTGCTGCTGGTATCGATCGTCACCACGCTGCCCGAGGGCTCGGTGACCGTGGCGGCGACGCTGCGCCGCTCCTACGGCATCGCCATGGGCAACGTCTACGGCAGCAACGCCTTCAACGTCACCATCCTCTTCTTCTCGGACCTGTTCAGCGACGTGCCGCTCCTCGGCCAGATGGAGGGCGCGCACTACGCGGCGGCGCTCGCCGCGCTCGCTTTGATGGGCGTGGGCTACCTGGTGTGGAAGGGGGTGCAGCGTCCAGCCTACGCCTGGGCGCGCGCTCTCGCGCCGGCGATACCGGTGGTCTACGTCGGCGCGTTGTACGTGGTGTACACGCTGGCGCAGACCTGACCTCCCCAGGCCCTGTACACTTGCGGCTCCGCAGCATGGCCGCCGACATCATCCTAGAGACGCAGGGCCTGACGAGGGAGTTCAAGGGCTTCGTCGCCGTGAACGATGTGGGCCTGCGCATCCGCCGCGGCACGATCCACGCGCTCATCGGCCCGAACGGGGCGGGCAAGACGACCTGCTTCAACCTGCTCACGCACTTCCTCGCGCCCACGCGCGGGCGCATCCTCTACAACGGCCGCGACATTACCGGCTCGCGCCCGGCGGCGATCGCGCGCATGGGCCTGGTGCGCTCGTTCCAGATCTCCGCGGTGTTCCCGCATCTCACGGTGCTGGAGAACGTGAGGATCGCGCTGCAGAGAAAGCGCGGCGGCTCGTTCGACTTCTGGCGCTCCGAGCGCGTGCTCGAGGCGTTGAACGAGCGCGCCGCGGAGCTGATCGAGGCGGTGGGACTCGGCGAGTTCGCCGCAGTCGCCGCGGTCGAGCTGCCCTACGGCAGGAAGCGCGCCCTCGAGATCGCCACCACGCTCGCGCTCGAGCCGGAAATGATGCTGCTCGACGAGCCCACCGCCGGCATGACGCACGCGGACGTCGAGCGCATCTCGGCGCTGGTGAAAAAGGTGGCGGCCAACCGCACGGTGCTCATGGTGGAGCACAACCTCTCGGTGGTGGCCAACCTCTCGGACACCATCACCGTGCTGCAGCGGGGCGAGATCCTCGCCGAGGGCGACTACGCCACGGTGTCGAAGAACCCGCAGGTCATAGAGGCCTACATGGGATCGGGGCATGGCTGAGGCGGCGCTGCTTCGCGTCGAGGGACTGCACGCGTGGTACGGCGAGTCGCACATCCTGCACGGCGTGGACTTCGAGGTCGGCCGCGGCGAGGTGGTCACGCTGCTCGGCCGGAACGGCGCGGGCAAGACCACGACGCTGAAGTCGGTGATGGGCATGGTGGGGCGCCGCGAGGGCTCGATCACGTTCGAGGGCCGCAAGATCGGCGCGCTGCCTTCGAACCAGGTCGCGCGCCTGGGCATCGCCTTCTGTCCGGAGGAGCGCGGCATCTTCGCCAGCCTCAATGTGCGCGAGAACCTGCTGCTGCCGCCGCGGGTGCGCGAAGGCGGCCTCGCAGAGGCGCAGATCTACGAGCTGTTCCCGAACCTCGAGGAACGCCGGGCGAGCCAGGGCACCAAGCTCTCGGGCGGTGAGCAGCAGATGCTCGCCATCGGCCGCATCCTGCGCACGGGCGCACGGCTGCTGTTGCTGGACGAGCCCACCGAAGGGCTCGCGCCGGTGATCGTGCAGCACATCGGGCGCACGCTGTCGCGCCTGAAACAGGAAGGCTTCACCATCCTGCTGGTGGAGCAGAACTTCCGCTTCGCGGCCACGGTCGCGGACCGGCACTACGTGATGGAAAGCGGCCGCGTGGTGGACGTGATTCCGAACGCCGGGCTCGAGGCAGCGATGCCAAAGCTGCACGAGTACCTCGGCGTATGAACGCAACGCTTTTTCAACAGGAGGCAATATGAAGATGAAACGCACAATGATCGCGGCGGCCGTCGCCGCGCTGGCCGGCACCGCGCAGGCCCAGGTTTCCGACGGCGTGATCAAGATCGGCGTCATGAACGACATGTCCGGCCTGTATGCCGACCTGACCGGCCCGGGCTCGGTGGTGGCGGCGCGCCTGGCGGTGGAGGACTTCGGCGCGGCGAAGAAAGGCATGAAAGTGGAGATCGTCTCCGCCGACCACCAGAACAAGCCCGACGTCGGCTCGACCATCGCGCGCACCTGGTACGACACCGACAAGGTGGACGTGATCGTCGACGTGCCGACCTCGTCGGTGGCACTCGCCGTCAACCAGATCACCCGGGAGAAGGGCAAGGCGTTCCTGGTGTCCGGCGCGGCGACCTCCGACCTGACCGGCAAGGCCTGCTCGCCCAACACCATCCACTGGACCTACGACACCTGGATGCTGGCCAACGGCACGGGCAGCGCGATCGTCAAGACCGGCGGCGACTCGTGGTTCTTCCTGACCGCCGACTATGCGTTCGGGCACGCGCTGGAGCGCGATACCGAGGCCGTCGTGCTGAAGAACGGCGGCAAGGTGCTCGGCAAGGTGCGCCATCCGTTCCCCGGCAGCGACTTTTCCTCGTTCCTGCTGCAGGCGCAGGCCTCGAAGGCAAAGATCATCGGCCTGGCCAACGCGGGCGGCGACACCATCAACTCGATCAAGCAGGCCTCGGAGTTCGGCATCGTCAAGGGCGGTCAGAACCTCGCCGGCCTGCTGGTCTTCCTCACCGACATCAAGGCGCTCGGGCTGCAGACCGCGCAGGGCCTGATCTTCACCGAGACCTTCTACTGGGACCAGAACGGCGCGACGCGCGCGTTCGCCAAGCGCTTCTCGGCGCAGGCGCCGCGCAACAACTACCCGACGATGATCCACGCGGGCGTGTACTCCGCGGTGCTCCACTACCTGAAGGCGATCGAGGCGGCCAAGACCGACGACGGCACCAAGGTCATCGCGCAGATGAAGGCGATGCCGACCAACGACCCGCTGTTCGGCAAGGGCTCGGTGCGCGCCGACGGAAGGAAGCTGCACGACGCGCTGCTGGTCGAAGTGAAGAAGCCGAGCGAGTCGAAGGGGCCGTGGGACCTGTACAAGATCCGCGCCACGATCCCGGCCAACGAGGCCTTCCGGCCGATGGCCGAAGGCGGCTGCCCGCTGGTGAAGTAGGAGGGCGGGGAGCATGACCGAGATCTTCGGCGTCCCGACGCAGGCCCTCTTCGGGCAGCTGCTGATCGGCCTGATCAACGGGTCGTTCTACGCGCTGCTCTCGCTCGGGCTCGCCGTGATCTTCGGTCTGCTCAACATCATCAACTTCACCCATGGTGCCCAGTACATGATGGGCGCCTTTGTCGCCTACTGGCTGCTGAACCGCTTCGGGGTCAGCTACTGGTGGGCGCTGCTGGTCGCGCCGATCATCGTCGGCGCGACCGGCGTGGTGATCGAGCGCACGATGCTGGCGCGGCTCTACAAACTCGACCACCTGTACGGGCTGCTGCTCACCTTCGGCCTGGCGCTGGTCATCCAGGGGCTGTTCCGGCACGAATACGGCTCCGCGGGCCTGCCTTACCAGATTCCCTCGCAGCTGCAGGGCGGCCAGAACCTGGGCTTCATGTTCCTGCCCAACTACCGCGCGTGGGTGATCGTCGCCTCGCTCGCGGTGTGCCTGGGCACCTGGTTCGTGATCGAACGCACCAAGCTCGGCGCCTACCTGCGCGCCGCGACGGAGAACCCGGCGCTGGTGCAGGCCTTCGGCATCAACGTGCCGCGCATGATCACGCTGACCTACGGCTTCGGCGTGGCCCTGGCGGCGCTGGCCGGCGTGATGGCCGCGCCGATCTACCAGGTCAGCCCGCAGATGGGGGCCGACCTGATCATCGTGGTGTTCGCGGTGGTGGTGATCGGCGGCATGGGCTCCATCATGGGCGCGATCGTCACCGGCTTCGGCCTGGGCGTCATCGAGGGCCTGACCAAGGTGTTCTACCCGGAAGCGTCCAACACCGTGATCTTCATCATCATGGCCATCGTGCTGATGATCCGGCCGGCAGGCCTGTTCGGAACGGCGAAATGACGCACCAGCGCCTCGCTTTCGCTGTGATGGTCGCGTTCTTCGCGCTCGCGCCGCTCGCGATCTATCCCCTGTTTCTGATGAAGGTGATGTGCTTCGCTCTGTTCGCCTGCGCCTTCAACCTGCTGATTGGCTATGGCGGCCTGCTGTCGTTCGGCCACGCCATGTTCTTCGGCTTCGCGGGCTACATCTCGGCGCACGCGGCGAAGGCCTGGGGCTTCAATCCGGAGTTCGCAATCCTCGCCGCGGTCGGGGCGGCGGCGCTGCTCGGGCTCGCCTGCGGGCTGATCGCCATCCGCCGCCAGGGGATCTACTTCGCGATGATCACGCTCGCGCTCGCGCAGATGGTGTACTTCTTCTGCCTGCAGGCGCCGTTCACCGGCGGCGAGGACGGCATCCAGGCGGTGCCGCGAGGCATGCTGTTCGGCGTGCTGGACCTGCGCCAGGTCGCCAACATGTACGGCCTGGTGTTCGCCGTGTTCATCGGCGGATTCCTGCTGATCTATCGCGTCGTCCACTCGCCGTTCGGCCAGGTGCTGAAGGCGATCCGCGAGAACGAGCCGCGCGCGCTGTCACTGGGCTACGACACCGACCGCTACAAGCTGCTCGCCTTCGTGCTCTCGGCGGGGCTCGCGGGGCTCGCCGGCGGCACCAAGGCCCTGGTCTTCCAGCTCGCCTCGCTCACCGACGTGCACTGGACCATGTCGGGCGAGGTGGTGCTGATGACGCTGGTCGGGGGCCTGGGCACGGTGTTCGGTCCGGTGGTCGGGGCGCTGGTGATCGTCGCCATGGCGAACTACCTCGCCCAGCTCGGTGCCTGGGTATCGGTGGTGCAGGGCATCATTTTCGTGGTTTGCGTCCTCACTTTCCGCCGTGGCATCGTGGGCGAACTGGCCCACTGGCTGAAAAGGCCGCTTTGACCCGGATGTAACTGGCTCATGTTCGCCGAGGCCTCACGCGCTCGCGCGCTCGCGCGCCGGCTGCTGAAGCGCGGCACACGCCCGCTCCTCGACATCCAGCGTGTCTTCGCCTGGCTGCCGCCCGAGCGCCCCGCGGGCGAGGCGCTGTTCCGGCTGGTGGAGGCGCTTTCGCGCACCCCGGACCGCGGCGGGCGCGAGGCGCTCGCGCGCGAGTACCTGCCCGGCGTGCCGCTCGCGCTCGCCGAGCTTGCCGCGCGCCTCGTCGCCCGGCAGTTCGTGTTCGCCGAGACCATCGACGAGGCGCTGCGCCGCGCGGGCGGCGGGCGCTACTCGTTCGACATGCTCGGCGAGGGCGCGCGCACCGCCGCCGACGCCGGGCGCGGCATGCAGCGCTACCTCGAGGCGCTCGCCGCCGTGCGGCGCGGCGGCATCTCGGTGAAGCTCTCCTCGATCCACGAGCGCTTCGACGCGGCGAGCTACCCCAGGGTGCGCGGCGAGCTCCTTGAGCGCCTGCGGCTGCTCTGCGAGCGCGCGGCGGCCGTCGGCGCAGGCCTGACCATCGACGCCGAGGAATCCGAGCGCTGCCCGCTGCAACTCGATCTGTTCCTGCGGCTCGCTGCGCTGCCGAGGCTTCGCCAATGGCCGGGGCTCGGCATTGCGGTGCAGGCCTACCGGCGCGGGCTGCCGCGCACGCTCGAGGCGGTCTTCGCCGCGGCGCGCGGGCGGGCGCCGCTCGCCGTGCGCCTGGTGAAAGGCGCCTACTGGGACGCGGAGGTAAAGCGCGCGCAGGAGCTGGGACTGGACGAGTACCCGGTGCACACTATGAAGGCGGAAACCGACCGCGCCTACGTCGCCGCGGCAGCGCGCCTGCTCGAGCACGCCGACGTGATCTACCCGCAGTTCGCCACGCATAACCCGGTCACCGCGGCCTGCGTGCTCGCCCTGGCGGGCAAGCAGCGCTTCGAGTTCCAGCGCCTGCACGGCATGGGCGAAGCGCTCGAGCGCGCGCTCGCCGCGGAAGCTCCGGAAGTGCCGGTGCGCGTCTATGCGCCCGTAGGCGCGCGCTCGGAGCTGCTTGCGTACCTGGTGCGCCGCCTGCTGGAAAACGGCGCCAGCACCTCATTCGTGCGCCAGGCGGCGCGCGCGCGGAACGCGGACCGATTGATCGAAGAGGCCTTCGCGCAGCTCGAGACACCGAAGAGCGCGCGCGGCCTGCCCAACCCGACGGAGCTGCATATGCCCGAAAGACTCGTTGCCCGGGGCTACGACCTCGGCGAACCCACCGCGCTCGCGGAGATGGCGAAGCGCGTAAGCGAAGGCCGGCGCCAGTGGCGTGCCGCACCCCTCGTCAATGGCGTACCGGTCAATGGGTCCGCGCGCCGCGCGGTCTCGCCGGCGCGGCCGGATGAAATCATCGGCGAAGTGGCGGATGCCGGCGAGGAGCACGTGCGCGCGGCCATCGGGTTCGCGCACGCCGCGCGCGGGCGCTGGGCGGCGACGCCGGCCGCCGCGCGTGCAGCGGCGCTCGAGCGCCTCGCCGACCTGATGGAAGCAAGGCTGCACGAGCTGATGGCACTCTGCGTCTGGGAGGCGGGCAAGACGCTGCCCGATGCGCTCGCCGACGTGCGCGAAGCGGTCGACTTCTGCCGCTACTATGCCGCCGAGGCGCGGCGGCTGTTCGGCGCGCCCGCGATGCTGAAGAGTCCCGTGGGCGAGACCAATGCGCTCAGTCTCCATGCGCGCGGCGTCTTCGCCTGCATCAGTCCCTGGAACTTCCCGGTCGCGATCTTCACCGGGCAGGTGGCCGCGGCGCTCGCCGCCGGCAACACGGTGGTGGCGAAGCCCGCCGAGCAGGCGCCGCTCGCGGCGTTCCGGGTGGTGCAGCTCGCCCATGAGGCGGGGATCCCGCCGGACGTGCTGCAGTTTCTGCCGGGCGACGGCGCCATAGGTCAGGCGCTGGTTTCGGATGTGCGCATCGCGGGTGTCGCCTTCACCGGTTCGGTGGAAACCGCGCGCGCCATCCAGCGCGCGCTCGCGCAGCGCGGCGGCCCCATCGTGCCGCTGATCGCCGAGACCGGAGGCCTGAACGCCATGATCGTCGATTCCACGGCGCTGCCCGAGCAGGTGGTGGACGCGGTCGTGGCGAGCGCGTTCCGCTCGGCGGGGCAGCGCTGCAGCTCGCTGCGCATGCTCTACCTGCAGGAGGAAGTCGCGCCGGCGGTGCTCGAGATGCTGCGCGGGGCGACCGCGGCGCTGCGCCTGGGCGATCCTTCGGATCCCGCGACCGACGTCGGTCCGGTAATCGACGCCGAGGCGCGCCGCAATCTCGACGAATACGTGGCGGGGCTGCGCCGTCGCGGCGCGCCGCTCGCCGAGGCGGGGCCGCTGCCGGCGCAAGGTCACTTCGTCGCGCCGGTGGCGTTCGCGGTGAATTCGATACGCGAACTGCCGGGCGAGCGCTTCGGCCCGGTGCTGCACGTGGCGCGCTTCGACATCGAAAAGCTCGACGCGGTGATCGACGACATCAACGCTATGGGCTACGGGCTCACTTTGGGCGTACACACGCGCATCGATTCGCGCGCCGAGCACATCCGGCGCCGCGCCGCAGTGGGCAACCTCTACGTGAACCGCAACATGATCGGCGCGGTGGTCGGGGTGCAGCCGTTCGGCGGGGAAGGACTCTCGGGAACGGGTCCCAAGGCGGGTGGGCCGTTCACGCTGCCGCGCTTTGCTACCGAACGCGTGTACACGGTGAACACCGCGGCCGCGGGCGGGGACCTGCGGTTGCTCGCGGGTCAGATGTAGCCGGGGCCCTCGAT
>JBBDXL010000029.1:0-1261 GCA_040902335.1 Burkholderiales bacterium
TAGCCGATCTGCGCCACGCTCGAATAGGCGAGCAGGCGCTTGAAGTCCGCCTGCCACAGCGCCACCAGCGACGCGGTGACGATGGCGGCGATGGACAGGCCGATGAGAATCTCCGGCACCGGCAGCGCGTCGACCACCAGTCCGGCGCCGAATACCGTGAAGTAGAAGCGCAGCAGCACGTACACCGACACCTTGGTCGCGGTCGCCGCGAGCAAGGCGGTGGCCGCGGACGGGGCATAGGTGTAGGCGTTCGGCAGCCACAGATGGAGCGGGAACAATGCCAGCTTCAGCGACAGGCCTACGGTGATGAAGGCGAGCGCCGCCAGCACCGGGCGCGTAGCACCGGCCTGGGCCAGGCGCTCGGCCATGTCGGCGATGTTGAGCGTGCCCGTGACGAGATAGAGCAGTCCGACGCCGATGACGTAGAAGGTGGCGCCGATGGTGCCGAGGATCAGGTACTGGTAGGAAGCGAGCAGCGCGCGGCGGTCGCGTCCCAGGGCGATGAGCACGTACATCGCGAGCGACGCGATCTCCATGAACACGAACACGTTGAACGCGTCGCCCGTGATCGTCATGCCGAGCAGGCCGGCGAGGCACAGGCAGTGCACGGCGTAATAGAGATAGCGCTGAGCGCGCGGCAGCTCCGCGGCGACGCTGCGCCAGGCGTAGGGCGCGACCAGCGCGCCGATCGCCGACACCAGCACCAGCACGAATGCCGAGAGCGCGTCCACCCGGTACTCGATGCCCCAGGGCGGCGGCCAGCTGCCCATGGCGTAGGAGATGACGCCCGTGCGCGCCACCTCCGCCGCGAGCGCGACGCTCGCGCCGAACGCGAACACGCTCGCCGCCACCGCCAGCGCCCAGGCGATGCCGGGGTGGCGCAGCAGCACGATGAGCGGGGCCGCGGCAAGCGGCACCACCACCTGCAAGGCGGGCAGATGCTCCGCGATCACTCGCCGTCCCCGCGCCCCGCGTCCGCCGCGACGATCTCGTCTTCCTCGATGCTGCCGTAGGCCTCGCGGATGCGCACCACGATGGCGAGGCCGAGCGCCAGCGTGGCGATGCCCACCACGATCGCCGTGAGGATGAGCACGTGCGGCAGCGGGTTGGAATAGACCTCGTACCGCGCGGATACGATCGGCGCGGTGCCGCCGATCAGCTTGCCGGGCGCGATGTACAGCAGGTACACCGAGGTCTGGAAGATCGACAGGCCGATGAGCTTCTTCACCAGGTTGCCGCGCGCGATCATGATGTACAGGCC
>JBBDXL010000030.1:0-8115 GCA_040902335.1 Burkholderiales bacterium
GGGCTAGCCCATGCTGGGGACCGGGGACAACAGCCAAGCGGGGGTGGCCGTGCAGCCGAGAATCCTGTTCGTACTGGCGCTGGCGATGCTCGGGCTCGGGGGCTGCGCCACGCAGTTCGCTCCCCTGTCAGGCGACGGGCCGGATGTTTCGCCGATGCCGACGCTGCGGTTTCAACGGTCTTCGATCCGGCCGCAAAACGACGACGCACCCGTTCCGCCCGCCGATCTGCGGCCGGGAGACATCATCCTCACCTCGACGCCGACCCTCACCTCGGCCGGCATCCAGCTGGTGACCTTGGCCCCGGTGAGCCACGCCGCCGTCTACATCGGCAACGGCCGGGTCGTGGAGGCGGTGGGCTCGGGCGTGCGGGTGCGGACCCTGGGCAGGCTGCTCGAGGAGGAATCCGTCGCCCTGGCGTTGCGCCACCCCGATCTCACCGCGCAGCAGGCGCAGGACGTACGCGCCGTAGCGCTGGAGAAAGTGGGCCGCAGTTTCAATTACGTCGGCGTGGCGGTGCATGTGCCCTTCTCGATCAATCGCCGGCTGTGCGAGCTGCCGTTGCTGCCCGCGGTGGTGCGCGACGTTTGCCTGCGCGGCCTCGGCGGCATGCACCACCTCGTGACGAGCAAGCGCGCCCTGTTCTGCTCGCAGCTGGTGCTGCAAAGCTACCGGCAGGCCGGGGTGCCCATCACGGATGCGGACCCGCGCCTGATCAGCCCGGCAGACATCCTGCACATGCGCGAAGGCGACGTGTCCTCGTTCAAGGTCAACCAGCCGCTGCGGCTCGTCGGACACCTCAAGTACCAGGTGGTCGCGGCGGCGCCGCTCGCGCATTAGCCGCGCAGGGTGTCGAGCAGCTGCGGCAGCACTTTCGGCGTGGCGGCGGCGATATCGCCGCTGTCGAGGAATCCCGCCTTGCCGTCGAGGTCGCTCACCAGGCCGCCCGCCTCCTGGATGAGCAGGGCGCCGGCCGCCATGTCCCAGCGCGACAGGCCCATCTCCCAGAATGCGTCCAGGCGGCCCGCGGCGACATAGGCGAGGTCGAGCGCCGCGGCGCCCGCGCGCCGTACGCCCGCCGAGGTGCCCATCAGCGTGCGCAACTGGCGCATGTAGAGATCGATGCGATCGAGCTCCTTGAACGGAAAGCCGGTGCCGACCAGCGCGTCCGCCAGCTGCGCGCATTTCGAGGCGCGCATGCGCCGGTCGTCGAGATACGCGCCGCGTCCGCGCGAGGCCGTGAACAGCTCGTTCTTGGCGGGATCGTAGACCACGGCCTGCGTCAGCACGCCCTTGTGCTCGAGGGCGATCGACACGCAGTACTGCGGGAAGCCGTGGATGAAGTTGGTGGTGCCGTCCAGCGGGTCGATGACCCACTGGAACTCCGGCCGCGCGCCGGCGCTCGCGCCCGATTCCTCGGCGAGGAAACTGTGCTCCGGGTAGGCACGGCGGATGACCTCGATGACCGCCTGCTCGGCCGCCCGGTCCACCTGCGTGACGAAATCGTTGCGGTTCTTGGCGCGGATTTCGAGCCCGCCTTCCAGCGCGGCGCGGTTGATGAGCGAGCCGGCGCGCCGCGCGGCTTTCACCGCGATGTTGAGCATCGGATGCATGTCCTATTCTAGACTGGGCGCATGTCCGCCCCGCGCATCGTGCTCTGCAGGCCGAACCATCCCGGCAACATCGGCGCCGCCGCGCGCGCCATGAAGACGATGGGCCTGAGCGACCTGCGCCTGGTCGCCCCGGAGCGCGCGCCGGCGCCCAAAGACGAATGGATGGCGACGCACGGCGCGGACGTGCTGGCGGCCGCGCGCACGCACGCCACGCTCGCCGAAGCGATCGCCGATTGCGCGGCGGCGTTCGCGCTGTCGGCGCGCCCGCGCGAGTGGTCGCCGCAGGTGCTCGACGCGCGTGCCGCCGCCGCGCGCGCCGCGGCGCTAGCCGCGCCGGTGGCGTTCGTGTTCGGCAACGAAGCGGCGGGGTTGACCAACGAGGAGCTGTTCGCCTGCCAGTTCCTGGTGCACATCCCGGCGCACCCCGAAAACAGCTCCCTCAACCTCGCCCAGGCGGTGCAGGTCGTCTGCTACGAGCTGTACATGGCGCAAGGTGCGACCGTGCCGCCCATGCGCACGGAAAAGCCGGCGACGGTGGCGGACCTGGAGGGCCTGTACTCCCATCTCGAGGAGGCGGCCCGGGCGAGCGGCTTCATGGCCCCGGGTTCGAAGCTGCGCGAGCGCTGGCGGCGCCTGTTCTCGCGGGTGCCGGCGCTCGAGCGCGAGGAAGTCAACATCGTGCGGGGCTTGCTCAAGTCCTTGATGAAGAAATAGTTGATGGATTTACTCGGATACCCTAGAGTTCCTGCATGTTCAGACATCTACGCGAAGACATCGCGAGCATATTCGCCCGCGATCCGGCGGCGCGCACGACCTTCGAGGTGCTCACCTGCTACCCGGGGCTGCATGCCATATACATCCACAAGCTGGCGCGCTGGTTCTGGACGCACGGCCTGCGCTGGCTCGGACGCTTCACCTCGCATGTCGGCCGCTGGGCGACCGGCATCGAGATCCATCCGGGCGTCATCGTCGGGCGGCGCGTGTTCATCGACCACGGCATGGGCGTGGTGATCGGCGAGACCGCGGAGGTCGGCGACGACTGCACGATCTACCAGGGTGTGACGCTCGGGGGCACGTCGCTGTACCGCGGCGCCAAGCGCCATCCGACGCTGGGCGCGGGCGTCGTCGTAGGGGCGGGCGCCAAGGTTCTGGGCGGATTCACCGTAGGCGCCGGCGCGAGGGTCGGCTCCAACGCGGTGGTGGTGAAAGAGGTGCCGGCAGGGGCGACGGTGGTCGGCATTCCGGGACGCATCCTCGAGGAGGCGCCGGCGCAGACGGCCCCGCGCTTCGCCGCGTACGCCGTGGAGCAGGGCCAGGACGACCCTTACGCGCAGGAAATCCGGAAGCTGGCCGAGCATTCGGCGGAGCTCGAGCAGGCGCTGGCCAAGCTCAAGGAGAAGCTCGCGGACCTCGAAAAAGTCGAGCGTAGAGAGCAGCTTAGCGCTGTCAAGTGAGTTGTTGACTAATTCTGTCGGGAATCGTTATACTTGAGTACGTTAATCAAGTATTCGAGGCAGCCATGAGACTCACGACCAAAGGCCGGTTTGCCGTCACGGCGATGGTGGATCTCGCCATGCGCCAGTCGCGCGGGCCGGTGACGCTCGCGGCGATCAGCGAGCGCCAGCACATCTCGCTTTCCTACCTGGAGCAGTTGTTCGGCAAGCTGCGCCGCCGCAGGCTGGTGTCCAGCGTGCGCGGCCCGGGCGGCGGCTACAACCTGGCGCAGCCGGCGACCGACGTGTCGGTCGCCGACATCGTCACCGCGGTGGACGAGCCGATGGACGCCACGCAGTGCGGCGGCAAGGAGAACTGCGCCGACGACAAGCGCTGCATGACGCACGATCTCTGGGCCACGCTCAACACCAAGATGCACGAGTACCTGTCCTCGGTGAGCCTCGCCGACCTGGTCGAGCACCAGAGCGGCAAGCACGTGGCGGTGCTGCACGACCGCCGTGCACAGGACAGCAAGGAACAGGTGGCCGCGTGAAGCTGCCGATCTACCTCGACTATTCCGCGACCACGCCGGTGGACCCGCGCGTGGCGCAGAAGATGATCCCGTTCCTCACCGAGTTCTTCGGCAACCCCGCGAGCCGCTCGCACGCCTTCGGCTGGAAGGCGGAAGAGGCGGTGGAACAGGCCCGCGGACACGTCGCCGCGCTGATCGGCGCCGACCCCAAAGAGATCGTCTGGACCTCCGGCGCCACCGAGGGCAACAACCTCGCCCTCAAGGGCGCGGCGCAGTTCTACAAGACCAAGGGCAAGCACCTGGTCACGCAGAAGACCGAGCACAAGGCGACGCTCGACACGATGCGCGAGCTCGAGCGCCAGGGCTTCGAATGCACTTATCTCGACGTCGAGGAGAACGGCCTCGTGAGCCTTCAGAAGTTCGAAGCGGCGCTGCGGCCGGACACCATCCTGGCGTCGATCATGATGGTGAACAACGAGATCGGCGTGATTCAGCCGATCGCCGGGATCGGCGAGCTGTGCCGCGCGCGCGGCGTCATCTTCCACTGCGACGCGGTGCAGGCCGCGGGCAAGCTCTCCATCGACCTGGCGACGCTGAAAGTGGATCTGCTCACGATCACGGCGCACAAGATGTACGGTCCGAAGGGCATCGGCGCCCTGTACGTGCGCAGGAAGCCGCGCGTGCGGATCGAGCCGCAGATCCACGGCGGCGGCCACGAGCGGGGCTTCCGCTCGGGCACGCTCGCTACGCATCAGATCGTCGGCTTCGGCGAGGCCGCGCGCCTCGCCAAGCTCGAGATGGCAACCGACAACGAGCGCATCCGCGCGCTGCGCGACCGGCTGTGGCGAAGCCTCTCGTCGATGGAGGCCGTGGTACTGAACGGGGACATGGAACGGCGCATTCCCGGCAACCTCAACGTCAGCTTCAATTACGTCGAGGGCGAGTCGCTGATCATGGCGATCAAGGACATCGCCGTGTCCTCGGGCTCGGCCTGCACCTCGGCCTCGCTCGAGCCCTCGTACGTGCTGCGCGCGCTGGGGCGCTCGGACGAGCTCGCGCACTCGTCGATCCGCTTCACCCTCGGCCGCTACACGACCGAGGAGGAGGTGGACTACGCGGTGAACCTGGTGAAGTCCAAGGTTGTCAAATTGAGAGAGTTGTCGCCGCTGTGGGAGATGTACAAGGACGGGGTCGACTTGAACACGGTCCAGTGGGCCGCACATTGAAGTAGGAGCAAATCATGGCATACAGCGACAAAGTCATCGATCACTACGAGAACCCGAGGAACGTGGGCTCGTTCGACAAGGCGGACGACGCGGTGGGCACCGGCATGGTCGGGGCGCCCGCCTGCGGCGACGTCATGAAGCTGCAGATCCGCGTCGGCAAGGACGGCGTCATCGAGGACGCGCGCTTCAAGACCTACGGCTGCGGCTCGGCGATCGCCTCCTCGTCGCTCGTCACCGAGTGGGTCAAGGGCAAGCGCCTGGACGAGGCCGCCACCATCAAGAACACGCAGATCGCCGAGGAGCTTTCGCTGCCGCCGGTGAAGATCCACTGCTCGATCCTCGCCGAGGACGCGATCAAGGCCGCCGTGGCCGACTACCGCAAGAAGCACGGCCTGGAGACGGAACAAGCGCAGAAGGAGAAGGTGGCCTGACATGGCGGTGACGCTGACCGAAAAAGCCGCGACGCACGTGCACAACCACTTCGCCAGGCGCGGCAAGGGCGTCGCGCTGCGCGTCGGCGTGCGCACCTCGGGCTGCTCGGGCATGGCCTACAAGCTCGAGTTCGCCGACGCCGTGAATCCGGAAGACCACCAGTTCGAGAGCCACGGCGTGAAGGTGGTGGTGGACCCGAAGAGCCTGCCGTTCCTGGAAGGCACGCAGCTCGACTACACCCGCGAGGGCCTGAACGAGGGGTTCAAGTTCCTCAACCCCAACGTCAAGGACGAGTGCGGGTGCGGCGAGTCCTTTAACGTCTGAAAGACCATTTCGCGCTTTTCGGCCTGGCGCCGGCCTTTGCCGTCGACGCCGTGGCGCTGGAGCGCGCGTACCGCGACATCCAGTCGCACATCCACCCGGACCGCCACGCCCATGCCGGTGACGCCGAGCGCCGCGCCTCGATGCAGTGGACCACGCGCGTGAACGAGGCCTACCGCACACTGAAGAGCCCGGTGCAGCGGGCGAAGTACCTGCTCGAGCTGAACGGCGTCGACGTCGCGTTCGAGACCAATACGCAGATGCCGGCCGAGTTCCTGACGCGCCAGCTCGAGCTGCGCGAGACGCTCGCCGAGGCGAAGGACACGGGCGTCCTCGACCGGCTGCACGACGAGGTCAGACAGGAAACGCGCACGCTCGAGCACGGGCTCGCGGACCTGATCGACGCGCGGCGCGACTTCGCCGCGGCGGCCGGGCAGGTGAGGAAGCTCATGTTCCTGCACAAGCTGGCCGAGGAGATCGAGCGGGCGTACGAGGAGATCGAATAGTGGCATTGCTGCAGATCGCCGAACCGGGACAGTCGCCGGCGCCGCACCAGCGCCGCGTTGCCGTCGGCATCGACCTCGGCACCACCAATTCCCTGGTGGCCGCCGTGAGGAGCGGCGTGCCGGTGGTGCTCGCGGACGGGCAGGGCCGGCCGCTGCTGCCTTCGGTGGTGCGCTACCTCAAGGGTGGCCGCGTCGAAGTCGGCCACGCGGCGCAGGCGCGGCAGGCCGAGGATCCGCGCAATACCGTCGTCTCGGTGAAGCGCTACATGGGGCGTGGGCTGAAGGACGTGGTGCACGCGGAGAACGCGCCGTACGACTTCGTGGACGCGCCGGGCATGGTGCAGCTGCGCACCGCGGCCGGCACGAAAAGCCCGGTCGAAGTGTCGGCGGAGATCCTCAAGGTCCTGCGCCAGCGCGCCGAGCTTGCGCTCGGCCAGGGCCTCGACGGCGCGGTGATCACGGTGCCCGCCTACTTCGACGACGCGCAGCGCCAGGCGACCAAGGACGCGGGGCAGCTCGCCGGGCTGAACGTGCTGCGGCTGCTGAACGAGCCGACGGCGGCCGCCATCGCCTACGGCCTGGAGAACGCCTCGGAAGGGCTGTACGCCGTATACGACCTGGGCGGCGGCACGTTCGACATCTCCATTCTGCGCCTGTCGAAGGGCTTGTTCGAAGTCATGGCGACGAGCGGCGACGCGGCGCTCGGCGGCGACGACTTCGACCAGCGCGTGTTCTGCTGGGTGGTGGAAGAGGCGAAGCTCGCGCCGCTCGGCCCGCGGGACATGCGCCTGCTGCTCGTCAAGTCGCGCGAGGCGAAAGAGTACCTGAGCGCGCACGGCGAGGCGCGCATCACGGCGAAGCTCGCCACCGGCGATGTCGTCGACGTGTCGCTGGACACCGAGACCTTCTGCCGCGTTACCCAGCACCTGGTGCAGAAGACGCTCGGTCCCATGCGCCGGGCGCTGCGCGACGCGGGGCTGCGCCCCGACGAGGTGAAGGGCGTGGTGATGGTCGGCGGCGCGACGCGCATGCCCCAGATCCAGCGCGCGGTGGGCGAGTTCTTCCGGCGCGATCCGCTCAACAACCTCGACCCGGACAAGGTGGTGGCGATCGGCGCCGCCATGCAGGCGAACGTGCTGGCCGGGAACAAGCCCGCGGGCGAGGACTGGCTGCTGCTCGACGTGATCCCGCTGTCGCTCGGCGTCGAGACCATGGGCGGCCTGGCCGAGAAGATCGTGCCGCGCAACTCGACGATTCCCGTGGCGCGCGCCCAGGAGTTCACCACCTACAAGGACGGCCAGACCGGCATGAGCTTTCACGTCGTGCAGGGCGAGCGCGAGCTGGTGGCCGATTGCCGGTCGCTGGCGCGCTTCGAGCTGAAAGGCATTCCGCCCATGGTGGCGGGCGCGGCACGCGTGCGCGTCACGTTCCAGGTGGATGCCGACGGGCTGCTGTCGGTGACGGCCACGGAGGCCACCACCGGCGTCGAGGCCTCGGTGGCCGTGAAGCCGTCCTATGGTCTTGCCGACGGCGAAATCGAGCGCATGCTGCGGGAATCCTACGAGCACGCGCGGGACGACATGCATGCGCGGGCGCTGCACGAGGCGCAGGTCGAAGCCGCGCGCCTGCTCGAGGCGACCCGCTCGGCGCTCGCCGCGGACGGCGCGCTGCTCGAGCCGCAGGAGCGCGCCGTCATCGAAGCGCGCATGGCCGCGCTGGAGAGCGCGCTGGCGGGCACCGCTCACCGCGCGCTGCGCGCCGGCGCCGAAGCGCTCAACAAGGCGACCGAGGAGTTCGCGGCGCGGCGCATGGACGCGGGGGTGCGACGCGCGCTGGCGGGACGCAAGATCGCCAGCCTGGACCTGTAGATGGCGAGGATCAAGGTGCTGCCGCACGCCGAGCTCTGCCCGCAGGGCGCCGAATTCGAGGCGCCGGCGGGCATGTCGATCTGCGATGCGCTCCTCGAGCACGACGTCGACATCGAGCACGCCTGCGAGAAGTCCTGCGCCTGCACCACCTGCCACGTGATCCTGCGCCAGGGCTTCGAATCGCT
>JBBDXL010000031.1:0-1252 GCA_040902335.1 Burkholderiales bacterium
TTTCCTGAATTTTCAGCGCGTGAGATCGCGCGGCGCCAATGTAGCACGGGAGTTCCGGCAGGGGGCGCCAGGATTCCCGGGCTTGGCCAGCTCGTTATACCCTCCGGGCATGCAAAGTCCATTGAACGAGCTTTCCGCGGCCGAGGCCGCACGGATGATCGAGGCGCGCGAGCTGACCGCCGAAGCGCTCGCCGCGGCCTGCCTCGAGCGCATCGGCGGGCGCGACGACGCGGTGCGGGCGTGGGCGTTCATCCACGCGAAGCAAACGCTCGCCGCGGCGCGCGAGCTCGACCGCCTGCCGCGCCGCAGCCGGCTGCACGGCGTGCCTTTCGGCATCAAGGACATCATCGACACCGAGGACCTGCCGACTGAATATAACTCGCCGATCTACCGCGGCCACCGTCCAAGGGCAGACGCCGCCTGCGTCGCGCTCCTGCGCCGCGCGGGGTGCCTCGTCCTCGGCAAGACGGTCACCACCGAGTTCGCCAACAACCACCCGTCGCCCACGCGCAACCCGCACGACCCCGCGCACACCCCGGGCGGCTCCTCCAGCGGCTCCGCGGCCGCGGTGGCCGACCGCATGGTGCCGCTCGCGCTCGGCACACAGACCGGCGGCTCGGTCATCCGCCCCGCCGCCTACTGCGGCGCGTTCGCCTTGAAGCCGAGCTTCGGCAGCATCAACCGCCAGGGAATGAAGTTCGTCGCCGAATCGCTGGACACCATCGGCATCTTTTCAAGGACTGCGGAAGACCTGGCGCTCGCGCTCGAGGTCCTGTCCGGCCGACCCGCCCCGGATTTCGCCGCCTTCGCCGGCAAGCCGCGAGTAGGCCTCTGCCGCACCCCGCGCTGGCAGGACGCCGACGCCGCGACGCTGGCGAACCTCGAGCAAGCCGCCAAGCGCCTGGCGCAGGCGGGCGCCACGGTGTCCGACTTCGAGCTACCTCCAGGCAGCGACGCGCTCTTCGACCGCCACCACGTCATCATGGGCTTCGAAAGCGCCCGCGCCCTCGCCTGGGAGTACATGAGCTTCCCCGAGCAGATCAGCAAGAGCCTGAAGCCGCGCCTCGACGAGGGATGGCAGGTGACGCGCGCCGACTACGACGCCATGCGCGAGACCGCCCGCCGGTGCCGCCGCGCCCTGGCGGACAGAATGCGCGACGTCGATTTCCTGCTGACGCCCAGCGCGCCGAGCGAAGCCCCGCGCTCGCACGAGAGCACCGGCGACCCGGTCTTCAACCGCGCCTGGACCCTG
>JBBDXL010000032.1:0-1249 GCA_040902335.1 Burkholderiales bacterium
GGCGGCGCGTCGCACATCTTCAAGCCGCGCGCCGTGGGCGAGGGCATGGGGCGGACCTGGTACGCGCCCTGGAGCAGCGGGTCGTGCTACGCGCTGCCGATCCAGGTCGGCGCCAAGATGACGCAGATGGAGAACCGCATCGTCCTGACCCGCTTCAAGGACGGCTATGGTCCCGTCGGCGCCTACTTCCTCCACCTGAAGACGTACACGCAGAACGGCCTGGGCGAGGAGTACGAGAAGAGGTGGTACGAGGACACCAAGGCTCTGGTGGGCGAGTACGTCGACCACCACCCGGTGCCGACCTGCCTGCGCAACCACGCCATCCTCAAGGAGCTGGCGGCCGGCCGCGGCCCCATCCGCATGGTGACCAAGGAGGCCTTCCAGGACCCCCACAAGGAGACCGTAGGCTGGGAGAACTTCCTCGGCATGACGATCGGGCAGGCGGTCGTCTGGGCGTCGCAGAACATCGATCCCAAGCACATCAATCCCGAGCTGACCACGTCCGAGCCTTACGTCATGGGCTCTCACGCCACCTGCTCCGGCGCGTGGGCGAGCGGCCCGGAAGACTGTGCGCCCGCGGACTATCAGTGGGGATACAACCGGATGATGACTGTAGACGGGCTTTTCGGCGCCGGCGACACCATCGGCGGCACCGCCCACAAGTTCTCCTCAGGGTCCTTCGCGGAAGGCCGGATCGCCGCCAAGGCGGCGGTCAAGTACGTGATGGAAAAGGGCAGGGACCAGCCCGAGGTGAGCGAGCGGGAATATCGCGACCTCGAGAAAGAGATCTACCAGCCGCTCGAGAACTACCGCGTCGGCCGCAACGAGATCGTCGCCGGAACCGTATCGCCGAGCTATCTCCTGCCGATCCAGGGTCTTCAGCGCCTCGAGAAGCTCATGGACGAATACGTCGGCGGCATCAGCACCAATTACATGACCAACGGCCAGCTGCTCAACCGCGGGCTCGAGTTGCTGGGCATGCTGAAGGAAGACCTGAGCCAGATGGGTGCCGAGGACCTTCACCAACTACAGCGTACGTGGGAGCTGCAGCATCGGGTATTGGCCTCGGAGTCCGTGACCCGTCACACGCTGTTCCGCCAGGAAACGCGGTGGCCGGGGTATTACTACCGGGGTGACCATATGAAGCTGGATGACGAGAACTGGCATTGCTTCACCTTGTCCCGCTACGACCGGAAGACCGGCGAGTGGGAAATGGAGAAGGCGCCCGTCCACCACATCATCGACTGAC
>JBBDXL010000033.1:0-1249 GCA_040902335.1 Burkholderiales bacterium
GGCTCGTCCTTCATGGCGCGTTTCTCAGGCGCGCTCACTGAGGCGGGTCAGCGCCTCGGCGGGGCTGACGATGGGGATGCGCTGGTAGCTCTTGAGGTTGAGCAGGTCAGGATCGCCCGAGACGATGAGATCGGCTTGTGCCGCGATGCCGCAGGCGAGTACCGCGTCGTCATCGGGATCGGTCGATGTTCGAGAAATCTCCGCCGGCTCCACGAACTCGACGATGCCGGCATAGTCTTCGAGCACCTCTTTCGTCGTCTTGCCGATGAGTGAAAGCTGTTTTGCCGAAGTCGGTCGACTCAGCACATCGGCGAATTCCGCTAAGAGCATAACGCTACTGAAGAGCTTGACCTCGGATCTCTGCCGGAGCGCCGCCAGCAGCTGGTAGGTCGTTCCGCGCCACAGCAGGCCAGAAAAGACGACGCCGGTATCAAGGACGAGACGCACCCGGCGGCTTATCCTTGCGCCGTACGCGCCGCTCGGCGCGTACCTCCTTGACTAGTGTTGCAGCCTGTTCCTCGCTCATCGGTTCGGCCCCCGCGGCTTCAAGCGCCGGGGCGATGGCGAGCAGGCGATCGAAGGCCGCCTCGCGGCGCAATTTATTCGCCAGGAAATCAACGAAGTCCTCGACCTCCGCGCGCTTCTCCGGCGGTAGGTGCTTGAGCTTCTCCAGCAGCTTGGTTTCGCTTGCGCTCATGGCGACTTCCTTCAGCGGGTCAAGTTTAACCCGACCCACTTAGCACAGTCCACGACCAGCTCGGCGACATGGTCGAGGAGACGCGCCCGCAGGTCGAGGTGTGGGCCGCGAGCGGCATCTCGAGCACGGGCGCGCCGGTGGTGCGCAACTACTTCGACGCGCTCGGCCGCGCCGTAGGCACGATCGACGCCAACGGCAACGCCAACACGGCGCGCTACGACGCCGCGGGACATCTTCGAGCTCCACCAACCGCGGCGGCGCGCTCACCAGCTCGCGCGCCTACAACGCGGCCGGCGAGGTCACGCAGACTATCAGCTACTCGAGCCCGGGCGCGATCAACGAGCGGCGCGAGAGCACCTACAACGCGAACGGCCAGCTCACGCAGCAGGACGTGTTCAACGGCGCCGGCACGCTGACGCAGCGCACGCTCTACACCGGCTACGACGGCGCGGGCAGCGCGAGCAGCTATCAGGCGCGTAGCCGACGCCGCGGCGTTCGCTCCACGGCGCGGCACAGGTCGCTCAGCGCTGCTGCGGCAGCCGCTTCAGCGCC
>JBBDXL010000034.1:0-1248 GCA_040902335.1 Burkholderiales bacterium
GAAGGCCGCACCGGCCGGCATGGGCGCGGAGCAGCTCTACCTGCACCTCGCCGTGGGCCCCCCCCCCCCCGCCGAACGAGATCCTTGAGATTTCGGGCCGCGTCGGCACCATGCGGCGTTCGGACTACCGCGCCATCACGGCCGAGCTGCAGCGCTTCGCCGACGCGCTGCGCGCCGACCCCGCTTACCAGGTGCAGCGCACGCAACTGCCGTTCGACGTGACTTCGGAAGGCACGCTGTCCGGGGACATCGGCACCGCCGCGGACACCGGCGAGGCGCCGCGTTTCACCATCGCGCTGGCGCGGAGCATCCAATGAACTTCTCTGCACCGGAGCTGCGCCAGCTCGCGCTGCCCCTGCTGGCGTGCATTGCGCTGCTGGCGGCCGGGTCGGCGCTCATCACCTGGACCGAGGGCAGGCACGCTGCCGCGGAGCGCGCGCTCACCGCGGCACGCGCCGAGCGCTCGCAAGCCAAGGAACGTCTGATGCGCATCGCCGAGGAGGAAAGGGAGGTCAAGGAGAAGCTCGAGATCTACCGCCGGCTCAAGGACATCGGCATCCTCGGCGAGGAGCAGCGGCTGGAATGGGCCGATGCCATGGCGCGCATCCGCACCGCGCGCGAGCTCCCCGACCTGCGCTACCGCGTCGAGCGCCAGCAGCCCCTGAAGACCGTGCCCGGCAAGCCGGCCAACGTCGAGTTCTATGCCAGCACCATGCGCGTCACGCTCGCCCTGCTGCACGAGGGCGACCTGCTGCATTTCCTCGGCGACCTGCGCGCATCGGGCAATGCCTACTACGCCGTGCGCAGCTGCGCGGTGGCGCGCACCGGCCAGCCCGCGGCGGTCAGCGGGCTGTCGCCGCGCCTGCGCGCCGAATGCGAGATCGACCTGATCACCATCCTCGACCGGGCGGCGAAGGCATGAGGCACGCCGCCGCCCTGCTGCTCGCCTGCGCCTTGCTCGCGCCGCGCGCGGTGCTTGCGCAGGAGCTCGGGCGGCTGTTCTTTACCCCGGAGCAGCGCGAGGCGCTCGATGCGCGGCGCCGCGCGCGCCTGCCGGACAAGCCGGCGGCGGTCGCCCCGTCGCCGACGACGCGCGTCGACGGCAGCGTGCGGCGCTCGCTCGGCAAGTCGACGGTCTGGGTCGACGGCTCCGCCGTGCCCGAGGGCACCCAGCCCGAGGGCCTGCGCATCCGCCGCGGCGGCGATCCCAGCCGCGTCAGCGTGATCGTCGGCGAGGACGGCCGGCGC
>JBBDXL010000035.1:0-1245 GCA_040902335.1 Burkholderiales bacterium
TTGATGCGGTAGACGCGGCCGCGCTTCTTGCCGCGTGTGGGCGAGCCCTTCTTCAGCCGGCTGCCGAAGTTGAAGCTGTTGTCGCCGGCCGCCTTGGCCGCCTCGCGCATGCGCTGCTCGGCGAGGGTTTCGTTGGCGCGCGCGGCGCCGTACTTGCGTTTCATGTTCGCTCCGTGGGTTGCGCTAATAGGGTCATTTCACCCGGCGCAGCGTCGGCTTGCCGCCGCCGGGCTTTTTCGGCGGCTCGTTCGAGGCCGCGGGCGCCGGCAGCGACGCCGGCGCCTCCCCGGGCGCCGCCGGCCCGGCCTCCACCACCGACTGCGTCGCGGGCCTGGCGGCGTCGACGTCGAAGGTCATGCCGTGGCCGGTCTCGCGCGCGTACACGGCGTAGACGCTGGCTACCGGCACCGAGATCTGGCGCGCGACGCCGGCGAAGCGCGCCGAGAACTCGATCAGTTCGTTGCCGATCTGCAGCTTGTGCACCGCCGAGGGCGAGACGTTCAGCGTGATCTCTCCGTTCTTCACGTATTCCGAGGGCACCTGGGTGCGCGAGTCCACCTTCACCGCGAGGTGCGGCGTGTAGCCGTTGTCCACGCACCACTCGTAGAGCGCGCGCAGCAGGTACGGCTTGGTGGCGATCTCGCTCACTTGCGCATCACTTTTTCCGACGGCGTCAGCGCTTCGATGAACGCCGGGCGCGAGAAGATGCGCTCGGCGTACTTCATCAGCGGCGCCGCGGGCTTGCCGAGCCTGATGCCGTAGTGGTCCAGGCGCCACAGCAGCGGCGCGATGGCCACGTCGAGCATGGTGAAGTCGTCGCCCAGCATGTGCTTGGTCTTGGTGAACACCGGCGAGAGCTCGATCAGCCGGTCGGTGACCTGCTGGCGCGCCTTCTCCACCTGCTTTTCCTTGCCCGAGTCGAGCGCCTCGATCTGGCTGAAGAGCTCGACTTCCATGTTGTAGAGCATGAGCCGCGCGCGCGCGCGCATCACCGGGTCGGCGGGCATCAGCTGCGGGTGCGGGAAGCGCTCGTCGATGTACTCGTTGATGATGTTCGATTCGTACAGGATCAGGTCGCGTTCCACCAGCACCGGCAGCCGGTTGTACGGGTTCATCACCGCCAGGTCCTCGGGCTTGTTGAACATGTCCACGTCGATGACCTGGAAGTCCATGCCCTTCTCGTACAGCACGAAGCGGCAGCGGTGGCTGAAGGGGCACGTGGTGCCGGAATACAGTTGCATCATG
>JBBDXL010000036.1:0-7933 GCA_040902335.1 Burkholderiales bacterium
CCTTGTGCCGCGCAAACAGCGAAACGGCCGGCCCCATTCCATGCCTGCGTGGCAGCATAATCCTGTTCTGACCCCGATTTCCATGCCCGAGCCCATCTACCTGACGAGAGACATCCGCCGCATCGAGGCGGCGGCGCAGGATGTGCCCCTCATGGAGCGCGCCGGCGCCGCCGCCGCGGAGCTCGCCGCGCGCCTGTGCGCCGAGACGGCCAAGGACGTGCTGGTGCTCGCCGGGCCGGGCAACAACGGCGGCGACGCCAGAATCGTCGCCGAGCGCCTGCGCCAGCAGTTTTTCCGCGTCACGCTCGCCGGCGCCGCCGAGGCCGCGACGCTGCCGATGGAGAAGAACTGGGGGCTCGTCGTGGACGGCCTGTTCGGCATCGGCCTGGCGCGCGCGGTGGAAGGCGATTTCGCGCGCCTCGTCGACTATGCAAACGCGCAGCGCTGCCCGGTGCTCGCCCTCGACATCCCGAGCGGCATCGCCTCCGACACGGGGCGCGTGCTCGGCCGCGCGGTGCGCGCCACGCACACCGTGACCTTCATCGCGCTCAAGCCCGGGCTGCTCACGCTCGACGGGCCCGATTACTGCGGCGAGCTGTCGGTCGCCGACCTGGGGCTCGACCTGCGCAAGCTCGCGCGGCCCATGGCGTGGAAAGCGTCCCCCGACCTCTTCGCCGAAGTGCTCAAGGCGCGCCCGCGCAATTTCCACAAGGGCAAGGCCGGCTCGCTCGGCATCCTCGGCGGCGCCGCCGGCATGACCGGCGCGGCGCTGCTCGCGGGCCGAGCGGCGCTCAAGCTCGGCGCCGGGCGCGTGTACGTGGGCATGCTCGAGGAGACGACGATCGACCCGGGCGCGCCCGAGCTGATGCTGCGCCACGCCGACGACGCGCTCGGCCAGGACCTCGATGCCATCGTCGTCGGACCGGGCCTCGGCCAGAGCGGGCGCGCCGAGGCGCTCGTCGGCGCGGTGCTGGCGACCGATATCCCCTGCGTGCTGGACGCCGACGCGCTGAACCTGCTCGCCGACGACAAGGACCTGCGCGCGGCCTGCGCCAAACGCCGCTCGGACACGCTGCTCACGCCGCATCCGGGGGAAGCCGCGCGCCTCCTCGGCGCGGGGATCCCCGAGGTGCAGGGCGACCGCCTCGCCGCCGCGCAACGCCTGGCGGGGGAGCTCAACGCGCACGTCGTGTTGAAGGGCAACGGCAGCGTGCTCGTGGCGCGCGACGGCCACTGGTTCGTGAACACCTCGGGCAATCCCGGCATGGCCTCCGCGGGGATGGGCGACGTGCTCTCCGGCATCCTCGGCGCGTTCCTCGCGCAGAAGCTCTCGGGCGAGGCGGCGCTGGTGCTCGGCGTGCACCTGCACGGCGCGGCCGCCGACGCCGCCGGCCTCGGCGTGGGGCTCACCGCCTCCGAGCTGATCGGACCCGCGCGCGAGTTGTGGAACCGCTGGCTCACCCGATAGGGACAGTCCCCATTTACCCGCAGCGGTAGAAGGCCTGGCGCTGCTGCAGGCTGATGGCGTCGAGGTCCTCGGGGTGGCGCGGACGGCCCTGGCTGTCGAGGACGCGCGCCGCCAGCAGCGCGAGGCGCTTTTCCAGGCGCGCGGTCTCGGGATCGGCGTTGATCTGCGCGAAGCGCGCGCGCAGCTTCTTCAAATCCGCGGCGCGTCCCTCGACCTCGGCGAGGACGATGGCGCGGCGGAGCTTGCGCTTCTCGCACTGCGCCGGCTCGAGCTTGGCCGAAACGTCGATGAACTCCTGCGCCGCGGGCGTGATCGCCAGCGCCGGCAGCGGAACGAACAGCAGGCAGAGGAGCAGCCGCCGCACGCCGATCAGGATTTCAGGCGCCTGACGACGTCGATGATCTCGCTGGCGTGGCCGCGCGGGCTGACGCCGTAATGCACGTGCCGCAGGACGCCCGCCTTATCGATGACGAAGGTGGAGCGCACCAGGCATTCGCGACGCACGCCCTCGGTCTCCTTCTCCTGCAGCACGCCGTAGCTGCGGCAGACCTCGCCCTCGGGATCCGAGAGCAGGCCGATCGACAGGCCGTGCTTGTCGCGGAAGGCGGCGTGCGACAGGCAGTCGTCGCGCGACACGCCGAGGATCACGCAGTCGTGCTTGTCGAACTGGTCCTCATGGTCGGAGAAATCGGCGGCCTCGAGGATGCACCCGGGCGTGCCGTCGCGCGGGTAGAAGTACAGCACCACGTGCTTGCGGCCCTTGAACTCCGACAGGCTCACCGCCTGCATGTCGGCGTCCGGCAGCGTGAAGATCGGCGCGGGTTGTCCCGTAAGCAGCATGGCGCGATTCGATGCGGCCGATTCTAATGCACATCGATTGCGCCATGGCAAGCGCGCGGCGCAGGCTGCAGCGGGACGGTTACCTATAATGCGACGATGAAACTACGCGTGCTGGGCGGCTTGAGCGCGCAGCAATTCCTGCGCCAGCACTGGCAGAAGCGGCCGCTCCTGGTGCGCGGCGCGCTGCCCGGATTCCGCGGCGCGGCGACGCGCGCGCAGCTCGCGGCGCTCGCCGCGCGTCCGGACGTCGAGGCGCGCCTCGTGCAGCGGCGCGGCGCACGCTGGCGCGTGGTGCACGGCCCGCTCGCGTGCACCGCGCTGCAGCGCAACTCGACACTGCTGGTGAGTGGCGTCAACCTGCACCTCGCCGCGGCCGATCGCCTGTTGCGGCTGTTCTCCTTCCTGCCGCAGGCACGCCTGGACGACGTCATGGTGAGCTGGGCGGCGCGCGGCGGCGGCGTCGGGCCGCACTTCGACTCCTATGACGTGTTCCTGGTGCAGGGCGCCGGGCGCCGCGTCTGGCGGCTGCAGCGCCCGCGCGACTTTCGCCTGGTCGAGGGCGCGCCGCTCAAGCTGATCGACGACTTCGAGCCCGACGAGGAGGTGCTGGCGGAGCCGGGAGACCTGCTGTATCTGCCGCCCGGCTGGGGGCACGACGGCGTCGCGCTCGAGGACTGCCTCACCTGCTCCGTCGGGCTGCGCGCGCCGCAGGGCGAGGAGCTCGCCGCCGCGTTCCTCGACTACCTGCACGAGCGCGGGCTGCCGCGCGGCGCCTATCGCGACCCGCGGCTGCGCCCGGCGCGGCGCAGCGCCGAGATCCCGCGGCCGCTGGCGGCGCACGCGGTGGCGATGCTCGGCCGCATCCGCTGGCGGCGCGCCGACGTCGAGGACTTTCTCGGCCGCACCCTGAGCGCGCCCAAACCGCACGTCGTCTTCAGGCACCCGCGGCGCGCGCTGGCGCGCGGCGCCTTTGCACGCGCATTGCGCCTTGCGGCCGTAGTGCTCGACCCGCGCACGCAGATGCTGACCCTCGGCGCGCGCTGCTTCGTCAACGGCGAGTCGCTCGGCGCGACGCGCGCGCTGCGCGCGCTCGCCGACCGGCGCCGGGGGCGGCTGCCCGCATCGCTTGCCGATTCGGCGCACCGCTGGTATTTGTCGGGCTATCTGCACCTGGAGCACGCACGGTGAGCGAGGCAGCCCCGCAGACCGAGTACCGGACGTTCGACGGCGAGGCCGAATTCCAGCAGGCGGTGGACCGGCTGCTGGCCGCGCCCGGCCGCGAGCTGCGCATCTTCGACCCGAGCCTCTCGGCGCTGCGGCTGAACGACCCCGAGCGCATCGAGCGGCTGAAGGCGTTCCTGCTGGCGAGCCGCACGCGGCGCATCTTCATCGCGCTGCACGACCCGGAGCACGTGACGCGCGAGTGCCCGCGCATGATGTCGCTGCTCGCGCGCTTCGCGCACGCCATCCAGGTCAACCGCACGCACGAGGAGATCCGCAACATCCAGGACAGCTTCCTGGTGCTCGACCAGAGCCACTACCTGCGCCGCCCGGTGGCGCAGTACTTCCGCGGCGCGCTCGGCCTGCACGACGAGGCCGAGGCGCTCGCCATGCGCGGGCGCTTTCAGGAGATCTGGGCGGCGTCGTTTCCGGGCGTGTCCAGCACCACCCTACGCGAGGTCGCGCCAGCCGAAGCCCTCGTCCTGGGTGGCGACGCCCACCCAGTCCGCCGCGCAGCCGAGCGCCGCGGCGAGCGCCGCGCGCGCCAGCTCGGCGCGGTTGTTCTGCTGCGACAGGTGCGCGGCGACGACGTGCTGCAGGCGCGAGCGGTCGAGCGCCGCCAGCAGCCGCCCCGCGGCGGCGTTGTCGAGGTGGCCGAAGGGCCCGCCGATGCGCTCCTTCAGCCACTTCGGGTAGTCGCCGCCCCAGAGCAGGTCGAGGTCGTGGTTCGCCTCCAGGACCAACGCATCGCAGCCCGAGAGCATCGTCTCCACGTGCGCGGTCGAGGTGCCGAGGTCGGTGAGCACGCCGAGGCGCCGCGCGCCGTCGCCGAGCACGAACTGCACCGGCTCGCGCGCATCGTGCGGCACCGTGAACGGCTCGACGCGGAGGCTCCCGATCGCGAATGGCTCGCGCCCCTCGATCAGGCGCAGCTCGACGCCGTCCGCGGGCGCGCCGCCGTCTTCCTGCGCCCGGCGCGTGCCGTGCGTCAGGTAGACCGGCAGCGCGTGCTGCGCCGCGAACGGATAGGCGTGGCCGACATGGTCGTCGTGCTCGTGCGTGACGAGAATCGCGCTCAGGTCGGCGGGCGCGAGCCCGAGGCGCGCGAGGCGCCGCGAGGTCTCGCGCGGCGACAGGCCGCAGTCGAGCAGCACGCGGCTCGCGCCCGCCTCGGCGACCAGGCAGTTGCCCTTGCTGCCGCTGGCGAGCGACGCGAAGCGCACTACTTCAGTTGCTCGTGCAGCAGGGCGAGGATGCGGCTCGCCGTGGGCGAGCTCTCTGCGGCGCCGTTCTTGTCGAGCACCTGCACGCGGCTCGACTGGTCGGCGGCCGTGACGGACACGCGGTACTGCTCGGCCTTGATCTTCGGCTTGTCATCGCGCCAGAACGCCAGGCGCCCGAGCAGGCCCTCGTTCGTCTTTGCCGCCGTCCCCTGCGGGTCCGCGTAGCGCACGAAATACATGCCCTTCTGCCGGTCGCGGTCCTCCACCGTGAAGCCGATGCGATCGAGCGCCAGGCCGACGCGCCGCCAGGCGCGGTCGAACGGCTCGACCAGCTCCAGCAGCTCGGCGCCGTCGAGCGCTTTGCTCAGGGCGGCGCGTTGCGGCGGCGGCTGCGTGCCCGCCACCAGGGCCTTGGCCTGCTCCTGCGGCGCGCCGATGCGTGCCATCAGCCGGCCCAGGAATTCGACCTCCAGCTCGGGGTCGGGCGGCCGCGTCTGCCACACCGTCTTTACCGGCCCTTCGCCCAGGTACGATTCCGCGATTTCGCGCTCGCCGACGTATACTTCGCCAATTCCGCGGTGGCTGATGTAGATCTCGGTGCCCCCGCCGGGCGCGCGTTCCAGGCGCGTGCGGTACTTGTCGAGCTCGGCGGCGGCATGCAGCGGCTCGACGAACGAGCGGAGCATCCGGCGAAACCAGTTGTCCGGGAGCTTGGCGCGGTTCTCCGCCCAGTCGGTCTCCATCACCCCGGCCTCCGGCAGCTCGAGCTTGATGACAAAGCCGTTCTCCTGCCAGAACTCCTTCACCCGCGGCCAGATCCGCTCCGGCGGCTCCTCGACCACCAGCCAGCGCTCGTTGCCGGCGCGCTCGATGCGCATGCCCGCGATCACGGGCAGCAGCGAGCTGCCGCCGGGCCCGGGTTGATGCGCGCGATCGGCCTGGTAGCCCGAAAGCGTCGCCGCGCCGCGCCCGTCCCCGGGCACCTGGTAGCGGTCGTCGCGCGTCGGCGCCGTCAGGTCGGGCGGCACGTCGAGCGGCGGCAGCTTCTGCGCCGACTTGTAGTCGATGCGGCTCGAGCTGTCGAGCAGGCCGTCGCTGCTGCTGCAGGCGCCGAGCAGCGCCAGCGCGGCAGCCGCGGCCGCGAGCCTTATCATGCGCGCTTTTCCACCACGCGCAGCCCCGCGATGGTGATGCCCGCCTCGGCGAGCGCTTCGCGCAGCGCGTCGTGGAACCGGTCGGCGAGCGGCGTCAGCGGCAGGCGCAGGCCCGCTTCGATGCGGCCCATCTGCGCCAGCGCCCATTTCACCGGGATCGGATTCGCTTCCAGGAACAGGCGCTGGTGCAGCGGCAGCAGCCGCAGGTTGATCTCGCGCGCCTTCTTCACGTCGCCGACCAGCGCCGCGGCGCACATCTCGTGCATAAGGCGCGGCGCGACGTTCGCGGTGACCGAGATCACGCCCTGCCCGCCGAGCAGGACGAGCGCGAGCCCGGTGGCGTCGTCGCCGCTGTACACGGCGAAGCCGCGCGGCATGCGCTTGACGAGGTCGGTGCCGCGCTCGATGTTGGCTGTGGCGTCCTTGATGCCGATGATGCCGGGCACCTGCGCGAGGCGCAGCGCGGTGTCGTTCTGCAGGTCGGCGACCGTGCGCCCCGGCACGTTGTACACGATCATCGGCAGGTCGACGGTTTCGGCGACCTTGCGGAAGTGACGGTAGAGGCCTTCCTGCGTCGGCTTGTTGTAGTACGGCACCACCGACAGGCACGCCGTGGCGCCGGCCTTCTTCGCCGACGCGGTCAGCTCGACGGCTTCCGCCGTGGAGTTGCCGCCGGTGCCGGCGACGATCGGGATCCTGCCCTTGGCGTGGTCGACGGCGACGCGAATCAGCTCCTTGTGCTCGTCGAAGTCCACGGTCGGCGACTCGCCCGTGGTGCCGACGACGACGATGCCGTCGGTGCCCTCGGCGACGTGCCAGTCGATCAGCTCGCGAAAGCGCGCCATGTCGAGGCGGCCGTCCTCGTGCATCGGGGTGACGATGGCGACCAGGCTTCCGGTAATCATGGCAGGACCTCCTTCGCAGCGCAGTGCCGCGATTTTATCCGTTCCGCGCCCGCCGGGCGCATAGCCGCTGCATCATGGCGGCTTTGGGCTGCAGGCAGCGCCCCTGCTCGAAGGCGATGATGTGCAGACCGCCGAACGCCGTCCACAGTTCCCCGGGCGCGAGCAGGAACGCCGGGTTGGAGGGCTTGCCGAAGCGCTCGTTGCCCGCCATGAACGTCTCGTAGATCAGCACCCCGCCCGGCGCAAGCGAGCGCTCGATGAGCGGGAACAGCGACCGGTGCAGGTAGTTAGTGACGACGATGCCCTGGAATTCTTCCCCCGGCAGCGGCCAGGGACTGCCGTCCTCGAGATTGGCCTGGATGAAGCGCACGGCCGTGAGCGGCTGCGGCTCGCGGTCCACGGCGGTCACCTCGTGGCCGAGGCCGGCGAGCAGACGCGCGTGTCGGCCGCTGCCGCAGGCGAGGTCGAGCACCCTGCCCCGCGTAATGAGCGGCGCCCAGCGCACGACCCACGCGGAGGGCGCGACAATGTCGTGCTCCTTCACCCTGTAGAGTCTAAATCATGCCCACCGAAGCCATTCACCTTCCCGGCCGCCAGGGCCGCAGCCTCGCCGCGCGTCTCGACACGCCCGCGGAGGCGCCGCGCGCCTATGCGTTGTTCGCACACTGCTTCACCTGCTCGAAGGACAGCAAGGCGGCCGCCTACGTGGCGCAGGCGCTCGCCGCGCATGGCATCGCCACCCTGCGGTTCGACTTTTCCAGCCTCGAGTTCTCTTCGAACCTCGAGGACCTGCTGGCCGCCGCCGACTGGCTGCGCGAGACGCGCCAGGCGCCGCAGATCCTCGCCGGGCACAGCCTCGGCGGCGCGGCCGTGCTCGCGGTCGCGGCGCGCATCCCGGAAACCCGGGCGATCGCCACCATCGGCGCGCCCTTCGACCCCGCGCACGTCGCGCACCTGGTGAAGGATGCGCAGGCGGCGGGCGAAGACCTGAAGGTGAGCATCGCCGGCCGGCAGTTCCGCGTCGCGAAGAGCTTCTTCGACGACCTCGCCGCGCAGAACGCCGCGCAAGTGATCACCCAGTTGCGCAAGCCGCTGCTCGTGTTCCATTCGCCGCGCGACACC
>JBBDXL010000037.1:0-1203 GCA_040902335.1 Burkholderiales bacterium
TACGCCGGCGCGGTGCGCCAGGGCGCGCGCCTGCGCGTGGCGACCAAGTATGTGCGCACGACGCGCGAGTTCTTCGCCGACAAGGGCGTGCACGTCGATCTGATCCGGCTCTACGGCTCGATGGAGCTGGCGCCGATCATGGGCCTGGCGGACGCCATCGTCGATCTCGTTTCCACGGGAAGAACGCTGAAGGCGAATCATCTCGTGGCGGTGGAGGAGATCCTGCCGGTGTCGGCGCGCCTCATCGTCAATCAAGCGGCGCTGAAGACGCGGCGCGCGCAGCTGCAGCCGCTGATCGACGCTTTCGCGCAGGCCGCCGGAAAATGAAACTGCGACGACTTGCCACTACGCAAGCGGGCTTCGACGCGAAGCTCGAGGCGCTCACGCGCTACGAGGCGGCCCAGGACGAGAAAGTCGAGGCGACGGTACGCGCCATCATCGCCGATGTGCGCAAGCGCGGCGACGCCGCGGTGCTCGAGTACACGCGCAAGTTCGACCGCCTCCCGGCGCGCAGCATGGCCGATCTCGACGTGCCGCGCGCGAGGCTCGAAGCGGCGCTCGCCGCGCTGCCGGCGGCGCAGCGCGACGCGCTCGGGACCGCCGCGGCGCGCGTACGCGCCTTTCACGAGCGCCAGCTCGCGCAGTCCTGGGAATTCACCGACGCCGAGGGCACGCGCCTCGGGCAGCGCGTCACGCCGCTCGCCAAGGTCGGGGTCTACGTCCCGGGCGGCAAGGCCGCCTACCCCTCCACGGTCTTGATGAATGTCATCCCCGCGAAAGTGGCGGGCGTCGGCGAGATCGTCATGGTGAGCCCGAACGCGGCGCCGATGGCGCTTGCCGCCGCCGCGCTTGCCGGGGTGCACAAGGTGATCTCGATCGGCGGCGCGCAAGCCGTGGCCGCGCTCGCCTTTGGTACCGAGACCGTGCCGCGCGTGGACAAGATCGTCGGCCCCGGCAACGCGTACGTCGCCGCCGCCAAGCGCCAGGTGTTCGGCCAGGTGGGCATCGACATGATCGCCGGGCCTTCCGAGATCCTCGTCATCGGCGACGGCTCGACGCCGCCGGACTGGGTGGCGATGGACCTCTTTTCGCAGGCCGAGCACGACGAGAGGGCGCAGTCGATCCTGCTCTCGCCGTCGAAGGACTATCTCGACGCGGTCGAGGCGAGCATTGCAAGGCTGCTGCCGACGCTCGCGCGCCGCG
>JBBDXL010000038.1:0-4107 GCA_040902335.1 Burkholderiales bacterium
AGTGCGCCGATAGACCCCGTCGAGCACCAGACAGTGCAAATGGATGTTCAAGTTGGCGGCCGAGCCGAATCTCTGGATGAGCGTGACCGCGCCGGTGTCGGCTGTGGCGCGTCTCAGTCCCGCTTGCTTGAGCAGAAACCTCCAGCGGGATCGCAAACGACAGCACCCATTGCCTGACCGGCACGCGCGGGATGACCCGATCGACCAGATGCGCGGCGCTCTGGGCCATGCGTCGCGCGCCGCACGAGGGGCAAAACCCGCGCCGCTTGCAGTTATGCAAACCTTTCCATAACTGCAATTATGTGCAGGTCAGAATTATGCGCAGTTACCGCTTGGCTTAGATATGGGTGGAGGTATGGGCAAGCCGTGCGCCTGAGAAAAAATAATTTGCCGCTTCAGGCACTTACGGGACTTGACTGGCGGAGTGAGAGGGATTCGAACCCTCGATACGGGTTTAAGCCCGTATAACGCCTTAGCAGGGCGCCCCCTTCGGCCACTCGGGCATCACTCCGCAGGAGGGGATTGTACCCCGCTCCGGCTACCTCTTTTCGAGCTCGAACGCCTTGTGCAGCACGCGCACGGCGAGCTCGGCGTACTTCTCGTCCACCACCACCGAGATCTTGATCTCCGAAGTCGAGATCATCTGGATATTGATGCCCTCTTCGGCGAGCGTGCGGAACATCTGCGCCGCGATGCCGGCGTGCGAGCGCATGCCCACGCCGACGATCGACACCTTCGCCATGCGGTCGTCGCCCGTGACATCCTTGCAGCCGATGTGCGGCTTGACCTGGTCCTTCAGGATCTTCATCGCCCGCGGCAGATCGCCGCGGCTCACGGTGAATGACAGATCCGTCATGCCGTCGTGGCTGACGTTCTGCACGATGACGTCGACGTTGATGTTGGCGTCGGCGATCGGGCCAAGGATGGCGTAGGCGATGCCCGGCTTGTCGGGCACGCTGTGCACGGTGATCTTGGCCTCGTCGCGCTGCGCGGCGACGCCGGAAACGACTGCTTTTTCCATCGCCATGTGCGGGTCTTCCTCGAAAGTGATGAGCGTGCCGGCGCGCGCCTCGTCCGCCACCGGCAGCATCGGGTCGGTGAGGCTGGAGAGCACGCGCGTGGGCACCTTGTACTTGCCGGCGAATTCCACCGAGCGGATCTGCAGCACTTTGGAGCCGGCGCTCGACATCTCCAGCATTTCCTCGAACGTGACGGTGAGCAGCCGGTGCGCCTCGGGCACGATGCGCGGATCGGCGGTGTAGACGCCGTCGACGTCGGTGTAGATCTGGCACTCGTCGGCCTTCAGCGCGGCGGCGAGCGCCACCGCGGAGGTGTCGGAGCCGCCGCGCCCGAGCGTGGTGACGTTGCCTTCGCCGTCCACGCCCTGGAACCCCGCCACCACCACCACGCGGCCCGCGGCCAGGTCCTTGCGGATGCGGGCCTCGTCGATGCTCACGATCCGCGCCTTGGTATGCGCGCTGTCGGTGCGCACCGCCACCTGCCAGCCGGCGTAGCTGCGCGCCGGGGTGCCGGATTCCATGAGCGCCATCGCCAGAAGGCCAGCGGTGACCTGCTCGCCGGTGGCCGCCACCACGTCGAGCTCGCGCGGATCCGGCTGCGCCTGCAGCTCCGCCGCCAGCGCGACCAGCCGGTTGGTCTCGCCCGCCATCGCCGAAGGCACGACCACGATGTCATGCCCGGCGCGCTTCCACTTGGCGACGCGCTGCGCGACGTTGCGGATGCGCTCGGCCGAGCCGACCGAGGTGCCGCCGAATTTCTGTACGATGAGCGCCATGTAAAGGACCGCGATTCTAGCCGAAAAGCCAGGCAATTCCTGAGCTTGCGCCTGGCGGAAGGGGAGGGATTCGAACCCCCGAGGGCCGCGAGGCCCTTCCGGTTTTCAAGACCGGCGCATTCGACCGCTCTGCCACCCTTCCGTATTGAAAACGCTCACCGGTGGCCCCATTTTACCTGTCGCAATGCGTTGAAACTTCGCACTTGTTTGGTAGTCTTAGCACTGTCTGCAACCCAGGAGGACACGGATGCAACCTGAACTGAAGCCGATCCCGACCAACGAACGCGGTTACGGGCGCGGCAGCGCGCAGTACACGGCCGACGTCGCCGCCCCCGGCGCGCAGAAAGTCCTGCGCAATACCTACCTGCTGCTCGCCCTGACCATGGTGCCGACCGTGATCGGCGCCTTCATCGGCATGGCGACGAGCGGCATCATCATGCAGAGCCCGATCATCAGCACCGTGGTGATGCTGGCGGCCGTCATCGGCCTGCAATTCGGCATCGCCGCCAACCGCAACAGCGGCATCGGCGTCGCCCTGCTCCTGCTCATGACCGGACTGCTCGGCTGGTGGCTGGGGCCGATCCTCAACATTGCGCTGACGCTGAAGAACGGCATGGCGCTGGTCGGTTACGCCGCGGTGGGCACCGGCGCGATCTTCCTCACCATGGGCGTGATCGCCACCACCACGAAGCGCGACTTCAGCTTCATGGGCAAGTTCCTGTTCGTCGGCATGATCGCGCTGCTCGCGGCGATGCTCGCCAACATGTGGCTGCAGATCCCGGCGCTGGCGCTGACCATCTCGACGCTGGTGATCGTGGTGTTCTCGCTGTTCCTGCTGTACGACCTGCAGCGCATCATCCGCGGCGGCGAGACCAACTACGTCATGGCGACGACAGGCGTGTACCTGAGCCTGTTCAACATCTTCGCCAACCTGCTGCACCTGCTGATGGCACTGGCGGGCGAGCGCGACTGAGGCTGGGCTGGATCCGGCCGGGAAGGGTGCCGCAAGGCGCCCTTTTCGTTTCTAGCGCTCGAACAGCGCGATCGACTCCGCGTGCGCCGTGTGCGGGAACATGTTCACCGCCCCCGCGGCGGCGAGGCGAAAGCCTTTCGTGTTGACGAGCACGCCGGCGTCGCGCGCCAGGGTGGACGCGTCGCACGACACGTAGACGATGCGCCGCGGCCAGGCCTCGGGCAACGCCTTCATCAGCTCGATGGCGCCCTCGCGCGGCGGGTCGATGAGCAGCTTGTCGAAGGCGCCCCAGGGCGCCAGGTTCGGCTCGAACAGGTTCGCCACCTCGAACTGCGCCGTGAGGCCGTTGGCGAGCGCGTTGGCGCGCGCGCGCTCGACCAGCGCTTGGCTCCCTTCCAGCCCGATCACCTGCGCGCCGCGCGTCGCGAGCGGCAGCGAGAAGTTGCCCAGGCCGCAGAACAGATCTCCGATGCGCTCGCCCGGCTGCGGGTCGAGCAGGCGCACGGCGCGCGACACAAGCAGCCGGTTGACGGCGTGGTTCACCTGCGTGAAGTCCGTGGGCCGGAAGGCGATGCGCACGCCGAACTCGGGCAGCGCATAGAACAGCTCGGCGGCGGGCAGCGGATGGAAAGGCTCGGCGCTTTGCGGCCCGCGCGGCTGCAGCCAGACCTGCACGCGCGCCTCGTCGGCGAATCGCCGCAGCAGCGCCTGGTCACCGTCGCTCAAGGGCTGCAGGTGGCGGAAGACGAGCACCACCGTATCGTCGCCCACCGCCACTTCGATCTGCGGCACGCGCTCGCGGATCGAGAGCTGGCCGATCAGCGCGCGCAATGGCGGGATCAGGGCAGAGACGTGCGCCGGCAGCACCAGGCAGCCCTGCATGTCGGTGACGAAAGTGGAGCGGCGCTCGCGGAAACCCACCATCGCCCCGCCCTTCTTCTCGACGTAGCGCACCGAGAGCCGCGCGCGCCGGCGGTAGCCCCACTCCTCGCCGTAGATCGGCGCCAGCATCGCTTCTGGCCGCACCTTGCCGATGCGCTCGAAGCAGTCCTCCAGCCAGCGCTGCTTGGCGGCGACCTGGGTGCGCGCGTCGGCGTGCTGGATGGCGCACCCGCCGCAGCTCTCGTAGTACGGGCAGGGCGGCGCGCGGCGGCCGCTCGCCGCCTTCAGCACCGCCACCGTGCGCGCGGTATCGAACTTGGGCTTGGAGCGCAGGACCTGGGCGTCCACGGTCTCGCCGCCGAGCGCGCCTTCGACGAACACGACCTTGCCCTCGGCATTGCGCGCGATGCCGTGGCCGCCGGCATCGAGCGCGGTGACGTTCAGCCGGACCAACGGG
>JBBDXL010000038.1:4207-7658 GCA_040902335.1 Burkholderiales bacterium
TCGCGGTCGTCTTCGCCCTGGTCCCAGAACTTCGGCGCCGCGACGCCGTGCAGCAGCGCGCGGTAATTGAGCACCGGCAGGTCGAAGCCGCCGCCGTTCCAGGACACGAGCTGCGGCACCCGCTTCTCCACGCCGTCGAAAAAGCGCTGGAGGGCCTCCTTCTCGGGCGTCTCCGGTTCGCCGATCGAGAACACCTTGATGCCGTCGCCTTCGCGCAGCACGCACGAGATCACGGCGACGCGGTGCAGCTGCGGCGCGAGGAAGTCGCTCCCGGTCTGCGTGCGCCGCTTCTGGAAGGCGATCTCCGCCACCTCGCGCTCGGGCAGCGACGCCGGCAGCCCGTAGAGCCGCCGGATGCCCTCGACATCCGGCACCGTCTCGATGTCGAACGCTAATACGGGGACTGTCCCCATTTGCCCCATTTGCGCTAGTCCGGGAAGACACCGGTCGAGAGGTAGCGGTCGCCGCGGTCGCAGATGATGGTGACGATGAGCGCATTCTTCAGCTCCTGCGACAGGCGCAGCGCGACCGCCACCGCGCCGCCCGACGAAATGCCGGCGAACATGCCCTCCTCGCGCGCCAGGCGCCGCGCCATCTCCTCGGCGTCGGCCTGGCTCACGGTCTCCAGCCGGTCGACGCGCGCCTTGTCGTAGATCTTCGGAGTATAGGCCTCGGGCCACTTGCGGATACCGGGAATCTGCGCGCCCTCTTCGGGCTGGCAGCCGACGATCTGGATCTTCGCGTTCTTCTCCTTGAAGAAGCGCGAGCAGCCCATGATGGTGCCGGTGGTGCCCATCGAGGACACGAAGTGCGTGATCCTGCCCCCGGTGTCGCGCCAGATTTCGGGGCCCGTGGTCTCGTAGTGCGCGAGCGGGTTGTCCGGGTTGGCGAACTGGTCGAGCATCACGCCCTTGCCCTCGCGCACCATCTTCTCGGCGAGGTCGCGCGCGGCCTCCATGCCGCCCTTCTGCGGCGTGAGGATGATCTCGGCGCCAAAGGCGCGCATGGTCTGGCGCCGCTCCACCGAGAGGTGCTCGGGCATGATGAGCACCATGCGAAAGCCCCGGATCGCCGCCGCCATGGCGAGCGCGATGCCGGTGTTGCCCGAGGTGGGCTCGATCAGCACGTCGCCCTTCTTGATCGCGCCGCGTTCCTCGGCGCGCCGCACCATGGAGATCGCCGGGCGGTCCTTGACGGAACCGGCCGGGTTGTTGCCCTCGAGCTTGGCGAGGATCAAGTTGCCGCGGCGCGCGTTCTCCGCGCCCGGCAGGCGCTGCAGCCGCGCGAGGGGCGTCGCGCCGATGAAGTCCTCGATGGTGCGCTTCACGCCCGCAGCCGCTCCTTCACGTACGCCGCCACGCCCTGCGCCACATCCATGAACTCCCCGTCGTAGCCGGCGGCGCGCAGTTGCGTGAGGTCGGCCTCGGTGAAGCTCTGGTAGCGCGCGGCGAGCCGCGGCGGGAACGGCACGTACTCGATCAGCTTCTGCGCCGCGAGCTCCGGGGCGAGCGCGCGCGTGCCGCGCGCCGCGTTGATCACCGCCGCCGCGAGCTCGTTGAAGGTCTGCGCGCGCCCGGTGCCGCAATTGAAGATGCCCGAGCGCTCGCGCTGCTCGAGGAAATGCAGGTTTACCTGCACCACGTCGTCGACGTGGATGAAGTCGCGGCGCTGCTCGCCGTCGCCGAAGCCGCCCGAGCCGACGAACAGCTTCACGCGGCCCTCGGCGGCGAGCTGCTGCCAGGCGTGGTACGCGACCGACGCCATGCGCCCCTTGTGCGCCTCGTTCGGCCCGTAGACGTTGAAGTAGCGCAGGCCCACGATCTGCGCCGCGCGCGCGGGCAGCGTCCGCCGCACATGCTGGTCGAAGAGGAACTTGGAATAGCCGTAGACGTTGAGCGGCGCCTCGCAGGCGCGCTCCTCGCGAAAGCCCGCCGCGCCCGCGCCGTAGACCGACGCCGACGACGCGTAGACGAGCGGCACCTCCTCCTCCTGGCACCAGTCGAGCAGTGCGCGCGAGTAGCGGTAGTTGTTCTCCATCACGTAGCGGCCGTCCGCGGCCATGGTGTCGGAGCAGGCGCCCTGGTGCAGCACCGCTTCGACCGCGCCGTCGAACTGGCCGGCCTCGAGGCGCGCGATGAATTCGCGCTTGTCGAGGTAGTCCTCGATCTCGCAGCCGACGAGATTCTGCACCTTGTCGACGTTCTCCAGGTTGTCGACCGCCAGGATCTCGCTGATGCCCTTGCGATTGAGCGCGGCGACGAGCCGCGAACCGATGAATCCGGCGGCGCCGGTGACGACGTGCAGCATCAGCCCCCCCCGAACAGCTCTTCGCGCGTCACCACCGCGGTGCCGAACTTGGTGACCTTGATGCCGCCGGCGCGGTTGGCGAGGCGCGCCGCGGACTCCATGCTTTCGCCCGCGGCGAGCATCACCGCCAGCACTCCGATGACGGTGTCGCCGGCGCCGGTGACGTCGGCGACGTCGCGCCGCTCGCCCTTGATGCGCACGGCGCGCCCCGCGCGGAACAGCGTCATGCCGTCCTCTCCCCTAGTCAGCAGCAGCGCGTCCAGGCGCAGCTTCGCGCGCAGCGCCTGCGCGCGCGCCGCCAGGTCGCGCTCGTCGCGCCAGCGCCCGACCACGTCCTCGAGCTCCTTCAGATTCGGGGTGATCATGCTCGCCCCGCGATAGCGCGAGTAGTCGTCGCCCTTGGGATCGACCAGCACGGTCTTGCGCGCGCGGCGTCCCTCGCGGATCATGGTGGCGACGTGCGCGAGCCCGCCCTTGCCGTAGTCGGAGAGCAGGACCACGTCGCACGCGGGCAGCGCCTTGCGGAAATCGGCGAGCTTGGAGGCGAGCACTTCCTTCGACGGCGGCGTCTCCATGTCGATGCGCAGCAACTGGTGCTTCTTGTGCACCACGCGCAGCTTCTGCGTGGTGCGCACCGAGGCGTCGCGCCGCAGGTTCGCCGCGACGCCTTCGGCCTGCAGCAGCTGCGCCACTCGCTCGCCGGCCTCGTCGCGCCCGGTCACCGAGAGGAGCGTGGTGGGCGCGCCCAGCGCGGCGCAGTTGCGCGCCACGTTCGCCGCGCCGCCGAGGCGCTCCTCCTCGCGCTGCCACAGCACCACCGGCACCGGCGCCTCGGGCGAAATGCGCGTGGCGTCGCCATACCAGTAGCGATCGAGCATCACGTCGCCCACCACCAGCACGCGCGCGCGCGAGGTGTCCGGCGCCTTCATGCGCGCCGGCCGATCGGGAAGTATTCCAGGCCGTGCCCCTTCACCACCGCCGGATCGTACAGGTTGCGGCCGTCGAAGATCACGGGATTGGCGAGCCGCGCCTTGAGCGCCGCGAAATCCGGGCTGCGGAACTCGCGCCACTCGGTGACGATGGCGAGCGCGTCGCAGCCCTCGAGCGCCTGCAGCGCGCCGTCCACGATCTCGACGCGCGGCTC
>JBBDXL010000039.1:0-7606 GCA_040902335.1 Burkholderiales bacterium
CCCATGTCATGCCTCCGGTTGCGATTCGCGCCGCATTATAGCTACGCGGCTTGCGCCTGCTGCTCGGGATCGTAGGCGAGGTACGGGGCGAGCCAGCGTTCGGCTTCCTCCCTGCTCATGCGCTTGCGCCGCGCATAGTCCTCGACCTGGTCGCGACCGATTTTGCCGACCGCGAAGTAGTGCGCGTCCGGGTGCGCCAGGTAAAAGCCCGCTACCGCGGCCGCCGGCAGCATGGCGTAGGATTCCGTAAGCCGCATATCGGCATGGCGTTCTGCGTCGAGCAGGGCGAAAAGCGCACCCTTCTCCGTATGGTCCGGGCACGCCGGATATCCCGGGGCCGGGCGGATGCCGCGGTACTTCTCGGCGATCAGTTCCTCGCTGCCCAGGGATTCGTCGGGCGCATAGCCCCAGTATTCGTGCCGCACGCGCGCATGCAGGTGCTCGGCGAAGGCTTCCGCGAGCCGGTCGGCAAGCGCCTTGAGCATGATCGCCGAGTAGTCGTCGTGCGCGCGCTCGAATTCGGCAAGCTTCTTCTCGATGCCGAGGCCCGCCGTGACGGCGAAGGCGCCGACCCAGTCGGGTACGCCGGATTCCTTCGGCGCCACGTAATCGGCGAGGCACTGGTTGGGGTGGCCCGTGGGCTTCTGATTCTGCTGGCGCAGGTTGTGCCAGGTCATCAGCGTCTCGTGCCGCGACGCGTCGCGGTAGATCTCGATGTCGTCGCCGACCCGCGCCGCCGGAAACAGGCCGCAGACGCCGCTCGCGCGCACCCAGCGCCCGTCGATCACCTTCTTCAGAAAGGCCTGCGCGTCGGCGAACAGCTTGCGCGCCTCGGCGCCGACCACCGGATCGTCGAGGATCTTCGGGTACGGGCCCGAGAGCTCCCAGGTCTGGAAAAACGGCCCCCAGTCGATGTAAGGCGCAAGCTTCTCCAGTGGGTAGTTGGCAAGCACGGTAAGGCCGGGCCTGGCCGGCGCGGGCGGCGCGTAGGCCTTCCAGTCCGCGGCGTAACCGAGCTCGCGCGCGCGCGCGAGCTCGAGCAGCGGCCCCGGTCCCTTCTTCTCGGCGTGCTGGCGGCGCACCTTCTCGTAGTCCGCGCGAACCTCGGCGACGTAGGCATCGCGCGCGTCGCGCGACAGCAGGCTCTGCGTCACCGGCACCGAGCGCGACGCGTCCGGCACGTACACCACCGGGCCCGAGTAGTGGGGGGCGATCTTGACCGCCGTATGCGCGCGCGAGGTGGTCGCGCCGCCGATGAGCAGCGGCAGCGTGAAGCCCTCGCGCTCCATTTCGCGCGCGACGTGCGCCATTTCCTCGAGCGACGGCGTGATGAGACCCGAAAGGCCGATGGCGTCCGCCTTTTCCACGCGCGCCGTCTCCAGGATCTTCTGCGCCGGCACCATGACGCCGAGGTTCAGCACTTCGTAGTTGTTGCACTGAAGCACGACGGCGACGATGTTCTTGCCGATATCGTGCACATCCCCTTTCACCGTGGCGATGACGATCTTGCCCCTGGGCCGCCCGCCCTCGCCGCTTTTCGCCTTTTCCGCCTCGATGTAGGGCACGAGGTGCGCCACCGCCTGCTTCATCACCCGGGCGGACTTCACCACCTGCGGCAGGAACATCTTGCCGGCGCCGAACAGGTCTCCGACCACGTTCATGCCGTCCATCAGCGGACCCTCGATAACCTCGATGGGGTGCGCCGCGGCAAGCCGCGCCTCCTCGGTGTCGGCGACGACGTGGCTCGCCACGCCGGTCACCAGCGCATGCACCAGGCGCTCGCGCACCGGCGCGCGCCGCCAGGCGTCGTCTTCCTTCGCCGCCTTGCCGCCCGCCTTGACGTTTGCGGCAGACTCGATCAGTCGCTCGGTGGCGTCGTCGCGCCGATTGAGGATCACGTCCTCGACGCGCTCGCGCAACTGTGGCTCGATCTCCTCGTATACGCCCAGCTGCCCGGCATTGACGATGCCCATCGACATGCCGGCGCGCACGGCGTGATACAGGAACGCCGTGTGCATCGCCTCGCGTACGGCGTCGTTGCCGCGGAACGAGAACGACAGGTTCGACAGCCCGCCGGAGACCTGCGCATGCGGCAGATTCTGCCGGATCCAGCGCGCCGCCTCGATGTAGTCCAGGGCGTAGCGCGCATGCTCCTCGAGCCCCGTGGCCACTGCGAAGATGTTGGGGTCGAAGATGATGTCCTCGGCGGGCATGCCGGCCTGCGTCGTCAGCAGCTCGTAGGCGCGCCGGCAGACGGCGGTGCGCCGCTCGAGCGTGTCGGCCTGGCCCTGTTCGTCGAAGGCCATCACCACCACCGCCGCGCCGTAGCGGCGCGCAAGGCGCGCCTGCCGCAGGAACTCCTCTTCGCCCTCTTTCATGCTGATCGAATTGACAATGCTCTTGCCCTGCACGCACTTGAGGCCCGCCTCGATGATTCGCCACTTGGAGCTGTCGATCATCACCGGCACGCGCGCGATGTCGGGCTCCGCGGCGACGAGGGTCAGGAAGCGGTGCATGGCCGCTTCCGAATCGAGCATCGCCTCGTCCATGTTGACGTCGATGATCTGCGCCCCGTTTTCCACCTGCTGGCGCGCGACGCTCAGCGCTTCGGCATAGTCGCCAGCCAGGACCAGGCGCGCGAACGCTCTCGAGCCGGTGACGTTGGTGCGCTCGCCGATGTTGACGAACAGCGAATCGGCGCCCACGTTGAGCGGCTCGAGCCCGGCGAGGCGCAACTGCGCCGGCAGCCTCGGCACGCGCCGCGGCGAAACGCCGCACACCGCGTTGGCCAGCGCGCGGATGTGCTCGGCCGTGGTGCCGCAGCAGCCGCCGACGATGTTGAGCCAGCCGCTCCTTGCCCATTCGCCGATGATCGCGGCCATGTTCTCGGGCGTATCGTCGTATTCGCCGAACGCGTTCGGCAGGCCCGCGTTCGGGTGGCAGGAAACGAATGCCTCGGCAATGCCGGCGATTTCTTCCACGTACGGGCGGAGCTCTTTCGCCCCCAGCGCGCAATTGAAGCCGACGGCGAGCGGCCGCGCGTGACGCACCGAGTTGTAGAACGCTTCCGCGGTCTGCCCGGAGAGCGTGCGTCCCGAGGCATCGGTGATGGTGCCCGAGACGATCACCGGCAGGCGCGCGCCGCGCCGCTCGAACAGCTGTTCCAGTGCGAACAGCGCCGCCTTGGCGTTCAGCGTATCGAACACGGTCTCGACCAGGATGAGGTCGACGCCGCCCTCGGCCAGCGCTTGCGCCGCCTCGGCGTAGGCCGCCACCAGCTGATCGAAGCTGACGGCGCGAAAGCCCGGATCGTTCACGTCCGGGGAGATCGACGCGGTCCTGGTGGTCGGCCCGAGCACGCCGGCGACGAAACGCGGGCGGGAGGGGTCTTTGGCTTGCGCGGCGCGCGCTGCCTCGACGGCGAGCTTCGCCGCGGCGAAGTTGAGCTCCGTGACGAGGCTCTCCATGCCGTAGTCGGCCATCGACACGGCGGTGGAGTTGAAGGTGTTGGTCTCGATGATGTCCGCGCCCGCCTCGAGATACTGGCCGTGGATGCGCCGGATCAGCTCGGGCTGCGTCAGCACGAGCAGGTCGTTGTTGCCGCGCAGGTCGCGCGGCCAGTCGCGAAAGCGCTCGCCGCGGAACTGCGCCTCGTCCAGGCGCTCGCGCTGGATCATGGTGCCCATGGCGCCGTCGAGCAGCAAAATGCGCTCGGCGAGGAGGGCTTGCAGTTGTACGGTACGGTCGCTGTGCGTCATAGGCAGCCGGAAAAACAAAACGCCCGTTCGGCTTGCGCGGAAACGGGCGTCTCGGCACGTCTCTTTAGCAGTATTTGTAACGCGCCCGCAAGCTGAACATCAAATCGGCGCGAATGCTGCAGTGTGCCTACATAGTGCTGCTCTGTCAAACGCTTACGCGTATAATGCGCTCCCCCATGGACCATCTGGAACCCAAGCGGGCGTTCGAATTCCTGAAGCAGCATTCCGATGCGCTGTTCGTCGACTGTCGCAGCGAGATGGAGTACCTGTTCGTCGGCCACCCGGTCGGCGCGCTGCATGTGGCGTGGAACGACGGCCCGGACTGGGCCGTGAACCCGCATTTCGTCGGCCAGGTGAAGAAGCTCGCCGGCACCAACCACGCGGCGCGCCCGGTAGTGCTCATCTGCCGCAGCGGCAACCGCTCGCGGGAAGCGGGCGAGGAGTTGGAGCGCGCCGGTTTTACGCGCGTGTACAACGTGCAGCACGGATTCGAGGGCGAGCTGAACAATAGTCACCGGCGCAATTCGCTCGCCGGCTGGCGCTACGAAGGGCTGCCCTGGGAACAGTGTTGAGCGAAGCGCAGTTCCGCTCGATTACGGCGACATTCGCCTGCCAGGTGCATTGGGGCGACTGCGACCCGGCGGGCATCATCTTCTATCCCACCTACTTCCGCTGGATGGACGCCGCCTGCTGGGCGATGTTCGCCGGCATCGGCTACGACGCGAAGCGCATGCGCGCCGAGCACCTCGCCATGCCGCTGGTGTCCGCGGACTGCCAGTTCCTCTATCCCGCCGAGCATGGCGACCGCTGCGAAGTGCGCTCGAAGATCGAGCACTTCGGCGGCAAGTCCTTCACCGTGGCCCATGAGGTGCTGCGCGCCGACGGCATGGCGCTCGCGCGCGGCGCGGAAAAGCGCGTGTGGGCGAAGTTCGACGACGGTCCCGGCACGCGCCTGCGCGGGCTGGCGATCCCCGAGGAGCTGAAGGCGCTGTTCGGCGCCTAGCGTCAGAAGTCGAAGAACACCGTCTCGTCCCTGCCCTGCAGGACGATGTTCCATTCCAGCACGCCGCGCGCCTTGCGCTTCGCAACGAGCGTCGCACGCCGCGCCGCGGGCACGCGCTTCAGCACCGGGTCCTGCGCATTGGCCGGGTCGCCGGGGAAATAGATGCGGGTCGAGAGCTGCTTGAGCAAGCCGCGCATGAACACCGTTACCGAGAGGTGCGGCGACTGCAGCTTGCCGCCGGGCCCGGGCACGCGGCCGGGCTTGACGGTGCTGAAGCGGAAACGTCCTTTGGCGTCGGTCGGAATGCGCCCGAAGCCGCGAAACCCCTTCTTCATCGGCATCTTGCGGCGGTCTTCCGGGTGCGCGTACTTGCCTGCGGCATTCGCCTGCCAGATTTCGACCAGCCCGTCGCCCACGCCGACGCCGTTCCCGTCCAGCAGGCGGCCCTGGAGGGTGACGCGCCCGCCCTTCACCCGCGGGCCCGCGATGCGATCGGTGTTGAGCCAGGTGAGCCCGATGTGCAGGTAGGGCCCGACGGTCTGCGATCCGCTCGCGAACAGCATCACGGGTGCTCCATCGGCGTTGCCGCGCGACCGCGCAGGAAGATGTCGAAGCGGTAGGCGAGTGCGTGCTCTGGCACCGTGTTCGCAAGGTCGAACCGCGACACCAGACGACGGCGCGCTTTCTCGTCGCGGATGCTCATGTACATGGGGTCGAGGGGCAACAGCGGGTCGCCCGGAAAGTACATCTGCGTCACCAGGCGCGTAAGGAACGCGCGGCCGAAAAGCGAGAAGTGGATGTGCGCGGGGCGCCACGCGTTGTAGTGGTTACGCCAGGGGTACTCCCCGGGGCGGACGGTGACAAACCGGTAACGCCCCCTCGCGTCCGTGAACGTACGTCCGGCGCCGGAGAAGTTGGGATCCAGCGGCGCGTCGTGCTGATCCGTCTTGTGCCGGTAGCGGCCGGCGGCGTTCGCCTGCCAGACTTCGACCAGCGTGTGCGGCACGGGCCGGCCGTTCTCGTCGAGCACGCAGCCGTTGACGATGATGCGCTCGCCGATCGGCTCGCCCTTGTGCTGGCGAGTGAGATCGTGGTCCGTGGGTTTCACGTCGTCGTACCCGAACACGGGCCCGGTAATCTCCGAGAGTGTCTGCGGCGCGATCACCAGCGGCCGCGTCGGGTGGCGCTTGGCGGTCGAGGCGTACGGTGGATAGTCGTACGCGGGCTGCGTTCCCGGATGATATTTTCGATAGCCGTGAATCTTGCTCATGGTTACTCCGCGTCGGGCTGCTTGCCCGGTTGTGCACGGTCGAACGCGTCGAGCTGCATGCAGGCGTCGAACACGCGCATCACCGTGGGGTACGGCTTGAGGTCGCACTCGAAGCGCTGTGCGTTGAAGATCTGCGGGACGAGGCAGCAGTCCGCTATCGTGGGCGCATCGCCGTGGCAGTGCCGGCCGGTGCCGGGCTTTCCGAGCTCGGCTTCCAGCTTGGCCAGCCCGTCGGCGATCCAGTGCCGGTACCAGGCATTGACCTCTTCTTGGCTGTGGCCCAGGGTGTTCTTCACGTATTTCAGCACGCGCGGATTGTTGAGCGGATGGATCTCGCAGGCGACGATCAGCGAAAGGCTCCTGGCGCGCGCCCGGCCCAGGGAATCGGCGGGTAGCAGCGCAGGCTGTGGATGGGTTTCCTCCAGATACTCCATGATGGCGATCGACTGCGCCAGGAGCGCGCCGTCGACCTCCAGCGCCGGCAGCAGGCCCTGAGGATTGACCGCGGTGTATGCTGGCTGCAGATGCTCGCCCCTTGCCAGGTGCACGAACTGCGGCGTGTGGGCAAGGCCCTTCAGGTTCAGCGCGATGCGCACGCGAAACGCCGCCGAGCTGCGGAAGTACGTGTACAGCTTCACAGCGCCGGCACCACCTTCACTTTCAGGTCGCCGACGCCGTCAACGTGTGCATGCATCTCGTCGCCGGGCTTGACCGGGCCGACGCCGGCGGGCGTGCCCGCATAGATGATGTCGCCGGGCTCCAGCGTGTAGTGCTCGGAAAGGTAGGCGATCTGCTCGGGCACCGACCAGATCATGTCGGCGAGATCCGCTTTCTGCCGCTCCTTGCCGTTCACCTGCAGCCAGATCGCGCCCTTCGCGGGATGGCCGATCTTCGCGGCCGGCACCAGGCTGCTGCAAGGTGCGGCCTCGTCGAAATCCTTGCCGAAGTCCCACGGCCGGCCGTGGTCCTTGCCCCACTGCTGCAGGTCGCGGCGCGTCATGTCGAGGCCCACGGCGTAACCGTACACGTGCTCATTGGCGCGCGCCGCGGGAATGCGCCGCCCGCCCTTGCCCAGGGCCACCACCAACTCGGTTTCGTAGTGGTAGTTCGAGGTCTTCGGGGGATAGTGCAGGTCACCGCCTCCCGGCACCAGCGCATGCGCGCTCTTGATGAAGAAGAACGGCTGCTCGCGGCCGCTGCCGCCCATCTCCTTCTGGTGCTCGGCGTAGTTGCGGCCGACGCAGAAGATGCGCCGCACCGGGAAGGTGTCGCCGCCGCCGGCGACCGGCAGCGACGGCGGCGACCACAGCGGGATGACATGAGCCATGCTGACCTCGTCGGGGAAAAACGCGGATTCTATGCCTTGCGGCTGTGCTCCTGCGCGAGCAGTTCGCGCAATTTGAAGCGCTGCACCTTGCCGGTGGCGGTGCGCGGCAGTGCCGCGATCGGCAGGATCCACTTCGGCTGCTTGTGCCGCGGCAGCTTCTCTTCGCAGGCGCGCCCGGCGGCGGCGATCGCGGCCGCGGCGTCCGCGCCGCGCGCTGCGACAAACAGGGCCAGGCGCTCGAAGCCGTC
>JBBDXL010000040.1:0-1181 GCA_040902335.1 Burkholderiales bacterium
GCGCAGGCGGTGAAGGGCAAGCGCATCGTGGTCTTCGGCTTGCCCGGCGCCTACACGCCGACCTGCTCGGCCAAGCACGTCCCGGGCTACGTCGAGAAGTTCGACAGCCTCAAGGGAAAGAAGGTGGACGAAATCTGGTGCGTCTCGGTGAACGACGCATTCGTGATGGCGCACTGGGGCCGCGACCAGAAGGCCCTCGGCAAGATCCGCTTTCTGGGCGACGGCAGCGCGCTGTGGACCAAGGCGCTCGGCCTCGACGTCGACCGCACCGCGGCCGGCATGGGCATCCGCATGCAGCGCTTCTCGATGCTGCTCGACGACGGCGTCGTCAAGCAGCTCAACGTCGAAGCGCCCGGCAAGTTCGAAGTGAGCGACGCCGATACGCTGCTCAGGCAGCTGGCATGATGCACCGGGCGTTCCTGGCGCTCGCCCTTCTCGCCGCCGCCGCCGCCGTGCAGGCCCAGTCGCGCACCGAGGCCGGGCGGGCGCAGTTCCGCGAGGCCGGGCGCGTCTGCCGCTACGTGCCGCACGCCGAGCAGCGCACCTGCATGGCGCGCGAGCTGTGCAAGAACACCCGCGATCCCGCGGCCTGCGAGGAGCGCTACTTCGTCAACGCCGAGCGCCGCGACCTCGTGCTCGAGGCCTGCCGGGGCAAGCAGGGCACGGTGCTGCGCGACTGCATGCGCGAGGAGTACAAGAAGCTCGGCCCCGAGCCCAAGTCCTAAGGCGCCCGATGAAGAAGCTGCTCGCCCTCCTGCTGCTCGCCCTTGCCCTGCCCGCGCTCGCCGACGCGGCGCCGCGCAAGCTGACCGAGGTCGAGGGGGTTTCCGAGTACCGGCTCGAGAACGGCCTGCGCGTGCTCCTCGCGCCCGACGCGGGCGCCGAGACGGTCACGGTGCACGTCACCTACCTCGTCGGCTCGCGCCACGAGGGCTACGGTGAAAAGGGCATGGCGCACCTGCTCGAGCACATGCTGTTCAAGGGCTCGACGCACCATCCCGACGTGAAGCAGGAATTCGCGCGGCGCGGCGCGCGCTGGAACGGCACCACCTCCTACGACCGCACCAACTACTTCGAGACGCTGCCCGCCACGGGCGACAACCTCGAGTGGGCGCTGGCGATGGAGGCCGACCGCATGGTGAATTCCTTCGTGCGCAAGTCCGACCTCGACAGCGAGATGA
>JBBDXL010000041.1:0-7427 GCA_040902335.1 Burkholderiales bacterium
TACCAGCGCGCGCGCGCGCGCATCCCGCTGCTCAACGAGGGTTTCGACGAGATATTCGAGCGCTGCGACGCGATCGTCACGCCGGCGGCACCGGGCACGGCGCCCGCGGGCCTCGAGGCCACGGGCGATCCCGCGTTCTGCTCGCTGTGGACGCTGTGCGGCATGCCGGCACTCAGCCTGCCGCTGATGCGCGGCGAGAACGGCCTGCCGATGGGCGTGCAGCTAGTGGGACGGCGCGACAACGATGCGCGGCTGCTGCGCACGGCGCGCTGGCTGGCGGCGCAGGCGCAAGCCGGCGGCGGCTAAACGGAGAAACGAACGATGATATTCAAAGTCCTGGCGGGCATCGTAGCGGCGACGCTGCTGATCATTTTCGTCGGCCCGGTGGTGGTCAAGCTGAAGGACACGGCGCTCAGCGTCGTGGTCCTCATCGGCCTCACCATGATGCTGGTCGACCTCTGGCAGTCGCTCAAGTCGAAGGACGACTGAGCCGCTCGCGCAGCTGCTCGAGCTCCGTGCGGTCCGAGAACGCCAGCACCCAGTGCGTGACGCGGCCGTCGCTGCCGCGCACCGCGCCCACGGATACCTCCACCTGCGCCAGCGAGCTGTCCTTGCGCTGCGCGCGCAGCACGACGCTCTGCGCAGGCTCGCGGAACAGCTGCCCGGCGCACGCGGGATCCATCGCCAGCAGCACCGGCGCCGGGCGCCCCAGCGCCTCCGCGGCGCGATAGCCGAAGAAGCTCTCGAAGGCCTGGTTCACGTAGCTGAGCGGGTGCGAAGGAGCGGCCGCGTCCGCGATCGCCACGGGCAGGCCGCAGGCGTCGAGCGCCGCGCGCGACAGCGCGGCTTCCGCGAGCAGGCGGAACAGCGCCGGCGCGACCTCGGGGCGCGTGGCGCTCTGCCGGATTCTCTCTGGGACCATCAGGGCATGTTTTGCCACGGCCTGCGGCCGCGGGCAAGCGCCCGGAGTCCGATCTGGGCCGAAACGTGACAAACCCCACAGCGCTCGGGCCCGCTATGCGATCTTGGCGTCCTTGCGCGACAGCGAGTAGCAGAAGCGGCGCATGCGCTTCAGGTCCGCCTGCTCGATGGCGTTCTTCAGGAACCCCATGTTGCGGTCGATCTCGCTCTGGTACAAGCTCGGGCCGTCGAAGTGCGCCGCGGCGTAGCGGTCGGCGCCGCCGAGCTTCCTTTCGATGCGCGCGCGGGCCACGTACTCGTAGAACCCGGGCGTCTTTAGCATGAGGTCGTCGGGCGAGCTGTAACGCACGATCTCGCGCCCGTCGGCGAGCTGCTCGCGCGCGATGTGCCCCCAGACGAACTCGGGGTAGAGGAATTCGCGGCATTTCTCCAGGTACATGCGGTCGGACATCTGCCCGATCAGGTCCGCGGTGCCCACCAGGCAGCCGAGCAGGCGGTCCTTGGGGTCGTGCAGCATGATGTCGTCGATGTCCATCTCATAGCCGGTGAAGTGCACCAGCTTGGCGGCCGCTTCCGCCTCCTCGGCGAAGCCGAGCTGCGGCAGGTAGCGCGTGAGGAAATCGGCGCTGCGGCTCACGTGCACCTTGGTGAACACCGCGCCGTTCTCGATGTGCGCTTCCGAGGCGCGCTTCATGTAGCCGGAATCGTGCAGCAGGGCGACCACCATGCCGAGCATGGCGCGGCGCACGCCGATGCGCTCGGCCTCGGCGTGGCTGCGCTCGTGCCCGTCGAGCAGCCGCGCCATCGCCAGCGTCATGTCGAGCGTGTGGCGCAGATCGTGATACAGGGTGTCGCACGGCAGATAGCCCGGAAACGTTCCCTGAAACAGGGACTTGACGTCGCCGAAGGCCCGACGCAGCGGCGCCAGGTCGGCTCCCGGATAGCGGGCCGTGAACAGGGCGAGCACCGCGTCCCGGACCCGGTCGGGGTCCTCTACGTTGATCTTGTTGGTGACGTCGTTTTGATTGAGGCGGTCGTGCACTTTCTGCATTATCCAGCCGTGTCGCCGCCGAACGCAAAAAATATTTGCATCCGCGGCGCACGACGCGAGAAACGCAAAACAAAAATGGGAGACGGCCGATAAGCCGGGTTCTGTGCGAAGGGGCGAACCCCTTCCGGCAGCCATTCCTCTAGGCCCGAAGTTGCCCGCGGGCTCAAGCCACCTACCCGCAAGCTCGGCCGGGCCGGCCTCAAGCGCTTGCCTATTTGGTGTTGCTCCGGATGGAGGTTGCCCGTTTCACCCCTCGGGTTTGACCCCGAGGACTCGTCTCTGTGGCCCTATTCGTCGCCTTGACGCCGCTTGCGCGGCGCTTATGCGCGCCGGGGGGTTACCCCGCATCCCGCCCTGTGGAGCCCGGACTTTCCTCTGTGTTGCCACAGCGGCTGCCTGGCCATCTCCCGGGCGCATTTTACTCCCCGGGCGTGCGGAAATAGCGCCGTTCGTCGTAGAACTCGGCGCGTTCGGTCTCGGGCAGCCAGCCGGGATAGCCGAACACCGGCAGCGGCGCGAGCAGGCGCGGCGAGGCGTCGGCGGGAAGCGCGCCGAGCCAGGCGGCCGCCTGCGCGTCCGCGTCCGCGGCCGGGTCGATGAACAGCGCCTTGCAGGTGATGCCGGGCCGCGGTTCGAGCGCCTGCTCGAGCGTCGCGTGCCCCAGCACCAGGAAGCGCATGCCTGCGAGCACGCGCGCGCGCTCCTCCCAGAACAGGTCCCGCCAGCGGAATTCACGGATCATTCGGTTGAGCGATTCGTCGGCGCAGGCGACGAGCGCGCCGCCTTCGTCGAAGATCGTCAGCAGGTCGCGCAGCCGCCCGCGCCTGCCGCCTTCGTGCGGGATCGCCGCCGCGTGCAGCGCGTTGATGCGCGACTTGGTGCGCGGGAATGCGAGCCAGCACAGCGCGTTGAACAGGTCGTGGCGGTTGCCGGGGCGCGTCTGCACTTCCCCCGACGCGTACAGGTGCACCTCGTAATACCGGTCCGCTCCCGAGGGCGCGGTGAAGCGCACCGGCCGGCCGCTCTCGGTGCGCAGCGCCGCGCGCGCCGATGCGGCGTTGAGCGCGTCGTGCGTCGGCTCGGACCCCAGCAGGTCCAGCCACGGCCGCAGCGGCGCGAAGATCGGATGCGCTAGGCGAGCTTCCAGGGCAGCTTCTCGCCGGCGCGCAGCGGCACGAGCTCCTCGGTGCCGAAGGGCAGGGACTCCGGCACGGTCCACTCGCGCCGCTCCAGGGTGACGCGCTCGCTGTTCAGCGGCAGCCCGTAGAACTGCGGTCCGAAGCGGCTGGCGAAGCCCTCGAGCTTGTCGAGGGCGCCCGCTTCCTCGAACGCCACCGCGTAGAGCTCGAGCGCCGCGTGCGCCGTGTAGATGCCGGCGCAGCCGCAGGCGGCCTCCTTGGCACCGCGCGCGTGCGGCGCGCTGTCGGTGCCGAGGAAGAACTTGGGGTTGCCCGAGGTCGCGGCCCCCACCAGCGCCTCGCGGTGCGCTTCGCGCTTGAGCACTGGCAGGCAGTAATGGTGCGGCCGCAGGCCGCCCTGGAACAGCGCGTTGCGGTTGAGCAGCAGGTGGTGCGCGGTGACGGTGGCGGCGACGTTCGGCCCGGTGACTTCCACGAACTGCGCGGCCTCGCGCGTGGTGATGTGCTCGAGCACCACCTTGAGGCCGGGAAAGCGCTCGATGAGCGGCCCCAGCACGTCCTCGATGAACACCGCCTCGCGGTCGAAGGCGTCGACTTCCGGATCGGTCACCTCGCCGTGCACGAGGAGCGGCATGCCCAGCTCCTGCATCTTCTCCAGGGCATGAAAGCAGCGCGAGATGCGCGTCACGCCGGAAGCCGAGTGCGTGGTCGCGCCCGCCGGGTAGAGCTTCACCGCGTGCACCTGGCCGCAGGCGCGGGCGCGCACGATCTCCTCCGGCGGCGTGTCGTCGGTCAGGTACAGCGTCATCAGCGGCTCGAATGCCGCGCCTGCGGGCAGCGCGGCGACGATGCGCCCGCGGTAGGCGAGCGCCTGCTCGGTGGTGCGCACCGGCTCCGGGAGGTTCGGCATGACGATGGCGCGCGCGAAGCGCCGCGCGCTGTCGGCGAGCACCGCCGCCATCTGCGCGCCGTCGCGCAGGTGCAGGTGCCAATCGTCGGGACGGATCAGGGTGACGCGGTCCATGGCGCGATTCTACTTGCCGCGTTCCAGGGCCCGCTTGTAGAGCGCGTTGCGCGGCACGCCGGTGATGCGCGCGGCGAGCTTCGCCGCCTCGCCCGCCGGCAGCGTCTCGAGCAGCGCCTCGAGCACGCGCTGCGCGGCCTCCTCGTCGGGCCGCGCCGGCGCGCCGGGTGCGAGCACCAGCACGAATTCGCCCTGCTGGCGGTGCGCGCCGGCCTCGAGCCACGCCGGTGCCGCGGCGAGCGGCAGGCGCGCCACTTCCTCGAACTTCTTCGTGAGCTCGCGCGCGATGACGATCTCGCGCTCGCCGCCGAAGCGCGCGCGCAAGTCCCGTACGCACGCGAGCACGCGGTGCGGCGCTTCGTAGAGGATCAGCGGCCACGGCACATCGAGCGCCGCCAGCGCCTGGCGCCGCGCGGACGCCTTCGGCGGCAGGAAGCCGACGAACAGGAAGCCGCCCGCCGCGAAGCCGGCGGCCGAGTACGCCGCCACGGCGGCGCTCGGGCCGGGGACGGGCACGACGCGGATGCCCGCGCGATGCGCCGCTTCGACCAGCAGGGCGCCCGGGTCGGACACACCGGGCGTGCCGGCATCGCTCACCAGGGCGACGCTCCTGCCGGCCCGCAGCTCGGCGAGCAGCTTCCCGGTCGCGGCGCGCTCGTTATGCGCGTGCAGGGCGAGCGTCGCACGCTCGATGCCGTGCCGCGCGAGCAGCGTGCGCGTGATGCGCGTGTCCTCGCAGGCAAGGACATCGGCCCGGCGCAGCGTCTCGAGCGCGCGCGGCGCCGCGTCGGCAAGATTGCCGATGGGCGTGGCGACGACATAGAGGATTCCCGGGGGCACGGTCAACGCGGCGGTGGGCGGCGGCGTTAAGGGTGCCATGAACGCGGCGGGCACGCGAGCCGAGGATCTCTGCGCCGATCTGCTGCGCAGGGCGGGCCTGCGCATCCTGGCGCGCAACTGGCGCTGCCGGCTCGGCGAGATCGACCTGGTGGCCGAGGAGGGCGCGACGCTCGTCTTCGCCGAGGTGCGGCTGCGCCGGGACGCGTCCTACGGCGGCGCGGCGGAAAGCATCACCGCGGCCAAGCGCGCGCGGCTGCTCGCCGCCGCGCGCCTGTATCTCGCCGGCCGCGCCGCCGCCGACTGCCGCTTCGACGTGCTGCTGCTCGATCAGCTCGCGCCGGCGCGCATCCATTGGATCCGCAACGCGTTCGGCGAGTAGCCGCGCGGCGTGTAGAATCAGGCCGCCATGGGTCACGCCGAGCAGAGCGCGGCGCTCGCCGAGCGCGTCGCGGCGCACTTCGCCGACAGCGCGCAGTTGAAGCTGGCGGCGGCACAGGCGCTCGCCGGCCCCATCGCGCGCGCCGTCGAGGCGATGTGCGCGTGCTTGCGCGCCGGCGGCAAGGTGCTCGCCTGCGGCAACGGCGGCTCGGCGGCCGATGCCCAGCACTTCGCCGCCGAGCTCGTCAACCGCTTCGAGCGCGAGCGCCCGCCGCTCGCCGCGGTGTCGCTGGCCGCCGACAGTTCCAACCTCACCTCGATCGCCAACGACTACGGCTACGAGCAGGTGTTCGAGAAGCAGGTGCGCGCGCTCGGCCGCAAGGGCGACGTGCTGCTGGCGATCTCGACCTCGGGCAACTCGCCGAGCGTGGTGCGCGCGATGGCCGCGGCGCGCGAGCTCGGCCTCGTCACAGTGGCGCTCACCGGCCGCGGCGGCGGTAAGTTGGGCGCGGCGCTCGGCGCAGGCGACGTGCACGTGTGCGTGCCGCACGAGCGCACCATGCGCATCCAGGAAGTGCACCTGCTCGCGCTGCACTGCCTGTGCGACGGCATCGATACCCTGCTGTTCGGAGCCCGGAAAACATGAACAATCCGCGAACACTCCTGCTCGCCGCGGCGGCGGCGCTGCCCCTGCTGCAAGCTTGCGTAGAGATGATGGTGGTCGGCACCGGCGTCGCCGTGGCGACGGTCGAGGACCGGCGCACCACCGGCACGCAGCTCGAGGACCGCGGCATCGAGTTGCGCGCCGCGAACCGCATCGACGACCGGCTGGGCGAGCGCGTGCACGTGAACGTCACCTCGTTCAACCGCTACGTGCTGCTCACCGGCGAAGTGTCCGACGAGGCGACGCGCGCCGAAGCCGAGACCCTGACGCGCGGTGTGCCCAACGTGCTCGGCGTCAGCAACGACTTGCAGATCGCCGGCCAGTCCTCGACCACCTCGCGCTCCAACGACACCATCATCACCTCCAAGGTGAAGACGCGCTTCATCAACGCCGGCAAGTTCAGTCCGTTCCACGTCAAGGTGGTGACCGAGGCCGCGGTGGTGTACCTGCTCGGCATCGTCACCGAGCAGGAGGCCGCCGACGCGGTCGAGATCGCGCGCACCACCGCGGGCGTACGCAAGGTCGTGAAGATATTCGAGTACTGCCAGCCGACCGACGCAGTGTGCCGGCCACGGACCTAGGCCCCGGCGCACCCGCCTTCGAGCGCAAGATTCTCGCGCCGCGCGACGCCGCGCGCTGGGCGGCGGCAGCGCCGCGCCCGCTCGTGTTCACCAACGGCGTGTTCGACATCTTGCACCGCGGCCACGTGACCTACCTGGCGCGCGCGCGTGCGCTGGGCGCGGCGCTGGTCGTCGCGCTGAACGGCGACGCCTCGGCGCGGCGGCTGGGCAAGGGGCCGGGCCGGCCGGTGAACGCGCTCGCGGAGCGCATGGCGCTGGTCGCGGCGCTCGAGGCGGTGGACGCGGTGACCTGGTTCGACGCCGACACGCCGGCCGCGCTCATCGACGCGTGCCGTCCCGACGTGCTGGTGAAGGGCGGCGACTGGCCGGTGGCGGGAATCGCGGGCGCGGCCGGGGTGCTCGCGCGCGGCGGCGCAGTGCATTCGATCCCGTTCGAGCATGCGCGCTCGACGACGGCGCTCCTCGAGCGCATCGGCGCCGCCGCGCGGGCGGTGGCCCGCAGGAAGCCGCGCCGCAAGGCGCGCTAGCGGGGCTATGATTTCGGCATGAAACTGCACCAGCTCAAGGTGGACTACAACGCCGAGCAGGACCGCCTGCTCATGCTGATCGCGGCGAGCGAGGCGGTGGAGCTGCGCATGTGGCTGACGCGGCGCTTCGTCAAGCTGCTGTGGCCGCTGCTCGTCAAGCTGGCCGAAGAGGCGAGCCCGCGCATCCGCACGCAGGCGAACCCCGAAGCGCGCAAGGCGCTGCTCGGCATCGAGCACCAGCAGGCGGTGCAGAAGGCCGACTTCAGCAAGGCCTACGAAGGCAAGTCGCGCAACATGCCGCT
>JBBDXL010000042.1:0-7378 GCA_040902335.1 Burkholderiales bacterium
GGCCTAGCCGTGGGGCTCGCGCGCGACGCTGGACTCGAGCCACTTGCGGATGCGCTTGGCGTCGGCGATGCGCGTGTACTTGCCCCAGGAATCGAGCAGGATCACGACCAGGTCGCGCGAAGCAACGCGCATGTGCATCACCAGGCAGCGCCCGGCCTGGTGGATGTAGCCAGTCTTGGAGAGCTCGATGTCCCAGGCGTCCGAGCGCACCAGGCTGTTGGTGTTGCGAAAACCCACCGTGCCGCCGCGCGCGCGCACCTGCGCGTTCGGCCGCGTCGAGTACTCGCGGATCAGGGGATAGCTGTGCGCGGCCCGCACCAGATTGGCGAGGTCATGCGCGCTGGAAACATTGTCCGGCGAGAGCCCGGTCGGGTCGGCAAAGCGCGTGTCTTGCAGCCCGAGCCGCCCGGCCTCCGCGTTCATGGCGGCGACGAACGCCTCGGTGCCGCCGGGATAGGTGCGCGCAAGCGCCGCCGCGGCCCGGTTCTCGGACGCCATCAGCGAAAGGAGCAGCAGCTCGTCGCGGGTCAGCACGGAGCCCGGCCGCAGCCGGCCGCGCACGCGCGCGCTGCGCGTCGCTCTGAGGTCCTCGGCGCTCACCGCCACGCGCTGCTCGAGATCGAGCTCGCGCTCCAGCACCACGATGGCGGTCATCAGCTTGGTGATCGAGGCGATCGGCAGGATGGTGTCGCTGTTCTTCTCGTACAGCGTCTCGCCGCTTTCGGCGTCCTGCACGAGCGCCACGGACGAGCGCAGCTTCGGTCCGTCCCCGGCGCGCGCGAAGCCGACGCTGACGAACAGCACCGCGGCGAGCGCGCCGATGGCGACGATCTTTTCGAGCGAATGCAGCCTGCGTTCCCCTGGGCGCATATGGATTGTTCCAGACTTGGGCCGACGCAGTGTAAGGGGGCAAAAATGGAAATGCAAGCAAAAATAAGGGGGTAGCGCCGGACATTCAGGAAAAAGCTTAGCTCCGGTCCAACCCCTCAGGCGGCCTTGGCCCGCTCCAGCACGGCCTCGGCCTGCGCCGCCTCGCGCTGCAGCGCCCACATGCGCGCGTATTCGCCCTGTGCGGCGAGGAGCTCGCCGTGCGTGCCGCGCTCGACGATGCGGCCGTGATCCAGGACCAGGATCTGGTCGGCGTCCATCACCGTGGACAGGCGGTGCGCGATCACCAGCGCGGTGCGGCCGCGCGCGATGCGCTCGAGCTCGGCCTGGATGGCGCGCTCGGACTTGGAATCGAGCGCCGAGGTGGCCTCGTCGAAGATCAGGATCGAGGGGTTCTTGAGGATGGCGCGCGCGATCGCCACGCGCTGCTTCTCGCCGCCCGAGAGCTTGAGGCCGCGCTCGCCCACCGTACTTTCGTATTTCAGCGGCAGGCTCTCGATGAAGTCGTGAATGTGCGCCGCGCGCGCCGCCGCGATCACCTCGGCCGCGCTCGCCTCGGGCCGGCCGTAGCGGATGTTGTACAGGATGGTGTCGTTGAACAGCACCGTGTCCTGGGGCACGATGCCGATCGCCGCGCGCAGGCTTTTCTGTGTCGCATCGCGGATATCCACGCCGTTCACGCGGATGGCGCCGCCGCCCACGTCGTAGAAGCGGTACAGGAGCCGCGCCAGCGTCGACTTGCCCGAGCCCGAGTGCCCGACCACGGCCACGCGCTGCGCGGCCGGGATCTGGAAGCTCACGCCGTGCAGGATACGGCGCGCGGACTCGTAGCTGAAATCGACGTCGCGGAACTCGACCGCGGCCGGCCCCGGCGCGAGATCGGGCGCGCCAGGCTTGTCGCGCACCTCGAGGTTCTCGCCCAGCAGCCGGAACATGCGCTCCATGTCGGCGAGCGACTGCTTGATCTCGCGGTACACCATGCCGAGGAAGTTGAGCGGGATGTAGAGCTGGATCAGCAGCCCGTTCACCAGCACCAGGTCGCCCAGCGTCAGCTCGCGCGACGCCACGCCCTCGGCGACGAGGAACATGAGCGCGGTCACCGCCACCGCGATGATCAGGCTCTGGCCGATGTTGAGCAGGCCGAGGGATGCTTCGCTGGTGGTGGCCGCCGACTCGTAGCGCATCAGGCTCTCGTCGTAGCGGCGGGCCTCGAAGTCCTCGTTGCCGAAGTACTTCACGGTCTCGTAATTGAGCAGGCTGTCGATGGCGCGCGTGTTCGCCTTCGAGTCGAGCTCGTTGGCACGCTTGCGGATGGCGATGCGCCACTCCGACACGAGAAAGGTGTACGTCAGGTACACGGCGACCGCGCCGAAGGTGATGGCGGCGAAGCGCCAGTCGAACTTCGCCAGCAGCACCGCCGCGACCAGCGCGAACTCCAGGATCACCGGCAGGATGGAGAAGATGAGATACGAAAGCAGCGTCGAAATGCCGCGCGTGCCGCGCTCGATGTCGCGCGTCATGCCGCCGGTCTGGCGCTCGAGGTGAAACCGGAGCGAGAGCTGGTGCAGGTGGCGGAACACGCCGAGCGCCACGCGGCGGATGGCGCGCTGCGTGACGCGCACGAACACGACGTCGCGCAGCTCCGCGAACAGCGTCGTGGAGAAGCGCAGGATGCCGTAGGCGGCGAGCAGCGCCGCGGGCACCGCCAGCATCGCGAGCGTCGGGTCGAGCCCGTCCACCACCTCCTTCAGCACCAGCGGCACGGCGACGTTGGCGAACTTGGCGGCGACGAGAAAGACGAGCGCGATTGCCACGCGCCAGCGGTATTCCCAGAGGTAGGGCAGGAGGAGCCCGAGGACACGCCAGTCGCTGCGGCGCACGGGCGAATCGGAAGCGGGGCCGGGCCAGGGATTCGTCATGGAAGGCGCGGATTCTAAAGCAGCCGGGCCCGCCGAACCCCTTGACGACCAAGGGGCTCTTTTCCTATCATTCAAACGTTCGTTTGAAATCGAGACCGACCATGAGCGTACGCGCCCTGAAGCCCCTGAAAGAGACCCAGACCCGCATCCTCGACGTCGCCGAAGAGCTGTTCATGCAGCACGGCTTCGAGGGCGCTTCGATGCGCATGTTGACGGCCAAGGCGGGTGTCAACCTCGCCGCGGTCAACTACCACTTCGGCTCCAAGGACGCGCTCGTCGAGGCGGTGTTCCGGCGCCGGCTCGATCCCATGAACGCCGAGCGCCTCGCGGAGCTCGAACGGCTGGAGCAGGAGGCCGCCGGCAAGGCGCTCACGCCGCAGGCGATCATCCGCGCCTTCATCGGCGCAAGCCTGCGCATGATCGAGGACACCCGCGGCGGCGGCCGCACCTTCTCGCGCCTGCTCGGGCGCGCCTATACCGAGCCGGCGAAGTCGATCCGCCAGCTCATCGGCCGGATGTATGCCCCCGCCATGGAGCGCTTCAAGGCGGCGTTCGTGCGCGCGCTGCCCGAGCTGCCCAAGGACGAGCTGGTGTGGCGCATGCATTTCATGTTCGGCACGCTCGCCTACACGCTCGCGGCCACCGACACCGTGCAGCTCATCGCCGGGGCGAAGCCCGAGGACCGCTACGACGCGCGCGTTCTCGAGGATCGCCTGACCGCGTTCATGAGCGCGGGCCTGCTCGCGCCGCTCCCCGGCGCGCAGCAAGTACGCATCGCGGCCTGAAGCGCAGAAGAGGAACTCCGTCATGACCACCTTCGCATTCGCCACCTTCGTCGTACTCCTCGCGCTCGCCGCCCTGCGCGCGCCGATCTTCGTCTGGAGCGCCGCCGTCGGCGTGATGGGCGCCTCGTGGGCCGTGATACTGGGATTCGGCGCGACGACCAACGCGGTGCTCGCCGCCGCGTTCCTGGCGCTCGCCCTGGCGCTCAATCTGCCGGCGCTGCGCCGGCGCCTCTTCAGCGACCCGGTGCTCGCCGTGTACCGCCGCATCCTCCCCGACATGTCGGCGACCGAAAAGGAAGCGATCGACGCCGGCACCGTGTGGTGGGACGCGGACCTGTTTTCGGGCCGCCCGGACTGGGAGCGGCTCCTCGCGACACCCGCGCCGCGGCTCAGCGCCGAAGAGCAGGCGTTCGTCGACGGCCCGGTCGAGGAAGCCTGCGCCATGGCCGACGACTGGGAAATCACGCACGAGCGCTACGATCTGCCGCCGCGCCTGTGGCAGTTCCTCAAGGACAAGGGCTTTTTCGGCATGATCATCCCGAAGAAGTACGGCGGCCTGGGTTTTTCGGCGCTCGCGCACTCCGAGGTCGTGACCAAGCTCTCCTCGCGCTGCAACGCGCTCGCCGTGACGGTGATGGTGCCGAATTCGCTCGGGCCCGCCGAGCTCCTGCTGCATTACGGCACCGACGAGCAGAAGGACCATTACCTGCCGCGGCTCGCCAAGGGCCAGGAGATTCCGTGCTTCGCGCTGACCAGCCCGGAAGCGGGCTCGGACGCGGCCTCCATCCCCGACTACGGCGTCGTGTGCCGGGGCCAGTGGCAGGGCAAGGAAGTGCTCGGCATGCGCCTCACCTGGGACAAGCGCTACATCACGCTCGGGCCCGTGGCGACGCTGCTCGGCCTCGCATTCCGTCTCTACGACCCCGAGCAGCTGCTCGGCGGCAAGGAAGATCTCGGCATTACCTGCGCGCTGATCCCCACCGCCACGCCAGGCGTCAACATCGGCCGGCGCCACCTGCCGTTGAACGGCGCGTTCCAGAACGGCCCCAATTCGGGCAAGGACGTGTTCGTGCCGCTCGAGTGGATCATCGGCGGGCGCGAGTACGCCGGCAAGGGCTGGATGATGCTGATGAACAGCCTCGCCGCGGGCCGTTCGATCTCGCTGCCCGCCTCGTCGGCGGGTGGCGCGAAGGCGCTGGCGCGCGTGACCGGTGCGTACGCGCGCGTGCGCAGTCAGTTCCGCACGCCGATCGGCAAGCTCGAGGGCGTCGAAGAGGCGCTCGGGCGCATCGCCGCGAACGCCTACATGATGGAGGCGACGCGCGTCATGACCGCCGGCGCTGTCGACCAGGGCGAGAAGCCCTCGGTGATCTCGGCGATCGCCAAGTATCACATGACCGAGGGCGCGCGCGCCTGCGTGAACGACGCCATGGACATCCACGGCGGCAAGGGCATCTGCCTCGGGCCCAACAACTGGGTCGGCCGCGGCTACCAGGTGCTGCCGGTGGGCATCACCGTGGAGGGCGCCAACATCCTCACGCGCACGCTCATCATCTTCGGCCAGGGCGCGATCCGCTGCCACCCGTACGTGCTGCGCGAGATGCGCGCCGCAAACGAAATGCAGGGCGAGGAGGCCTCGCGCGAGTTCGACGACGCCTTCACCGCGCACATCGGGCATACGCTCTCCAATGGCGTGCGCGCCTTCCTTCATGGACTGACGCGGTCCATGTTCGCCACGGCGCCGATCGCCACGGCACCCGAGACCCGGCACTATTACCGTCACGTCACGCGCCTGTCGGCCGCGTTCGCGTTCCTCGCCGACGTGTCGATGCTGGCGATGGGCGGCGCGCTGAAGAGGAAGGAGAAGATCTCCGGTCGCCTCGGCGACGTGCTGTCGATGATGTACCTCGCCTCGGCGACGCTGAAGCGCTACGAGGACCAGGGGCGCCTCAAGGCCGATCTGCCGCTCGTGCGCTGGTCGGTGCGCCGCGCCCTGTATTCGGCGCAGCAGGCGATCGACCAGATCCTGTCGAACTTCCCCGTGAAGGCGCTCGCCACGGTGCTGCGCTGGACCATCTTCCCGCTGGGCACGCCGTTCCGCCCGCCGCTCGACTCGCGCAACCACGAGTGCGCGAAGATCGCGCTCGAGCCCGGCGCGGCGCGCGACCGCCTGACCGCGGGCATCTACCTGCCGCAGGGCGAGGCCGACGCCACCGGCGTGCTGGAGACGGCGTTCCTCGCCACGGTGGCTTGCGAGCCGATCGAGAAGAAGTTCCGCGAGGCGGTGAAAAGCGGCGTACTCACGCCGCGCTCGGGCGCCGACACGGCGCTGCTCGCGCGCGACCAGGGCGTCATCACCCCCGAGGAGTACGCGCAGTGGCAGCGCAAGGAAACGCTGCGCAAGCGCGTCATCATGGTCGACGATTTCCCGCAGGATTACGGTCGCGCCGAGGTTCTCGCGAAGCTCGGCGACGAGAAGCCCGTCCAGGCCAAGGCAGCCTGACATGACCCGCCAAGCCATCTACGTGATCGACGGCGCGCGCACGCCGTTCCTGAAATCGAAGAACCGTCCCGGGCCGTTCGCGGCGAGCGACCTCGCCGTGCAGGCCGGTCGCGCCCTGCTCGTGCGCCAGAAGTTCGCGCCGCAGGAGCTCGACGAGGTGATCCTCGGCTGCGCCGCGCCCTCGGTGGACGAAGTGAACATCGGCCGCGTCGCGGCGCTGCGCATGGGCTGCGGCGAAAAAGTCCCCGGCTGGACGGTGATGCGCAACTGCGCGAGCGGCATGCAGGCGCTCGACTCGGGCATCGCCAACATCCTCTCCGGCCGCTCGCGACTCGTGCTGGCGGGGGGCGTCGACGCGCTCTCGCGTGCCCCCCTGCTCTACAACGACGCCATGGTCGACTGGTTCTCCGACCTCGCGGCGGCGAAGAGCGCAGGCCAGCGCATGGCGCTTTTTGCGCGCATGCCGTTCCGCGCGCTGCTGGCGCCGGTGATCGGCATCATGAAGGGGCTCACCGATCCGATGGTGGGCCTGCTCATGGGGCAGACCGCGGAGAACCTCGCGCACCGCTTCGGCATCACGCGCGAGGAGATGGACGCCTACTCGGTGCGCAGCCACCAGCGCTTGGCGCGCGCGCAGGACGAGGGCCCGCTCAAGCCGGGCGGCGGCGAAGTCGAGGCGCTCTATGACGCGAAGGGCAACGCCTATCCGCTGGACGACGGCGTGCGACGCGACGCCTCGCTGGAGGGCCTGGCGAAGCTGAAGCCTTTCTTCGACCGCAAGTACGGCAACGTCACGCCCGGCAACAGCTCGCAGATCACCGATGGCGCGGCGTGGCTGATCCTCGCCTCCGAAGAGGCAGTCAAGCGCCATGGCCTCGCGCCCGTGGGCCGCATCGTCGATTCGCAATGGGCGGGACTCGACCCGGCGCAGATGGGTCTGGGGCCGGTGCATGCCGCGACGCCGATCCTGCAGCGGCACCGGCTCGGGCTGGACGACCTCGACTACTGGGAAATCAACGAAGCGTTCGCCGCGCAAGTGCTGGGCTGCCTCGCCGCCTGGAAAGACGAGACGTACTGCAAGGAGGAGCTGGGGCTGGAGCGCGCCCTGGGCGAGCTCGACCAGGACAAGCTCAATGTCGACGGCGGCGCCGTGGCGCTCGGCCACCCGGTGGGCGCCTCGGGGGCGCGCATCGTGCTGCACGTGCTGCAGCTGCTCAAGCGCAAGAATGCGAAGCGCGGCATGGCCTCGATCTGCATCGGCGGCGGGCTGGGCGGCGCGATGC
>JBBDXL010000043.1:0-1155 GCA_040902335.1 Burkholderiales bacterium
TTCGGCGAGCCCACCATCGCGGTCGACACGCACATCTTCCGCGTCGCCAACCGCACGGGCCTCGCGCCGGGGAAGGACCCGCGAGAAGTCGAGGACAAGCTGATGAAGGTCGTGCCGGAGGCCTACCGGCGCCACGCGCACCACTGGCTGATCCTGCACGGGCGCTACGTGTGCCTCGCGCGCAAGCCAAGCTGCCCGCAGTGCTTGATCCGGGACCTGTGCGGCTTCAGGGGAAAGACGCGGGCTCAGCGCTGATAGCGCAGCCCCGACGCCTGGCTCGAGAACCACGCCGCCAGGTCCTCGATGTCCTGCCGCGAGAGCGACGCCGCGAAGCCCTTCATGACGGCGTTGTTGCGCTTGCCGGACTTGTAGTCGCGCAGCGCGCGCACCAGGTAGTCGTAGTGCTGCCCGGCGAGGATCGGGTTCTCGGGGGCGGTCGGCTGGGCGCCGGTGGGGCCATGGCAGGCGGCGCAGACCTGCGCCGCTTTTTCCTTGCCGGCCGCGGCGTTGCCGCGGGCCTGCGCGGCGCCGGCGAGCGCGAGCGCCAGGGCGAGGACGAGGAGCCGAGTCATCTGGCGCCTCCGTAATAAGCAGCGATGTCCTCGATGTCCTTGTCGCTCAGGCTGGCGGCGATGCCGCGCATCGAGGGGTGCCAGCGCTCGCCCGTGCGATAGGCCTTCAGGGCGTTGGCGATGTACATGGGGCTCTGCCCGCCGATCTTGGGCACATGGTAGACCTCGGGGTACGCGGTCTTGTAGCCCGGGACGCCGTGGCAGCCGATGCACATCGACACCTTGTCGTGCGCCGGTTCCGCCGCCGGCTTCTGCGCCGCCGCGGCGCCGCCGAGCGCGGCGAGCGTGACGGCAAGAACGCTGCGTGCGAGCATTTTCTTGGTTTGGGGAGAAGGAAAGAGCGGGCGATTATAATGCGATTTTCCCGAGGAACGGCAATGCGCTTTTCCGGTTCGGCCGAGTACGTCTCCACCGAAGATCTGACGCTCGCGGTCAACGCGGCGATCACGCTGCAGCGGCCGCTGCTGGTGAAGGGCGAGCCCGGCACCGGCAAGACGATGCTCGCCGTGCAGGTGGCCAAGGCGCTCGGCGTGCCGCTGCTCGAGTGGCACATCAAGTCCACCACCAAGGCGCAGCAGGGCCT
>JBBDXL010000044.1:0-7321 GCA_040902335.1 Burkholderiales bacterium
GCCCCCCCCCCGCCGCGGGGGCCGGCGGGCAGCTTGCCTGCGCCGCCGATACTGTATATAAATACAGTATTGGAGCCGTTTCCCCATGGCCGTCCCGACCGCAGCGCTCGAAGCCGTTCTGCGTCGCCACCCCGTCTGGCGCGGCGGGAGCGTGGCGCAGTCCCAAGTGCGGGCCGAGCCGAGCGGCCATGCCGGGCTCGACCGCGAGCTGCCGGGAGGCGGCTGGCCGGCCGGCGCACTGACCGAGATCCTGTGCGCGAGTCACGGCATTGGCGAGCTGCAACTCGTGCTGCCCGCGCTCGCCGCGCTGTCGCAGGCCGGGGGGCGCATCGCCTGGCTCGCGCCGCCGCACCTGCCTTATGCCCCGGCGCTTGCCGCTGCCGGCCTGCGCCTGGAATTACTGACCGTGGTGAGGGCGCCGGGCAGGCGGGATGCGCTATGGGCCGCGGAGCAGGTGCTGCGCGCGGGCGCCTGCCGGGCGCTGCTCATGTGGCTGCCGCGCTCGGGCTACGGCGAGTTGCGGCGGCTCGCTCTGGCGGCGGAGGCGGGCGCGGCCATCACTCTGTTGTTCCGGCCGCTGCTGGCCGCGCAGGAAGCTTCGCCCGCGCCCTTGCGCCTGGCGCTCGTGCCGGACGGCGGGCAGCTCGCCGTGCGCGTTCTCAAGCGCAGGGGCGCGCAGCTTGCCGCGCCCCTGCAGATCCCGATCCCGAGACCCGTCCATGCTGTGGGTGGCGCTTTGCCTTCCCCGGTTGCCACTCGAAGCCAGGCTGCGCGGCCGTGCCCCGCCTGAGGCTGCGGACGAGCCCTGGGCGGTTGTCGATAACCGCTCGGTGCTGGTCTGCAACGGCGCCGCCGAGGCTCTGGGCGTGCGCCCAGGGAGCGCACTCACGGCGGCCTGGGCGCTCGCGCCGCAATTGCGCATCCTGCCGCGCGACGCCGCCGCCGAGGCCGGGGCGCTCGAGGCGGTTGCTTCCTGGGCATGCCAGTTCACCGCAAAAGTCTCGCTCGAACCCCCGCAGGCCGTACTGCTCGAAGTCGAGGGCAGCCTGCGGCTGTTCGGCGGCGCCGTCCGGCTCATGGCGCGCTTGCGCAGCGGCGTCGCGGACCTCGGCTTCGAGGCGCTGCTCGCTGCCGGTCCGACCGCGCGCGCCGCGCTCTGGCTGGCACGGGGCGGAGGGGAAACGCTGCAAGCGCTGCCGGTCGGCGCGATCGACCCCGAACCGGAAACCCTCGCGCTGCTGCGCAGAATCGGCGTCGGCACGCTGGGCGAGCTGATGCGGCTGCCGCGCGCCGGGGTTGCGGCGCGCTTCGGCCAGGGGCTCCTGCGGGATCTCGACCGGGCCCTGGGGCGGGCGCCTGAGCCACGCGTCTTTTTCGAGCCCCCCGGGCGCTTCAACATGCGGCTCGAGCTGCCGGCGCCGGTGATGGAGGCCGAGCGCGTGCTGTTTGCCGCGCGCCGGCTGCTGCTGCAGCTGGAAGGGTTCCTCGCCGCGCGCCAGTCCGGCGTACGGGGTTTCACGCTCCGCCTGTCGCATCGAGGCGAGCAGCCGACGCTGATCGACATCGGTTCCGCCACCCCGCATCGCGATATCGAGCACTGGCAGCGGCTGCTGCGCGAGCGCCTCGAGATAACCGTCCTGAAAAGCCCGGCGGAGGCGATCCGCCTCGAGGCCGCCGGACTGACGCCGCTCGCCGGCGCCGCGCCCGGCCTGTTCGGCGATGCGCGCAGCCAGGCCGAGGCCTGGGAGCGGCTTACCGAGCGCCTGCAAGCGCGGCTCGGCGGCGCCGGGGTGCATGGGCTGACGACGCACGCCGAGCATCGTCCCGAGCGCGCGTGGCGGGCCGCCGCTGCCGGCACGGCTGCGGACCAGGCGTTGCCGGGGCCGCGCCCGCTTTGGCTGCTCGAGCCGCCGCGCCGCCTCGGCGAAGGCGAATTCGTGCTGCTCGCCGGGCCCGAGCGCATCGAGTCGGGCTGGTGGGACGGCGACGACGTGGCGCGCGATTACTTCATTGCGGCGCGCGGTGCGTCGCTGGCCTGGATCTACCGCGCGCGCGAAGGCTGGTTCCTGCATGGACTGTTTGCCTGACTACGCCGAGCTGCACTGTCTGTCGAACTTCTCCTTCCTGCGCGGCGCCTCGCATCCCGAGGAGCTGGTGGAACGCGCGGCCGCGCTCGGCTATGCAGCGCTGGCGCTCACCGACGAGTGCTCGCTCGCCGGCATCGTGCGCGCGCATGTCGCTGCGAAGGAGCACAAGCTCAAGCTGATCGCCGGCACCGAGCTGCGGCTCGAGGACGGCACGCGTCTGGTGCTGCTGGCGACGGACCGCCGCTCCTATGGAACGCTCTGCAGCCTGATCACCACGGGACGCAGGCGCGCGGGAAAAGGGGCTTATGTCCTGGCACGACCCGATGTCGAGGCCTGCGCCGCAAGCGGCCTGCTAGCGCTGCTGCTCCAAGGCGACGCGCATTGGCTCGCCGGGCATTTCCAGAGGCGCGCCTGGATCGCCGCGGAGCTGCATTGCGGGCCCAACGATCGTGCCCGGCTCGAAACCCTGCGCGCGTGCTCGCGCGCCAGCGGCCTGCCGCTGGTGGCGGCGGGCGATGTGCACATGCACCTGCGCTCGCGCCGGCGGCTGCAGGACGCGCTCACGGCGATCCGCCTCGGCACGCCGCTCGGGCGCTGCGGCCGCGCGCTGTTTCCCAATGCCGAGCGGCACCTGCGCGCGCGCGTGCGCCTGGCGCAGCTCTATCCGCCCGGGCTTCTTGCCGAGAGCGCGGCCATCGCCCGGCGCTGCGACTTTTCGCTCGATACGCTGCGCTACGAGTATCCCGAAGAGCTGGTGCCCGCCGGGAAAACGGCGTCCGGGCACCTCGCCGAGCTCACCGCGCAGGGCCTCGCCTGGCGCTTTCCCTCCGGCGTGCCGCAGAAGGTGCGCGCGCTCGTCGATTACGAGCTGCGGCTGATTGCCGAGCTGCATTACGAGGCATTCTTCCTCACCGTGCATGACATCGTGCACTTCGCACGCGAGCGCGGCATCCTGTGCCAGGGCCGCGGCTCGGCGGCGAACTCGGCGGTGTGCTACGCGCTCGGCATCACTGAAGTGGACCCGGCGCGCCTGCGGACGCTGTTCGAGCGCTTTGTATCCAAGGAAAGAAACGAGCCTCCCGACATCGACGTCGACTTCGAGCACCAGCGGCGCGAGGAGGTGATCCAGTACCTCTACGCGAAGTACGGCCGCAGCCGCGCCGCGCTCGCCGCCACCGTGATCTGCTACCGCCCGCGGAGCGCCGTGCGCGACCTGGGCAAGGCGCTGGGCCTCGCCCCGGAGCAGGTGGAGCGCGCGGCGAGGTCGCTCGCGTGGTGGGACGGGCGGCGGGTGCTGCCCGAGCGGCTCGCCGAGGCGGGTCTCGATCCGGCGAACCCGACGCTGCAGCGGCTCGTGGCGCTCACGGGCGAACTGGTGGGTTTCCCGCGCCACCTGTCGCAGCACGTCGGCGGCTTCGTCATCTCGCGCGGGCCGCTCGCCGAGCTGGTACCGATCGAAAACGCGGCCATGCCCGAGCGCACCGTGATCCAGTGGGACAAGGACGATCTCGAGGCGCTCGGGCTGCTCAAGGTCGACGTGCTGGCGCTCGGCATGCTCTCGGCGATCCGCCGCGCGCTGGATTTCCTCGGCATGCAGATGCACGAGGTGCCCGCGGAGGATCCCGCCGTGTACACCATGATCCAGAAAGCGGACACGGTCGGCGTGTTCCAGATCGAATCGCGCGCGCAGATGAGCATGCTGCCGCGCCTGCGGCCGGCGAGCTTCTACGACCTGGTGATCGAGGTGGCGATCGTGCGGCCCGGGCCGATCCAGGGCGGCATGGTGCATCCCTACCTGCGCCGGCGCCGCAGCCTGGAGCCGGTGGCTTATCCGAGCGCGGCGGTGCAGGGCGTGCTGGAGCGCACGCTGGGCGTGCCGATTTTCCAGGAGCAGGTCATGCAGCTCGCCGTGGTCGCGGCCGGCTTCACGCCGGGCGAAGCCGACCGACTGCGTCGCTCGATGACGGCGTGGAAAAGAAAGGGCGGACTCGAGCCTTTCGAGCGGCGGCTGGTGCAGGGCATGCTCGAGCGCGGCTACCGGCGCGAGTTCGCGGAACGGCTCTACCGCCAGATCCTCGGCTTCGGCGAGTACGGCTTTCCCGAATCGCACTCAGCCAGCTTCGCGCTGCTGGTGTACGTCTCGGCCTGGCTCAAGTGCCACCACCCGGCGGCGTTCTGCGCCGCGCTGCTCAACAGCCAGCCGATGGGCTTCTACGCGCCGTCGCAGCTGGTGCAGGATGCGCGGCGCCATGGCGTCGAAGTGCGGCCGCCCGACGTCGGCGCGAGCCTCTGGGATTGCACGCTGGAGGACGGAGCGCTGCGCCTGGGACTGCGCAGGGTCGGCGGGCTGGCGCAGGCGGCGGCGGCGAAGATCGTCGCGGCGCGGATGCGCGGCGCGTTCGCCTCGGTGGAGGATCTCGCGCGCCGCGCCGCGCTCGGCCGGCGTGACCTCAAGTGCCTGGCGGCGGGCGGCGCGCTCGCCGCGCTTGCCGGGCACCGCCGCCAGGCGCACTGGGCCGCGGCGGGAATTGCGCAGGCGGTGGGCGTGCTGCGCGAGGCGCCCATCGACGAGCCGGCGCTCGCGCTGCCGCCCCCCGGCGAGGGCGAAGACATCGTCGCCGACTACGCGAGCCTCGGCCTGAGCCTCGGCAGGCATCCGCTGGCACTCCTGCGCCCGCGCCTGAGCCGCCTGGGCCTGCTGCCGGCGGCGGCGGTCCACGCCCGTGCGCACGGCAGCCAAGCGCGCGCCGCAGGACTGGTAACTTGCCGCCAACGCCCGGACACGGCGAGCGGCGTGATTTTCGTGACCCTCGAGGACGAGACCGGCTGCGTCAACGTAGTGGTGTGGCGCGATCTCATCGAGCGCCAGCGCCGCGAGCTGCTGGGCGCGCGGCTGCTCGCGGTCGAGGGCAGAATCGAGCGCGACGGCGAGGTCGTGCATCTGATCGCCCAGCAGCTGACCGACCGCAGCGCGCTGCTGGGGCGGCTCCTGGCGCCGTCGCGCGATTTCCATTGAACCGCCTAAGCCTCTGACCGGCTTTGACATTCTGCCGCAACCAGCCTCGGCGCAGCCTTTATAATCGTCCGCGAATGACAAAATCCTCTCCCACCGTCACCGTCGCCAAGGACCTCGCAGACCTGATTCCCGTGTTCTTCAGGAACCGGCACAAGGAGCTCGAGTCGCTGCGCAGTGCGCTGGCCGGCGACGACTTCGATCAGCTGCGCGATCTCGGGCACCGCATGAAGGGCGTCGGCACCTCCTACGGCTTCACCACGGTCTCGGAGATCGGCAAGCGCATCGAGGATGGCGCACGCAACTCGGACCGCAACACCATCGATACCTGCATCGGCGAGTACGCGGACTACTTGTCCAAGGTGCAGGTGGTCTATGAGTAAGGGAGCAGGGCGGCAGAAGGCGCCTCCCGCGCAGGCGGCGTATCGCGTGCTGGTGGTCGATGACGACGCCGATATGGTGGGTTTCCTCGCGCGCTTGCTGCAAAGTGAAGGCATGCTGGTCGAGACTGCCGCCGACGGCGCGTCCGCGCTGTCGCTGGTCAGCGGGACGCCCCCCGACTTGGTGCTGCTCGACGTCATGATGCCCGGGGCGAGCGGATTCGACGTCTGTCGCCAGCTGAAGGGCGACGAGGCGACGGCGCTCATTCCCGTCGTCCTGGTCACCTCGCTGGAGGACAGCGAGAGCCGGGTGCGGGGCATCGAGGCGGGTGCCGACGATTTTCTCTCCAAGCCGGTGAAGCGGGAGGAGCTGATCGCGCGCGTGAAGACGCTGCGCCGGCTGCACGACACCCGCAAGGAGCTGGAAAGCCGGCGCCTGGCAGCCGAGGTGCAGCGCAAGGAAGCCATCCGCAAGGCGTTCTCGCGCTACATCTCGCCGCGGCTGGCGGATCGCATCGCCGAAGCCGCCGGCGAGCAGGGCGATCCGTTCCAGGGCCGCGCCCAGCGCACCAACCTGGTGGCCCTGTTCGCCGACTTGCGCGGCTTCACGCGCCTGACCGAGAAGAACGAGGTGGGCGAGGTGGTCGGCATGCTGAACGAGTACTTCGGCATCCTCACCGACGCCGCCTACCAGCATGACGGCACCATCTTCAACATGGCCGGAGACAGCCTGCTCGTGGGCTTCAACGTGCCGTTCCCGCAACCCGATGCCGCCGAGCGCGCCTGGCACACCGCGCTCGAGATGGTGGGCCGCTTCGCGCCCGTGGCGGCGGCGTGGCACAGCCGCCTCGGGCTCGAGCTGGGTGTCGGTGTCGGCATCTGTGCCGGCGAAGCGATCATCGGCAACGTCGGCTCCGAGCACTACGCGAGCTACACGATCATAGGCAATCCGGTAAACACCGCGGCGCGACTCATGCAGATGGCCGCGGCGGGCGAGGTGCTGGTGTGCGGACCGGTGTTCGAGCGCATCCGTCACCTGCTCTCCGGTCATCGGGTCGACGGGCGCGGCGACGTGGCGCTTCGCGGCCGCTCCGAGCCGATTCCGGTGTACGCAGTGCAGGCGGCGGAGGCCTCGGCATGAAAGTGCTGGTCATCGACGACGATCCGGATCTGCGCAATCTTCTGGCGCACTATATCCGCCAGCAATGGCCGGCGGGAGACGTCGAGCAGTACGACCCGCTCGAGCGCGACAAACCGGGCGCCAACTTCGCGCTCGGTTCCTACGACGTCATCATCCTCGACTACATGCTCGGGCGCGGCGACGGGCTGCAATGGCTCACGGAGCTCAAGCAGCGGCCCGACTGCCCGCCGATCATCTTCCTGACCGGCGCCGGCAACGAGATCATCGCCGTTCGCGCCATGAAGGCCGGCGCGGACGAGTATCAGCGCAAGCAGGAGCTCACCCGGGAACGCCTGATCACCGCGATCCGCGATGTGGCGCACGACAAGATCGAGAAGACCGTGCCGCCGGAGATCGCCGCGCGCATGGAAGGCCACATCCTCGGCGCGCGGGTCAAGATTCCGGGCATCAGGGTGCTGCGGCTGATCGGCGAGGGCGGCATGTCCCGCGTGTACCTGGCGTCGCGCGAGTCGGACGACGAGCCGCTGGTGGTGAAGATCCTGCGCAGCGAAGTGACGCAGGACAAGCGCGCGCTCGCGCGCTTCATCGAGGAGTACAACCTCGTGGAGCGCATCCGCACCCGCCACGTGGCGCGCATCCATGGGCACGGCGTGTCCGAGGACAACGCCTACCTGGTGATGGAGTTCTTCGACGGCGGCGA
>JBBDXL010000045.1:0-1141 GCA_040902335.1 Burkholderiales bacterium
CGTGCGTTATTCGCTCCTGATCGAACCGGTGCGCGAGGCGGGCTTTCCCCCCGGGTACTACTACGCCCACGTACCGGCGCTGGACCTCACCACTCACGGCGAGGGCATCGAAGGGGCGAGGGCGGCGGCGGAGGACCTCATCCGCCTCTGGGTCGAGGAGAAGCGCGCACGCGGCGAGCCCGTTCCACGCGAGTCCGAGAGTTACTTCGCGCAGATCGAGATCGACGATGCCCTACTCGGCGCGTGAGGTTCTCGCCAAGCTGCGGCGCGCCGGATTCGAGGAAGTCAGGCAAAGCGGATCGCACAAGGTCCTGCGGCACGCCGACGGCCGCCAGACCTACGTGGCGATGCATACCGGAGACGTCCCGGAGGGGACGTGCCGGAAGATCCTGAAACAGGCGGGCCTGTCCCTCGAGCAGTTCAGGGACCTCTGAAGTGTCGGATATCCTGGAACGCATCCTCGGCACCAAGCGCGCTGAAATTCTCGAAGCGCGGGCGACCGTACCGCTCGCGGAGATGGAGCGCCGCGCGCGCGCCGCGCCGCCGGCGCGCGACTTCGTCGGCGCGCTGCGCGCGAAGATCGCCGCCGGCCGGCCCGCGGTGATCGCCGAGGCGAAGCGCGCGAGTCCCTCCAAGGGGCTGCTGCGCGACCCTTACGATCCCGCGGCGATCGCGCGCAGCTACGAGCAGGGGGGCGCCGCCTGCCTGTCGGTGCTCACGGACCGGCAGTACTTCCAGGGCGCGCCGGAGCATCTCGCCGCGGCGCGCGCGGCCTGCGCGCTGCCGGTGCTGCGCAAGGATTTCATGCTCGACGCTTACCAGGTCCATGAAGCGCGGGCGATGGGTGCCGACTGCATCCTGCTCATTGCCGCCGCGATCGATTTATCGTCGATGCGGGAGCTCGAAGGCGCCGCGCTCGCGCTCGGCATGGCGGTGCTGGTCGAGGTGCACGACGGCGCCGAGCTCGAGCGCGCGCTCGCGCTGCGCACGCCGCTCGTCGGCATCAACAACCGCGACCTGCGCGATTTCGAGACGCGGCTCGAGACGACGCTGGCGCTGCACACGCGCGTGCCGGCGCCGCGCATCGTGATTTCCGAGAGCGGCATCCTGTCCCCGGCCGATGCGCAACGGCTCTGGTCGG
>JBBDXL010000046.1:0-1140 GCA_040902335.1 Burkholderiales bacterium
CAGGACGCCGTCGCCCTCACCAGGTCGCTGCTCGGCTACGACACCATCAATCCGCCCGGCCGCGAAGCCGACTGCGCGCGGCACGCGGCGCGGCTGCTGCAGGACTGGGGCTACCAGGTCGAGACGCACGACTTCGAGCCGGGGCGCACCAGCGTCGTCGCGCGCGCGGGCGGCAACGGCGGCAAGGCGCCGCTCTGCCTCACCGGGCACCTGGACGTCGTGCCGCTCGGCGCACGCGCCTGGTCGCGCGACCCGTTCGCGGGCGAAACCGACGGCGACCGGCTGTACGGGCGCGGCACCTCCGACATGAAGTCGGGCGTGGCGGCGATCATGCTCGCGGCGCGGTCGTTCGCGAGGAAGCTGCACGGCACGCCGGGCGTGGTGCTGGTGCTGACCGCCTCCGAGGAGAACGGCTGCATCGGCTCGCGCCACCTCGCCAAGCTGCCCCGGCTGATGGGCAAGGCGGGCGCCATGGTGGTCGGCGAGCCGACCTCGAACCATCCGTACGTCGGCCACAAGGGTTCGCTCAAGTTCCACGCGGACTTCCGCGGCGTCTCCGCGCACGGCTCGATGCCCGAGCTCGGCGTGAACGCGATCTACAAGGCCGCGCGCGCCGTCGGCGCGCTGGCCACGTTCGACTTTGCCCACCCGCCGCACCCGGTGATGGGCGCGGCGACCCTCAGCGTCGGCACCATCGAGGGGGGATCCGGGGTCAATCTGGTGCCGGACGCCGCCCGCATCGGCGTCGACGTCCGCACGCTGCCCGGCATGGACCACGCCGAGCTGCTGGCGCGCCTGCGCGCGCTGATGGGCGAGGACGTGGCGATCGACACTTTCTCGGACCTGCCGGCGGTCTGGACCGCGCCGGAGGCGCAATGGATGCAGCGCGTGTTCGAGATCTGCACGCCGTTCCTCGCCGCGCCGCCGGACGTGCGCACCGCGACCTACATGACCGACGCGGCCAACCTGCGCAAGGTCTACGGCGACGTGCCCACCGTCGTGCTGGGCCCGGGCGAGCCGCAGATGGCGCACCAGACCGACGAGTACTGCAGCATGGAGCGCATCCGCCAGTCGGTCGACATCTACGAGCGGATCATCGCCGACTGGTGCGGCGCGTAGCGCCGGGCGCTGCGCGACTAG
>JBBDXL010000047.1:0-7237 GCA_040902335.1 Burkholderiales bacterium
CCGGGCCAGCGAGCCTCAAGGCGAGTCGGCCGCCTGCAGCGAAGAGATCAACGGGCAGCGAAGCTGCTCCTTGCCGACCTTGCAGCGCGCCAGCAGCTCCGCCAGCACCGTTTGCATCCGCTGCAGGTCCGCGAGCTTGGCCTGCACATCGAGGAGACGATGCGCGGCAATTTCGGCAGCCTCGCTGCAGTGCGCGCCGTCATCCAGCCTGAGCAGCTGCGCGATCTCGTCGAGGCTGAACCCCAGGCGCTGGGCGGATTTGATGAAGCGGATGCGCGCCACGTCGGCGGGACCGTAGCGGCGAATTTTGCCGGGCGGCCTGTCGGGCGGGCGCAACAACCGTTTGTGTTGATAGAACCGGACCGTCTCGACGTGAACGTTGCACGCCTTGGCGAAGCCGGCGATGGTCAGACGTCCCCACAGATCGCGTCGCATACGCGCGCCCCCCAAGGAAGGTTCATCCGGCTTGTGCGGCCCGACGCCGTCCACGCACGAAGTCTCCGACATTGGCGGCGATGATCGCCAGAAGACCGCCGTACACGATGATCGGACTGATCCACAGGCCGGCAAGCGCGGCCAGCGCTCCGCAGACGCCAACCCAGAACGGAGCGAGACCGCCGTGGCCTTTCGCGGAGCGGTGCAGCAGCCAAAGGCTCAGCGCGAGAAACACCACGTAAAGCGGGATCAGGAATGCGTCATTGATCAGGAATCCCGCGCCTATGGCGGTGAGCACCGACAGGGCGGCCGTGACGCCCAGGCAGCAGGCGCCAGCGAATAGCGCTCCGAAACTGCTCGCCAGCTGCTTTATGAGATCCGTCATGTCGATTACGGCTTCAAGGAGGACGGAAAGCCGGCCTTCGCCGTCGCCTTGGTCAGCGCCTCAACGGTGGTCTTGGCGTCGTCGAAGGTAACGACGGCTTCGCCTTTTTCGAGGCTTACGTCCGCTTTGGTCACGCCGTCAATCTTGGTCAATGATCTCTTCACGGAGATCACGCACCCCGCTCACGTCATCCCTGACACGGAAAGCGTGACGGTCTTGATCTCGGCCAGCGCCGCGGCAGACGCGACCGCGAACACGACGAACGTGGCGACACTGATAAGTTTCTTCATGGCGTTCTCCTGCATGAAAAGGCGATCGGGATCTCTAGGTCAGGTAGGTCGCATACCATGGAAATGTCAGCAGCGCGGCAACCACGATCGCGATGCCGATGAACAGCAATCGTTGGTTGCGCAGCGTCCTCGGGTCGGCGCACGCCGTTCCCGGTGCACAGGCCCTGGGCACGAAAAACAGCCGATAGGCGGCGAAGCCCAGGAAGAGCAGCGCGAGCCCGATGAAGACGGGACGCAACGGCGTAAAGAATGCGATCAGACCGGCGGCGGCTCCCCCGAGGCCGAGGGCGACGAACACCAGCGGACCGATGCAGCAGATCGAAGCCGCAATCCCTGCAATGATGCCTCCCGTCGACGCGACGTTCGCGGATGCGGATGGTCCGACATCGGCCCCCTTGCGAGCGGAGTCGCGCATCACGTTGGCTACTGTCTGTTCCATGAGGTGATCTCCTTCAGATTTCGGTTGCCTTCTTATTTGCGGCCGAGTTTCGTGATGATCCAGCCCAGGCCGGATCTCTCGATCTCAAAGCTTACCTGGTCACCCTGTTTGACCTGATCGAGAAGCTCCGGGTTTCTCACCTTGAACGTCATGGTCATTCCGGGCATTCCGATGGAGGGAATGGGGCCATGGTCGATCTTGATGCGGGAGCCCGCGCGGTCTATTTCGCGCACCAGCCCGGAAGCGGCCGGTCCGGTCGTTTTCGTCTCGCCCGCCTGCGCCCATGCGAGGCCGGTGATGCAACTCGCCAATGCCAAAATGAATGCTCGAATAAACCGTTTCACTCCCATCATCCTGCGCAGCACGAAAGCTGCGTGACGTCCCTGGAAAAAGTCTGCGCCGCGAGCTTCAGTCCCTCAACCATGGTGAGATAGGGAAAGAGCTGATCGGCCAGGTCGTTCACCGTCATGCGCGCGCGCAGCGCGAGGGCAGCGCTCTGGATCAGCTCTCCAGCCTCCGCGGCAACGGCCTGGACGCCGAGGAGCCGGCCCGATCCGGCCTCGGCCACGACCTTGATGAAGCCGCGGGTGTCGAAATTCGCGAGCGCGCGCGGCACGTTGTCGAGCGTCAGGACCCGGCTGTCGGTCTCGATGCCCTTCCGGCGCGCTTGCGCTTCGCTCAGGCCCACTGTGGCGACCTGGGGATCGGTGAACACCACGGCGGGCATCGCCGACAGGTCGAGCGCGGCCTCCCCGCCCAGCATGTTGATCGCCGCGCGCGTGCCGCCCGCCGCCGCGACGTAGACAAATTGCGGCTGGTCGGTGCAGTCGCCGGCGGCATAGACGCCGTTCGCGCTGGTCTCGAGCCGCTCGTCGATGAGGACGGCCCCGCGTGCGTCCGCCATTACGCCAGCTGTGCCGAGACCCAGGCCCGCGGTGTTCGGAGCCCGCCCGGTGGCGACCAGAAGCTTCTCGGCGCGCAACTCGCCGCGGTTCGTCATCACGACGAATTCGCCATGCGAGTGGCTGACCGACTGCGCCTGCGCATGGGCCATGACTTGGATATCCTCGTCCGCGAAGGCGCCGGCAAGCGTCTCGCCGATCAGCGGGTCTTCGCGGGAGAAGAGCGTGTGGCGCGCGAGCATGGCGACCTTGCTGCCCAGGCGCGCGAACGCCTGCGCCAGCTCTACGGCGACTGCCGAGGAGCCGATCACGATGAGGCGCGGCGGCATCTTCTCGGTCGCGACCGCGTCATCGGAGGTCCAGTAGGGCGTTTCCTTGAGGCCCGGAACGGGTGGAATCATCGGACTCGCGCCAGTGGCGATCAGCGCCCGGTCGAAGGCGACGGGCGTCTGGTCGCGCCCTGTCTTCACCCCGAGCGTCCGCGCGTCGAGAAACCGCGCCTCGCCTTTCAGAAGGGCGATGTTCGGATAGCGCGCGAGGACGCCTTCGTATTTGGCGTGGCGCAGCTCCTCCACCCGCGCCTGCTGCTGCATGAGCAGGCGTTCCCGTCTGATGACGGGAGGCGCGGCGGAAATCCCGTCGTCGAAAGGGCTTGCCGCCCGTAAATGCGCGACATGCGCGCTCCGGATCATGATTTTCGACGGCACGCAGCCGACGTTGACGCAGGTGCCGCCCAACGTACCGCGCTCGATCAGAGTCACCTTGGCGCCCTCTTCGGCTGCCCGGATCGCGGCGGCCATCGCCGCGCCGCCGCTGCCTATGATGGCGACGCGGAGGGGACTCGCGCCCGCGCCAGACGGGCCGACGCCTTTTTCGAGGGCGGCCTTGTAACCGGCCGCCTTGACCGCGGCGATCAGCGCATGAGGATCCAGTGTCGGTGGCGCCGCGATCCGCGCTTTGCCTTCGGGATAGGAGACTTTGACCTCCCGGACACCGGGTACCCTCGCAATCGCGTCTTCGACGTGGCGCGCACAGGAGTCGCAGGTCATTCCCTTGATCTGCAAGGCGAGCGTTTCAGCCATGTATTCGTTCCTGTTCTTCAATAGAGCAACGTCGTTATAGAACCGTAGCCAAGTACGGAGTCAAGGCCATCGGGACGTGCCGGGAGGATCAGCTTGACTCCGTACCGGCGTACGGCGATAAGGTTTCCATTACTGACCTGCACTTAATCCGGGGTGCCATGAGTAGTTCGGATGAAGCCGGCGCGACGCAAGCAAAATCGCCGCGCGCATACCTCTGGGCCGCGCTCGCCTTCCTGGCGTGCCCTTGCCATATTCCGATCCTGATCGTCGTACTGTCGGGAACGGCGCTCGGCGCGCTTCTGAGCGAGCACTTCGTGATGGCGTTGCTCGTGTTGACGGTGCTCTTTGCCGTCTTCGCGGCCGCGGCGGTCCGCGCGTGGAAGCGGGGCGACGAATTTGCGAAGCCGGCCGGCGAACGCCCGCGGGAAGAACAGCACGGCGGCACCGGCTGAGCACCCGATGAGCGATCACGCCGAGAAGCTGCTCCGATGCGTGCCGCGGAAGGTTCTGGCCAAATGCCTCGATCCCGCGCACCGTTTTCCGGAAAAGCGGGGGAGAGCGGTGGCGGTCGTTTTTGTTGATGTCGAAGGCTGCACCCGGCTCTGCGAGGATCTCCCGCCTCACGAAATGAACCAGGTCATCGAGGCGTATTTTTCCCGCTTCTTCGATGCAATCGAGCACGCCGGCGGAACTGTCAACGAGATCATGGGCGACGGTTTCATGGCGATATTCGAGGAAGACGAGCTGCCGGGGAACGTTCGCGCGGCGGTCTCGGCTGCCTTGGCGATTCAGAGGCAGACCCGGGAATTGAACGCGCAAGGACCGCCTGAGCTTGATCGGCTCTTTGTCAACATCGGCATTCACGCCGGGATCGGATTCGTCGGCTTTACGAAATTCAAGACGTCGTCCGGGGAGCGCTGGACTTACACCGCCTCCGGACCCGTCACCAACATCGCTTCGCGGCTGTGTGGGTTGGCCACCGGCGGCTCGATCCTCGTGAGCGCTGACATTGCGAAACATGTCGAGGATGCCCGTTGCGCTCTCGAGCCAATTGGCCTGAAGCGGCTGAAGAACGTGGGCCGCCCCGTGCCGACTTTTCGATTGAGCGATGGCAGCGCTCACAGGTAGCTCGTCTTTACGCCCCCGATGCAGGGAATGACGGACATGATGCATGGCAGGTACCGGGGGTCGATCGGCCGGCTTGGTACCGCAGCTGCCGCGGAAGTAACAGCGAGATCTCAGGTGCGCTGAGCGCGCGGAAATAATCGAGCGTTTGACGGTATCCGGCGTCGATCAAGTGTGCGGTACGCCTGAAATCGAGCAACCCCACATCAAGCTGCAACTGCGGCCGCACGACATGAAGCTGCATCGACTTGCCGACGTGTTCCCGGTCGGTGCTGTACTTACTGTCGAAGGCGATCGAAAGACTGCGTGCCAGGACGCCAAGCACGCCGGCAAACGGGGCGGGGATGCTTTGGCAACATACGCATTCGATCATCAGGGCATGCCGGACGCCGAGCGCCGCGGCCTGATCGAGCGGCACGTTGTTCGCAACGCCGCCGTCGACGAACTGGTGATCCCCGATTCGCACCGGAGGAAAGAAACCCGGGAGACTGAGGCTCGCGATCAGCGGCTCGACCAGATCCCCGCGGCCGCTCCAATAGACTGCCTTGCCCAGCTGCAGGTCGACCGTGGTGATTGTCAAAGGAAGAGACAGATCCTCGAAACGGGTCGCAGGGAGGGTGCGCCGCAAAAACTCGCGCAGCGGATCGAGGGTATACAGACCGGGGTCCCGGCGCGGCAGGACCAGCCCTTTCCAGTTCCAGTGCATGACATCCCGGCGCCGGACCTGGAGCCACAGCCTCGCAAGCTCGCCGGGCGGCGTGCCGGCGGCAATGAACGCGCCATTGAGCGCCCCGATCGAGCTGCCGACGACCAGGTCGACAGGCAGCCCGAGCTCGCACACCGCGCGATAGAAGCCGACTTCAAGCGCGCCGCGGCTTCCGCCGCCGCAGAGTACCAGCGCGGTCATCGGCTCATGTCGCACGCGCCTGCCCAGCTCCTTTCAAATTGGTCTGCGGTGCATGCACCGTGGAACTTCTATAGCTCCGTAGTCGACTACCGGGTCAAGACGCGATCGTGGTCTTGGCCGCTCAGGCCGATTGACTTCGTACCTGAGTACGGCACTAACATCGAAGGAATTGCGCATGGAAGCGGGTGAATCGAAGAATCGTGAACCCGATCCGACGGGTTACGAGCAGAGGCTCAGCGCGCCGCTCGCTCGAGGCTGCTGCGTTTTGCCAATCACGCTCATGTACGTCGGCGGACTGGTGACCGTGTGGGCGAGAAACCTTGGGCTAAGCGACAAAGCGTGGTCGTGGATCGCGCTCGGCGCCCTGGCAGCAGCGGCCGCAACTCCCGGTGCTTTTCTCGCCAGCCCGTGGTTAAAGCTCGCGAGCCTGTTGCTGCTGGTCGCGGCACTGTACTGGTCGGGTAAGAAAGGGCCATCGGCGTCGTGATCGCGGCGGCAGCGCTCGCGGCGTTTTTGTGGCGCGAAATTATCTGGCCTTAATCCCGGGGCCTGATCGAAAGGATTGCGTCATGAAGAAACTTGTCAATACCGCCACGTTCGTCCTGTTCACCGTCGTCTCCGCCGCGGTCCTGGCCGAGATCAGGACTGTTACGCTTTCGGTGTCGGGGATGACGTGAGTGGGTTGCGAGATCTCCGTGAAGAGGTCGTTAACCAAAGTCGAAGGCGTGATCAAAGCGGACGCAAGCTACAAGAAAGGCGAAGCCGTGGTCACCTTCGACGACGCGAAGACCAATGTTGAAGCTCTGCTCAAGGCGACCAAAGATGCCGGCTACCCGTCAACCCTGAAACGGTGAGCGGTAAGGCGACATCATGTCTCAAACACCGGTACATGGCCGCTTGAAAAAACCCCTTTCGGTTTACGTGCTCCTGGCCGTCGGATTGATCCTGGTGATCGAGCCGGCGTTGCCGTGGTACCACTTCTCGCCGTTCTGGTTCTCGCTCGGCGTGATAAGCGCTGCCGTGGCGGTCTACGACCTTACCCGAAAACCATGAAGTCGAAGACCTCGACCGATCGCATGAGTTTTTATGGCGTGCCCCTGGTATGCGAGGCCGCGCCGCGCTTTGGCTGCGGGACGCGCGCAAAGCCCGTGTTGCGGGACCTCGAGCGCCATCCCGGAGTCAGCGAGGCATGGCTCAATCGCGCCGGAAACCTGATCGCGATAGCTGGTAGCGCAAAAGGACGCAGGGCGGTGCTCGAAGTCCTGCGCAGGCAACGCATTAAGGCGGAGCCGCTGCGCGGCGAGCCCCTTGAGATCGCGTCGCAGGGGTTCGCTTCCGGCTTGGGGTGGTATCGCGCCGCCGAAGTGGACCGGCTGAGCGAGGAAGAGGCGCGTACCATCGCCCGCCGTCTGACTGCGCGGCTTGGTACGAAGACACAAATGGCGCGGACTCGTATCAATGCTCTCGAAAACGCGATCGAGGCCGCGTGCGCGCATGAGCTAATCGACAATCCGGCGCAATCGGCGCCCGCAAGAAAGAGACGGCTTGCGAAGGCAATCCTGGCCGCGGCTCGAAGACATCTCGACGATACGCTTTTTGGCACGTTCGCCGACCTCGTGCGGCTCGGGCATCGGCCGCTTCCGGGCGAGGAGTGAAGCATGATGGAGAAAAC
>JBBDXL010000048.1:0-7183 GCA_040902335.1 Burkholderiales bacterium
CCGAACTCGAAGATCGGCAGCATGACGAGCGAGCTCTGCACGCTCATCGTCGAGCGGTAGCCCGAGTCGATGCGCTCCACTTCCCTGGCGATGAGGCCGTAGCAGACGTAGCTGAGGCCCGGGCCGCCGTACTCGGTTGGGATGGTGGGGCCGAGGAGCCCGAGCTCGCCCATCTCGCGGAAGACCTTGATGTCGGCCTTCTCTTCGCGGAAGGCGTCGAGCACGCGTGGCGCGAGCTTGTCCTTGCAGTAGGCGGCCGCGGCGTCCTTCACCATGCGCTCGTCTTCGCTCAACTGCGCGTCGAGCAGTAGCGGGTCGTCCCAGGCGAACTGCGCCTTGGGCTTTTTCTTGAGAGGCGCGTTCATGATTTCACCTTTTCCAGAATCACGGCGAGTCCCTGGCCCACGCCGATGCACAGCGACACCGCCGCGTAGCTGCCGCCCGATTGCTGCAGCTCGCGCGCCACGGTGAGCGCGAGGCGTGCGCCCGAGCAGCCCAGGGGGTGGCCGATGGCGATGGCGCCGCCGTTGGGGTTCACGCGCGCGTCCTTGAAATCCACGTTCATCAGCTTCAGGCAGGCGAGCACCTGGCTCGCGAAGGCCTCGTTGATCTCGATGACGTCCATGTCCTTGAGGCTCTTGCCCGCGCGCTCGAGCGCCTTCGGGATGGCGTAGGCGGGCCCTACGCCCATGATTCTCGGCTCCACCGCCGCGCTGGCCGCCGCGAGGATCCTGGCCATCGGTTTTTTCCCGTTTCTCTCGCCCCACTTGCGGCTGGCGACGATGAGCGCCGCGGCGCCGTCGTTGACGCCGCTCGCGTTGCCCGCGGTGACGACGCCGCCCTCGTAGAGGGGCTTGAGCTTCGCGAGCGACTCCATGGAACTGTCGCGCCTCGGGTGCTCGTCCACGTCCACCCTCGCGGGCGGGGCGTCCTTTTTCTTCGCCGGCAGCGCGATCGCCATGATCTCGCCCTTGTAGAAGCCTTCGGACTCGGCCTTGGCGTACTTCTTCTGCGAGGCGAGCGCAAACTCGTCGGCCTGCTCGCGCGTGACGCCGAATTCCTTCGCTACGTTGTCGCCCGTTTCGGGCATCTGGTGGTCGCCGAACAGCTTCCTGAATTTCGGGTTCGTGAAGCGCGAGCCGATGGTGCTGTCGTAGAGCTTCACGTCGCGCCCGTAGGGCGTCTCGCTCTTGGCGAAGACGTAGGGCGCGCGCGACATGCTCTCCACGCCGCCCGCGATGTACATCTCGCCCTCGCCGCAGGAGATGGCGCGCGCGGCGTCGGTCACCGCCTGCAGGCCCGAGGCGCAGAGGCGGTTCACCGTCACGCCCGGGGTCGTCGGCGGCAGGCCCGCCATCAGCGCGGCGAAGCGCGCGACGTTGCGGCAGTCTTCCCCCGCCTGGGTGACGCAGCCCAGCACCACGTCGGAGATGTCCTCGGGCTTGACGCCGTTTCGCTTCACCACCTCGGCGATCACTTCGCCGGCGAGGTCGTCGGGGCGCATGGGCGCGAGCTTGCCGGCGTGGCGGCCGATGGGAGAGCGGATTCCGTCGTAGATATAGGCATCGAGCATGGGATTACTCCGGGGTGAGGAGGGACACGCCCAGCCGCGCGCGGCGCGTCAGCCAGGGGCTCGGGCGGTAACGGGGTTCTTTGGTGAAGTCGTGCATCGCTTCGAGGATGGCGAGGATCTTCGCCGCGCCCACGGCGTCTCCCAGGGCGAGCGGTCCCTTCGGGTAGCCTAACCCCAGCATCACCGCGCGGTCGAGGTCTTCCGGATGCGCTATGCGCTCCTGCACTATTCCGCAGCCCACGTTCACGATGTGCGCCACCACGCGCTGGGCGACGAAGCCGGCCGAGTCCCTGATCACCGAGACCGGCACGCCGCCGGCGGCGAGCAGGCCGTGCGCCGCGTCGCGCGCTTCCTTGGTCGTCACCGGCGTCGTCATCAGCGTGCGCCGCTTGGCGAAGCCGAAGAGCGGGTCGAGCGCCACGGTGTGCTTCGGGTCGAGGCCGAGCTCGAGCGCCGCCGTCGTCGCATCCGCACCGAGCGGCGCGACCAGGCAGAGCGTACCCGGCAGGGGCTTGGGCTCGAGCCTCGCGCCGAGCTTCGATACGAGTTCCTTCAGCTCCGGCGCCGCCCAGACGGCGGCCGCCTTCGCCGCCGGCACGGGCTGCTCGGGCGGTTTTTCCTGGGTGCCGTCCTTGGCGTAGCGGTACCAGCCGCGTCCGGTCTTGCGGCCGAGAAGCCCCGCCGCTACGCGCGTTTCAGCTATGTAGGCGGGCTGGTACTTCGGCTCGCCGTGGTACTGCTGGTGCATGGACTTCATCACCGCGTGCGCGACGTCGAGCCCTACGAGGTCCATCAGGCTGAAAGGCCCCATGCGGAATCCCGCCGCGTCGACGAGGATGCGGTCGATGGTGGCGAAGTCCGCCACGCCCTCCTGCAGCACGCGCAGCGACTCGGGCACGAAGCCGCGCCCGGCGTGGTTCACCACGAAGCCCGGCGTGTCCTTGCAGCGCACGGCGGTGTGGCCGAAGCGCCTGGCGAGCCCCGCGAGCGCCTCGCCCACCCAGGGCTCGGTGAGCTCCCCGTCCACCACCTCCACGATCTTCATCAGCGGGACGGGATTGAAGAAGTGGTAGCCCGCGACGCGGCCGGGCCGGGCGCAGGCCGCGGCCATGGCGGTCACCGAAAGCGACGAGGTGTTGGAGGCGAGGATGCAGGTTTCGCCGACGATCGCCTCCAGCTCGCGCAGAAGCTTCTGCTTTACCGCCAGATCCTCGACGATCGCCTCGACCACCAGGTGGCAGTCCTTGAACGCGGCGGGCGCGTCGGCGATCTCGATGCGCGCGAGCGCGGCGTCGGCGTCGCCTTGCGCCATGCGCCCCTTGGCGACCACCCCGGCGAGCGCCTTGGCGATGGCGTCCTTCGCCTTCGCCGCGGCGCCGGCCTGCGCGTCGTAGACGCGAACGCGCGCGCCGCACTGGGCGAGCACCTGCACGATGCCGCGGCCCATGGTGCCGCTGCCGGCGACGCCGGCGAGGAGGTCGCTGCGGGAAAGATCGAGCATAGGGGGCAAAAGCCGATTCTATCCGCGCGCGACCCGAGGCTATAATCCCCCGCACAAAAGAAGCGCGGAGGACGGCCATGAAATACCGCAAGATCCTGCTCGCGTACAACGGTTCGGCGGAGGGGAAACGCGCGCTGCTCGAGTGCGCGGAGCTGGCGAACTTCCTGGGGGCCGAGACGCACCTCCTGGCGGTGGCGAGCATGCCGCCGAGCCTGTTTCTCACCGAGGGCTTCGTGCCCGAGGAGCTGCTGGAGGAGGAGAAGAAGCGCACGCAGACGGTGCTCGACGAGGGCATCGCCAACCTGAAGGAACAGGGCTTCAAGGCCGCCGGGCACCTCGCCGTGGGCGAGCCGGTCGAGGAGATCTGCCGCCTGGCGAAGGAGCTTTCGGTGGACCTGATCGTCGTCGGCCACAACCAGCACACCTCGTTCGCGGCGCGCTGGTGGAAGGGCTCGGTGGGCGCCTCGATCCTCGACTACGCGCCCTGCAGCCTGCTGGTCGCGCTGTCGCGCAAGACATAACGGAGAGTTTCTCGATGGAGAGGTTCGGACACCAGGGGCGCCTGGAGGATGATCGCATGCTCAAGGGGGCGGGGCGCTACGTCTCCGACTGGAGCCTGCCCGGGCAGTCGTACGGCCATTTCCTGCGCTCGGACCGGCCGCACGCGAGAATCGATTCGATCGATGCGGCCGAGGCAAGGAAGATGGCCGGGGTCGTCGCCGTGCTCACGGGCGAGGACGTCGCCGGGGCGAGCCACAAGCCCATGCCTGCGGCCGCGCCGATGAAGGGTCGCGGCGGCGCCGAGCAGAAGGCGACGCCGCGCTACTCGCTCGCGCGCGACAAGGTGCGCTACGTGGGCGAGCCGGTGGCGCTGGTGGTCGCCGAGAGCGCCGCGCAGGCGCAGGACGCGGCCGAAGCGATCGCCGTAGAGTACGAGGAACTGCCCGCGGTGGTGACGGCGCAGGAAGCGCTCGCCGCCGGCGCGGCGCAATTGCACGACGAGGTGCCGGGCAACCTGGTGCTCGACTTCGTCGGCGGCGACGAAGCAGCCGCGAGCGCTGCATTCGCGAAGGCGGCGCGCGTGGTGCGGCTTTCCTCGTACCACACGCGCGTCGTGGGCAACCCCATGGAGCCGCGCGCCGCCATGGGTTCGTTCGACGAGAAGACCGGCACCTATTACCTGCACGCGACGACGCAGGGCGCGGGGCCGATGCGCGGGCAGCTCTCGGCGATGCTCGGCGTGCCGCCCGAGCGCGTGCGCATCGTCGCCGAGGAGGTGGGCGGCGGCTTCGGCGTGCGCTTCAACGCCTATCCCGAGTACGGCGCGCTGCTGCTCGCGGCGCAGAAGCTCGGACGGGCGGTGAAATGGGTCGGCAGCCGCTCCGAAGTCTTCCTCGGCGACGAGCAGGCGCGCGATATCCTGCACACGGGCGAAGCGGCACTCGATGCCGGTGGGCGCATCCTCGGCATGAGGTTCGACTACCTCGCCAACATGGGTGCCTACGTCGCGTTCACCGGCACCTTCGTCAACACCGTGAACCTGGTGAACGTCATCAGCGGCGTGTACGACGTGCAGGCCGTGCACGTGCGCGCCAGGCTCGTGCTTACCAACACCGTGCCCACCGCCGCTTACCGCGGCGCGGGCCGGCCGGTGGCGTCCTACGCGCTCGAGCGCCTGATCGACCAGGCGGCGCACGAGATCGGCATGGACCCGGCCGAGTTCCGGCGCAAGAACCTCGTGCCGAAGGCCAAGTTCCCCTACAAGATCGTCTCCGGGTTCGAGTACGACTGCGGCGACTTCGAGGGTGTGCTCGCGCAGGCGAAGAAGGACGCCGACTGGGACGGCTTCGCGAAGCGGCGCGCCGGGAGCGCCGGGCGCGGGAAGCTGCGCGGCCGCGGCATCTCCACCTACATCGAGGCGACCGCCTCCGGCGGCTTCGCGCCCTACGACCAGGCCGTGATCAACTGGGAAAAGGACGGCGGCGTGACGCTGCGCACCGCCTCCCACAACCATGGCCAGGGGCACGAAACGACGCTGGCGCAGATCGTCGCCGGCGTGCTCGGCATCCCCATGACGAAGCTCCGACTGCGCACCTCCGAGCCGGAATTCAACCTCGTCGCCAACCCGAGCGGCGGCTCGCGCACGCTGATCGGCATCGGCAGCGCGATGCTGTTCGCCGCGCGCGAAATCGTGCAGAACGGGCTCGATCTCGCCGCCGAGGAGCTGGAAAGCGCGAAGACCGACCTCGAGTTCGAGCAGGGCGAGTACCGCATCAAGGGCACCGACCGCAGGATCGGCATCACGGCGCTGGCGCAGAAGCACCCGGGCAAGCTCGACCTCGATTTCAGGGAGCGGCCGAAGGTCGGCTCCACCTTCCCCAACGGCTGCCACATCGCCGAGGTGGAGGTCGAGCCCGAGACCGGCGAAGTGGAGGTCGTGTCGTACCTCGCCTGCGACGACGCCGGCAACATCATCAACCATCAAATCGTGGAAGGGCAGATGCAGGGCGGCATCACGCAGGGCGCCGGCCACGTCTTCAACGAGCAGGCGATCTACGATGCAAGCGGCCAGCTCCTCACGGGAAGTTTCATGGACTACGCCATGCCGCGCCCCGGGCTCGTAGGGGGGCTGCGCGTGACGGAATTTCCGGTGCCTACGGCGACCAATCCGCTCGGTGCCAAGGGCGTGGGCGAAGCGGGCGTGACCGGTTCCATGCCCTGCCTGATGAACGCGGTGATCGATGCGCTCCGCCAGGCAGGCGTCACCCACTTCGACATGCCCGCCAGCCCGCAGCGCGTCTGGCGCGCGATCCGCGAAGCCAAATCCGGCAACCCCGCCGCGCTCGCGGTGAAGCAGTAGAAAATCGGGGTCAGAGCCCGATTTTCACGCGCTAGCCGCGCTTGCCAACCACCCGGTCGACCATCTCGCGCGCCGCGCCGAGATAGTTCGACGGGTCGGTGAGCTTTTCCAGCGCCTTGCGATCGAGGTGCCGGGTGACTTCGGGCACCTGGGCGAGCGCCTCGGCGAGGCTGCCGCCTTTTTCCGCGACCGCGCGGCAGGCGTCGTAGACCACGTCGTGCGCTTCATTGCGGCCCATGTGCGGCGCGAGGCCCATCATCACCGCTTCGGCGACGATGAGGCCGTGCGTCATGTCGAGGTTCTTGCGCATGCGCGCTTCATCCACGATCAGCCCCCCGAGCATGAATTTCGCCTGGTGCAGCGCGCCGCCCGTGAGCATGAAGGCTTCGGGAAGGGCGATCCACTCGGCGTGCCAGGGGCCGGTGGCGCGCTCGAAGTCCTGCACCAGCGCATCGAGCATCAGCCCCGCGTGCTGGCGCACGGCTTTTGCCGCGGCGAGGATCAGCTCCGAGGAGATGGGGTTTCGCTTTTGCGGCATGGTGCTGCTCGCGCCACGTCCTGGTACGAACGGCTCGCTCACCTCGGCGACCTCGGTCGAGGCCATCAGCATGACGTCGAAGGCGATCTTGCCGAGGGAACCGGTGACGAGGCCGAGGAAGTTCACGGCCTCGGCGAGCCCGTCGCGCGCCGCGTGCCAGGTGGCGACAGGCTGCGCGAGCATCAGCTCTTCCATCAACGCCTTTTGCACCTCCATGCCGCGATTCCCCAGCGAAGCGAGCGTCCCGGCGGCACCCGCGAACTGGCCCACCAGCACTCGGGGCTTCAGCTGCTGCAGGCGCTCGGCATGCCGGTCGAGCATAGCGAGCCAGATGGCGAGCTTGTAGCCGAAAGTGATCGGCAGGGCCTGTTGCAGGTGAGTGCGGCCGGCCATCGGAGTGTCGCGGTAGCGCTTCGCTTGCTTGGCGAGGATCGCGCGCAATTCGTCGAGATCCCTCTCGATCAAGGCCAGCGCGTCGCGCACCTGCAGCACCACCGCGCTGTCCATGATGTCCTGCGTGGTCGCGCCCCAATGCAGGAACTTGCCAGCCTCGCCGCACTGCGCGGCGAGCTGGCGCACGAGCGGCAGGATCGGATAGCCGACGGTCTCGGTTTCCTTTTTCAGGCGCCCGGAATCGAGCTTCGAAGCGTCGCACTTCGCGGCGATGTCCTTTGCCGCCTGCGCCGGGATGACGCCGAGCCTGCCTTGCGC
>JBBDXL010000049.1:0-1112 GCA_040902335.1 Burkholderiales bacterium
TGCGTGCGCGGCGAGGCGCGGTTGATCTCGTCGGCGAGCAGGATCGAGGTGAACACCGGCCCGGCGCGGAAGTCGAACGTCTGGTCGCGCTGGTTGAACACCGACACGCCGAGGATGTCCGAGGGCAGGAGGTCCGGCGTGAACTGCACGCGCGAGAACTTCGCGCCGATCGAGGCGGCGAGCGCCTTCGCGAGCGTGGTCTTGCCGGTGCCGGGAAAGTCGTCCACCAGCACGTGGCCGCCGGCGGCGAACGCGGCGAGCAGCTTCCTCACTTGCGCGTGCTGGCCGCGCATCACCGCCTCGATGTTGGCGGCGATGCGCTGGAACAGCCGCTGCGCGTCCGCCGCCTGCACGCTAGAACTTCTCGCTGGCGGGCCGCAGGTCGGCCTCGAAGGTCCAGGCCGAGCGCGGTTGCGCGTGGATCTGGTAATAGAGCTCGGCGATGGCCGCCGTGTCGAGCATCGCGTCGGGGCCGAGGTCTTGCACGCGCTCGGGAAAGCGCTGCCGCACCGCCGCCGTGTCGATCATGCCGTCGATGACGACGTGCGCGACGTGGATGCCCTTCGGCCCGAGCTCGCGCGCCATCGACTGCGCCACCGCGCGCAGCCCATTCTTCGCCGCGGCGAAGGCGGCGAACTGCGCCCCGCCGCGGATCGAGGCCGTCGCGCCGGTGAAGAGGATCGTGCCCTGGCCGCGGGGCGCCATGCGCCGCGCCGCCTCGCGCCCGAAAAGGAACCCCGCGTAGCACCCGAGGCGCCAGAGCTTCTCGAACATGTCGGCGGGCGTGTCGTGGATCGAGGCGCGGAAATTGGCGCCGGCGTTGAACACCGCGACTTGCACCGGCCCGTGCTCGGACTCGAGCGCGTCGAAGAGAGCCATCACCTCCTGTTCCTCGCGCAGGTCGGTGGGCGCGGCGAACGCCTTGCCGCCCGCCTTCTGGATCTCGCCCGCCAGGCGCGCCAGGCGCTCGGCGCTCCTCGCCGCGAGCGCGACGTTGAAGCCGGCCTGCGCGAAGCGCCGGCCGAGGGCGAAACCCAGGCCCTCGCCCACGCCCGCGATGACCGCTACGGGAGGCTTGTCCATGGCGGCCATTCTAGAGCGCCGCGGCGAGC
>JBBDXL010000050.1:0-7033 GCA_040902335.1 Burkholderiales bacterium
GCTCGTCGACTTCCACCACCTGGTCGACGAGGTTGCGGTGCGCCTGCGCCACCGAAGAAAAATCGGCCTCGCCGGCGGGCGCGAAGAAGCAGTCGGAGACTTTGGCCGCCTGCGCCGCGGGCAGATTGAGCGGCAAGCACTCCTTGCCGAAGACTTCCTGGATCTCGCCGAGCAGGCCCTCGAGATCGACGTTGTCGGCGTCGATCTTGTTGACGATGATCAGGCGGTCGAGGCCGCGGCGCGCCGCCCAGTTGAGGAACCGTCCGGTCATCATCTCGATGCCGTTCTGCGCGTTGATGACGATCGCCGCGGTCTCCACCGCCGCCAGCGCCGGCAGCGAATGGCCGAGAAAATCGGCGTAACCGGGGGTGTCGAGCAGATGCACGACCGTGGGGGTGTCGCCGTTCGGCGCCTCGAAGCTGGCGACGGCGAGCTTGAGCGAATGCTGCAGCTGCTTTTCCAGCGGCGTGTAGTCGCACACTGTGGTGCCGCGCTCGACGCTGCCGGGGGCGGGCACCGCGCCCGCGCGCGCCAGCAGCGCCTCGGCCAGCGTGGTCTTGCCGCACCCCGCCTGGCCGACGAGCGCAATCGTCCTCAGGTGCTTGATGACATGCTTGACCAAAGGTCCCTCCTCCCCGCACCGAGAGCTTATGCTACTTCGGGAAGCGGCGGCTCGGCTACTTCTTGCCGGTGTCCTTCTTCTCCAGCAGTTCCGCGCGTTTCTTGAGAACGTCCTCGAACTTCGAGCGGGCGATGAGCAGGATGTGGCCGGCGAGCGCCCTCTCGCCGGGCAAGCGCGCGGCGACGCTCTTCGCGCGCTCGGCGGCGTCGGGGCCGGTGGGCTGCCGCTCGCCCGAGACCCACAGCGTCGCAAAGTAGTCGTCGCCGCGCAGCTTGCCGAGCTTGAGGGTGTAGGTCAGGCCGTCGAAGGTGGAGGCCACCACGGTCGTCGGCCTGTCGAGCCCGGTGACCTCCCGGCGCACGCCGGGCGCCGCGACGTCGGCGATCTCGACGCGGTTGAGCGAGTAGGTCGCCGAGTTGGCGCGCAGCCCATCGAGCTTCTCGCCGGCGTAGAGCGGCGTCAGCTTCCAGTCGCCCTCCACGCTCGCGCGCTCGACGCGCCACTTGCCGCCGCCCGCCAGGTCCACTTCCATGCTGCGCAGCTTCTCGGCGCCGAAGCCGGTCTTCGCGATCCAGGCCGCGCTTTGCGCTGTGGCAAGCGCCAGCGGATCGGCGACGATGACGACGCGGCCGAGCGCTTCGGGCAGCATCACGAAGCGGCCGTCGCCCGGCGCCTGCGCCGGGTTCTCGGGCTCGCGCTTGAAGTACTTCTTGCCGACGACCAGGGTCGCCAGGGTCTTGCCGTCGGCGCCGCGGAAGTCGAGCTGCGTGCCCTTGGCGTCGAGCCCGAGACGCGCGCGGTCCGGGTCGCCGATCGGCTCGGTGGCGCCGACCTTGAGGCCGAGGATCCCGAGCACCAGCCGGCGCACCTGCTCGAGGTCGGCGGGAAATCCGGCGCGCTCGGCAATCACCCAGTTCGCGTCGCGCCGCTGCAGGGTGAGCGTGGCGCCGGGCTCGCGGATGACGACGGCGGCGATGTCGGCGGCTTGCAGGCCGCGCAGCACGGGCTGACCCAGCGCGTCCGCCGCGGCGGGCTGGCGCGCGCGCTCCTGCTGGTACACGAGCAGCGCGCCGCCGCCCAGCACCGCGAGCAGCACCAGCAGCACCGCGGCGACGCGCGCGTTCATGCCGCGGCCAGCCTTGCCTGGCGGCGCCGGCGCACCAGCGCGATGCCGAGCCCGGCGAGCGCCACCAGGAGCGGCATCAGCGCGATGTTGGTCACCTTGGTGAGGAACACCAGCTGCTCGGCGTCGCGCCGCAGGTTCTTGCGCAGTTCCTTCAGCGCGAGTCGCGTCTCGGCCGCCTTCTTGCGGAAGCGCTCGAGCTCGGCCTGCTGCTCGGGCGAGAGAATCTGCGCGCCCTTGGCGGCCTCGGGCGCGCCAGCCTGCAGCTTCTGCAGCGCGGCGCTGGTTTTCTGCAGTTCGTCCTCGAGTTCCTTGATCTTGCCGAAGTACTGCAGCTGCGCCTCGGCCTCCATCTCGCGCACCACGGTGAGCGGGCGGAACGCGGCGGCGCGGCTCTTCAGCGACAGCAGGCTCTCGTCGGCCGCGAGCTGCTCCACCAGGCCCTGCGCGAAGGCGAGGTTGCCGTTGGAGGGCACGACGATGCGCCGGCCGAACACTTCCTGCACGTCGACCGCGGCGCCGTCCTGCAGCATGTCGGTGTCGGCGACCAGCACCACCGCGTTGTCGCGCGCGGACTCGGCGATGTGCGCCGCGCCTGCGGCGCCGGGCGCGGGATTCGCCGCCTTGTCCTCGGGTTTGCCACCGGGGAAAGCGGTGCGGAACTTGCCGGCGAGCCGCAATGCGAGTGGCAGGCTCTTGCCGCCGGGCTCGAAGCCGCGCGTGGCGTCCTGGCCCGCCGCGGTCGCCTTGGCGCCGTCGACGAGCATGGAATTGGGCGAGCTCCTCACCAGCGCGGTCGCCGTCAGGCCTTCGGCAGGCTGCACCTCGAAGGCGCCGCCGAAGGCGTAGAGCAGCGTCTCGATCTGCCCCATGACCACGTCGTCGCGCGCGAACGCGGTGCGGTTGAGCGACAGCACCGTCGGCGTGTGGCGCTGGCCCTCGCCCGAGGCGAACACCACGTCGGCGATCACCTTGCCCGGGTCCAGGGTCACGCCCCAGGCCTTGAACAGCCGCGGCAGCGTCGAGCTGGATACCTGCGGCGGCATGCCCGGCGGCATCGGCAGCCGGTCGAAATAGGCGTAGGGGTCGACGAACGCGATGAGCTTGCCGCCGCGCAGCACGAACTGGTCGAGCGCGTACTCGGTCTGCTCGGCGATGTCGCGCGGGTGGATGAGGAGCAGGACGCTGACGTCCTGGTCGATCTCCGCGGCCGTCATGTTGACGAGCCGCACGTCGAAGTCGCGCCGCAGCTCGTTGGCGAGCACCCACGGCTCCGAGCTCTGCCGCGTGTAGGGATTGAATTTCTCGCCCAGCACCGGCAGGCCGCTCATCAGGCCGATCCGCGGCCGCACGGCGCTGCCCGCGCGCGCGATGGCGCGGATCAGGTCGTACTCGAGCAGTCGCTCGCGCGCCGGGGCGAGCACCGGGATCGTCTGCTTGCGCTCGATCTGGCTCACCGCCAGGCCGAGGTAGAACTGCTCGCCCGTCATCAGCTGCTGCGGCTCGATGCCGTCGAGCAGCGCCGCGTCCTCCTGCTCGCTGTCGGGCCGCGGGTCGTACTTTTCGATCACCAGGTTGGCGCCGGCGACGGCCTTGAACTCGTCCACCAGGTTCTGCACGCGCTGCGCGAAGCTGCGCAGCGGCACCGGCATCGCCTCGCCCGAGCTGATGTAGAGCTTCACCTTCACCGGCGCGGAAAGGCCCTTCAGCACCTTCTTCGTGCCAGCCGAGAGCGTGTAGAGATTGCCCGCGGTCAGGTCGGCGCGCACCGCGGCGCCCGCGGCGAGGTAGTTGAACGCGACCAGGATGAAGAACAGCGCCACGAGCCCCACTGCGGAGTAGACGAGCGCTTCGTGCTTTTTCGCGAGCCGCATCATCGGTTGCGCAGCACCACGCCGGTGGCGAACAGCGCATAGCCGATCACCGAGAGGAAGAACAACAGGTCCTTCGAGTCCACCACGCCCTTCTGGAAGCCGTCGAAGTGCGTGACCACGGAGAACGCGGCCACGGCGTCCACCACGGCGGGGCTCGCCCAGCGCACCAGCAGGTCGGTCACCGGGCTGAAGCCGGCGAGGATCAGGAACAGGCAGGCGACGACGGCGAGGATGAAGGCGATGACCTGGTTGCGCGTCATCGCCGAGGTCAGGCAGGTGATCGCCAGGTAGGTGCCGGCGAGAAACAGGCTCCCCAGGTAGCCGGCGAGGATCGCGCCGTTGTCCGGCGCGCCGAGCACGTTCACGGTGACGACCACCGGGAAGGTCAGCGCGAGCGCGATGGCGAGGAACAGCCAGGAGGCGAGGAACTTGCCGAGGATCGCCTGCCAGGCGGTCACCGGCAGGGTGAGCAGGAGCTCGAGCGTCCCCGCGCGCCGCTCCTCGGCCCACAGGCGCATGCCGACGGCGGGCACCAGCACCAGGTACACCCAGGGGTGCCAGGCGAAGAACGCGCCGAGGCTCGCCTCGCCGCGCTCGAAGAAGGCGCCGGCGGTGAAGGTAAGAAAGCCCGTGAGCAGCAGGAAGATGACCAGGAACACGTAGGCCACGGGCGAGGCGAAGTACGACGCGAGCTCGCGCTTCGCGATGGTGGCGATGGCGTGCCAGGGGGTAATCATTTCTTCACCGTGTCCGGAAGCGTGATGCTGCGGAAGACTTCGTCCAGCTGGCCCTCCTCGGTGCGCAGGGCATCGAGCTGCCAGCCCTCGCGCTGCGCGAGCGCCACCACCGCCAGCGCGAGCTGCCCGGCCGCGCCCCTGTCCTTCGGCGTGATGCGGAACTCGCCGTTCAGGGGCTCGACCGTGCCGAGCGCGGCGAGCTTCTCGGCACTGGCGCCCGTGGCGTGCACGGTGACGGCGCCCGCGTGCGCCGACAGCGCGCGCAGCTCGGCGGGCGTGCCGTTGGCGACGACGCGGCCGCGGTCGATGATGATGGCGCGCGTGCAGGCGGCGTCGACTTCCTCGAGGATGTGGGTCGAGAACACCACTGCCTTGGTCCTGCCGAGCTCGCGGATCAGGTTTCGCACCTCGTGCTTCTGGTTCGGGTCGAGGCCGTCGGTGGGCTCGTCGAGGATCAGCACCTCGGGATCGTGGATCAGCGCCTGCGCGAGGCAGGTGCGGTGCCGGTAGCCCTTGGACAGGGTGTCGATCGACTGGTGGAGCACCGAGCCGAGAAAGCACAGGTCGACGACGCGGGCGAGCGCCTTGCGGCGCGCTTCGCCCGCCAGCCCGCGCATCGCGGCGGCGAAGCTGAGAAACCCGTGCACCGTCATGTCGGGGTAGGAGGGCGCGGCTTCCGGCAGGTAGCCGATGAGGCGCTTCGCGGCGAGCGGCGCTTCCGCCACGTCGTGCCCGCCGACCCACACGCGGCCGCTGGTGGGCGGGAAAAAACCGGTGATCATGCGCATGGTGGTCGACTTGCCGGCGCCGTTCGGGCCGAGAAAGCCGAGCACCTCGCCGCGCTCGACGGCGAACGAGACCCCGTCCACGGCGCGCTTGGCGCCGAATGCCTTCACCAGGTTCTCGATACGGATCATCGGGGCTTGCCGCGGGCATTAGAGGGGGCGCATTATCGCAAACAATCGCGCATGCACTAGAATTCGGTCGCGAATTCCCGGAGGAAGACCATGCTCAAGCTCGGAAAGTTCCTGGCCGCGTTGCTGTTCGCAGGCGCCGCCTTGGCTCAACCCAACCTCAAGATCATGATTCCCGCCAACCCCGGCGGCGGCTGGGACCAGACCGGGCGCCACCTGGCGGCGGCGATGCAGAGCGCGAAGCTGGTGTCCTCGATTCAGTTCGAGAACAAGGGCGGCGCTGCCGGCGCCATCGGCCTCGCGCAGTTCGTCAACGCGTCCAGGGGCGATCCCAACGCCTTGATGATCGGCGGCATGGTGATGGTGGGCGGCACGTATCTGCAGAACTCGCCCGTGACCCTCGCCCAGGTGACCCCGATCGCGCGCCTCACCAGCGAGTGGGAGGTGATCGTGGTGCCGGCGGGCTCGCCGCACAAGACGATGGCCGACCTGGTGAAGGCCTTCAAGGCCAATCCCGGGGCGGTGTCCTGGGGCGGCGGCTCGGCCGGCGGCACCGACCACATCCTGGTGGGCCTGATCGCCAAGGCGGTCGGCGTCGAACCGGCGAAGATCAACTATGTGCCGTTCAAGGGCGGCGGCGAGGCCATCGCGGCGATCGTCGGCGGCCACGTCACCGCGGGGGTCTCGGGCGTGGGCGAGTTCGCCGAGCAGATCAAGGGCGGGCGCATGCGCGCGCTCGGCGTTTCCGCGCCCTCCAGGGTGGAGGGCATCCCGTCGCTCAAGGAGCAGGGCATCGACGTCGAGCTCGGCAACTGGCGCGGCATTTTCGCCGCGCCCGGCATCAGCACCGCGCAGCGCGACGCGCTGGTGAAGCTGGTGAAGGACGCGACCGAGACCGCGGCGTGGAAGGCGACGCTGGCGAAGCTCGGCTGGTCCGGGGAGTTCCTCGGCGGCGCCGGCTACGCGAAGTTCCTCGCCGACGACACGGTGAGAATCGCGGGCATCATCGACTCGCTCGGCATCAAGCGCAAGTAGGCGCGCCGTGCGCCGCTCGGGCGCCCAGGTCGCGCTCTCGCTCGCGGTGCTCGCGCTCGGCGCGGGTGTCGCCCTCGGCACGGCGTTTCTGCCCGCGCAGGCGGGCTACGCGCGCATCGGCCCGAACTTCATTCCCGCGGTGGTGGCCTTCGGCCTCATCGTCAGCGGCGCGTTCCTGCTGGTCGAAGCGCTCAGCGGCGGCTGGCGCAGCATGCCCGAGCCGGCCGAGCGCACCGAGCATGCGCTGCACTGGGGCGCATTTGCCTGGATCAGCGCCGGCCTCGTCGCGCACATGGCGCTCATGCAATGGGCCGGATTTGTCCCCGCGGGCGCCGTGCTCTTCGCCTGCGTGGCGCGGGGCTTCGGCAGCGCCCGTGCGCTGCGCGACGCGGGCGTCGGCCTCGCCCTCGCGCTCGGCGTGTTCCTGTTCTTCGTGCGCGTGCTGAATGTGAGCCTGCCGGGAGGCTGGCTGACGCCGCTGATCGGCGGACTGTAGATGGAAGCGTTCGCCGGCCTGCTGCAGGGCTTCGACGTCGCGCTGAAGCCGATCAACCTGCTGTGGGGCTTCATCGGCGTGACGCTGGGCACCTTCGTCGGCGTGCTGCCCGGCGTCGGGCCCGCATTGACGGTGGCCATGCTCCTGCCGCTCACGGCCCAGCTCGACCCGACCGGGGCGCTCATCATGTTCGCCGGCATCTACTACGGCGCGATGTTCGGCGGCTCGACCA
>JBBDXL010000051.1:0-6737 GCA_040902335.1 Burkholderiales bacterium
GGCTTAAATGAGGTCTGTCCCCAAGCGCTGCGCCTGGGCGAGGAATCCGCTCGCCGTCGCCTACCACGACCGCGAGTGGGGCGTGCCGGTGCGGGACGACCGGCGTCTGTTCGAGTTCCTGATCCTCGAAGGCGCGCAAGCGGGCCTGTCGTGGGACACGATCCTGAAGAAGCGCGCGGCCTACCGCAAGGCGTACGCGGGCTTCGACCCGAAGAAGGTCGCGCGCTTCGACGCGAAGAAGAAGCGCGCGCTGCTGGCCGACGCCGGGATCGTGCGCAACCGCCTGAAGATCGAGGCCTCGGTGGCGAATGCCAGGGCCTTCCTGCAGGTGCAGAAGGAATACGGCAGCTTCGCGCGCTACGCGTGGGGGTTCGTCGGCGGCAAGCCGCTCGCCGGCCGCCGCCGCGGCCTGCGCGACGTGCCCGCGCGTACCGGGCTCTCCGACGCGCTGTCCAAGGACCTTAAAAAGCGCGGCTTTCGCTTCGTCGGCTCGACCATCATGTACGCTTTCATGCAGGCGACGGGTCTGGTGAACGACCACGCGATGGAATGCTTCCGGTGGAAAGAACTGCGCTGATCCTGCTGCTGGCGGCGGCGCCGGCCTGGGGCTTCGACGCCAACGGCGTCGTCCTCGGCGCGAGCGAGGCCGAGGTGCAGCAGCGCTTTCCCACGGCGCGCTGCAAGCCGATGGAGTGGAAGACCGACGCCGCCGAGCGGCGCTGCGACGACGCGCCGGTGCGCTTCGGCGGCGCCGAGGCGCGCATCACTTTCTTCCTCAAGCGCGATTCGGTGCAAGCGTTCGACGTGCGTTTGGAGGAGAAGGACTTGCGTGGCGTGGTCGAACACCTCCGGCAGCACTACGGCAGACCGGACGCCGAAGGCAATGAAACGTTCCAGCGGCGCGGCGACGCGCGCTCGGTCTACAAGGTGCGCTGGGTAAAGGGGCAGGACCGCGCGGTCCTGAGCTCGATGGCCGGTCGCCGGCGCGTGGACCTGAACGTCTGGCGCGGCAACTTCGATACCGAGGTCTACCGCATCAAGTAGGGCGGAAACTCGACCTGCTTCAGGATTGTCAAAGAAGGCGCCATTGTGCCCTTGACAGGGCCCTCTTGTGCCGCGAACACTGCGCCGCCATGTCCTTGCGCTCCCGCCTCGATGAGCTTGCCTTCCGCGCCGCGTCGGCCTGGGCCGACGCGCGCCGCGGCGTGCGGCTTTCCTGGTACCGGGTGGACCGCGAAGCGATGGCGTTCGCGCTCATGATCGGCTCGGTCCTCGTGGTCCTCGGCTTCGGCCTGCACGCGGTGTTCGCGCGCCACGAGCGCGCGCGCGAGCTCGCGCGCGAGACCGAGCGCGAGAATATCGAGTGCCTGGCGAGGAACGTGTACCACGAGGCGCGCGGCGAGCCGCCCGAAGGGCAGTACGCGGTGGCCGAGGTGACCATGAACCGCAAGGCGTCCAGGCGCTATCCGGCCACGGTGTGCGCCGTGGTGCACGAGAAGCGCTGGGACACGATCCGCCAGCGCTACGTGGGCGCGTTTTCCTGGACCGAGTTCTACGCCGTGCCCGAGCCCTCAGGCGAGGAATGGGCGTTCGCGCAGAAGGTGGCCGAGGACGTGTACTTCGGGCGTGCGCCGCCGCGCGTCGACGGCGCTACGTACTACCACGCGACCTACATCAAGCCGAGCTGGTCGCGGACGCAGCAGCGTGTCGCGCGCATCGGGCGGCACGTGTTCTACCGGTAGCGCGCGGCGGTGATGAACTGGCCGAAGGACTCGCACCACACGACCACCGTGGTGTAGGCCTTCGGGTCGATGGACTCGGGCAGCGGGACGATGAAGTTCTCGAACGTCTTCACGTCGCCGATGCGCGCCATTTTGGCCTTGAGGCGGTTGAAGTCGGCCTCGGTCTCCACGAACTCGGGCGACAGGTAGAGCTTGTAGTCGGGCCCCGGGGCGATCCTGCCCATGAGAGTGATCGCGCCGCGGCTCACCGACACGGTGCCTTCGCCCCAGTGCAGGAAGTCGCTGCCCTTCAGGTCTCTCCTGAACTCGCCCTTGAACTCGGCCTTGCCGGCCGCCGCCGTGACGTCGGTCGCGGAGGGCGCCGCCGGCGCCGTCAGGATGGGCAGCAGATAGATGCCGAGCCCGATGCCGACCACCAGCGCGGCGCCGTGGGTCACTGCCAGAACCAGCCATTTCCTCATCTGCGTCTCCTTGACTGCCACAGCGCCGCGAGCTCGAGGATGTCGGGCGGCTGGGTGTCGTAGGTCGTGACACCCGGCGGAAACCTGAACCAGGGCTGGGCGCTGCGCGTCCAGAGGTGCGCCACCGGCTCGAGCCACGAGGTGTCGTCGAGCGTGCCCGGGCGCAGGAGTACGAACTCCGGGTACGCACGCCGCCGCGCGTGGCAGAATGCCGTCACGCAATTTGGGCGACAGCCCGAAGGCAAGCCGGCGTGGGCGCAGATGGAGGTCTGGCGAATTCGCTCGAAGCGCACCGCAAGTATCTGTTGCGCTACGCGCTTTTCCAGTTACGCGACGCGTCGCTCGCCGAGGACGCCGTGCAGGATACGCTCGTCGCGGCACTCGCGCAGGGCGAGGGCTTCCAGGGGCGCTCGCAGCTGCGCACCTGGCTCACCTCCATCCTGAAGCACAAGGTCATCGATCTGGTGCGCAAACGCGGTCGCGGCCTGCCGGTGGATGCCGTTCGGCTCGGCGAGGAAGACGACTCCCCCGACGGCTCGTTCAACGCCGGGGGCCGCTGGATCGATCCGCCGGCGGACTGGGGCCTGCCCGACGCCGCGCTCGAGTCGACTCAGTTCTGGCGCGTGTATCAGAAGTGCTGCCAGCGGATGCCGGAACGTCACGCGCTGGTTTTCTCGATGCGCGAAGTGATGGACATGTCGACGGAAGAAATCTGCAAGAAACTGGAAATATCAACGTCTAACCTGCACGTGATCCTTTACCGCGCGAGGTTGCGATTGCGATCGTGCATGACGAAACACTGGTTCGGCGCCGACCATGAGTAGGCTGATGTATTCGTGCGAGCAGGCCTCGAAGCTGTCGTCGCGGGCGATGGAGGAGCCGCTGGGGCGTTTGCAACGCATTCAGTTGAGCCTTCATCTGATGTTGTGCAGGCATTGCAAGAACTTCTCGCGCCAGATCGAGTTCCTCCGCCGCAGCTCGCGCAAGCTTCCGGAGGCGATCGAGAAGGATCTGGACTGAGACCGCCGGCCGGCGTTGTGGAACAGTCCGTGAACCGGCAAGAACGCGCGCGCCTCGTGGATCCGCCGGTGATCGAGCGCTTGCCGCAAACCCGTCCGGCGGACGCATCACGGACCAGGATCTCAAGTCGATTCGCGCGGCCGGTTTCGGGGACGGACAGATCGCGGAGATCCTCATGGTCCTGGCGCAGACGGTGTTCACCACCCTGTTCAACCGGGTGCATCAAACCGCGGTGGATTTCCCGCCGGCGCCGGCGATCTGAGCGGGGCCCGGAAGCAAGCGCTACCCAACAACCTCATCAACCTGAAGAACGGGCTGAATGTTCGTGTAATTCGGAATGTCTCCCATGATTTCCGGGCCGTGTTTACCGAGCGTGGCCTGAAACTCCTCGACGGACTTTATCCATATGTTTGCCAAGCACACGAACGACGCTGGCGAGCCATCCGCTGAAGCAACCCCTTTGCGGATTTCAGTTTTCACGGTGTTTGCCCCAAGGAATCGAGCAACCATGGGAATGTGCTTCTTCGCGTAATAATCGAAGTCGAACTTGGCACCGTCCTTCCTAGGATAAGCCACTGATACGCAGTACATGAGGATCCTCCCTTCCTGAAAAGTGCCACTTTGGCACCCAGTGATGTTTGACGCCCAGCCCTGGGGCTGAGGGGGCGCCGGTGCTACTTCCTCACCACCTCGTCGCTCCGTCCCGAGGGGAACGCGTGCGAGCCGTAGCGGACGACGAGCGTCGCCAGCGCGAGGATCAGGATCGCCGCCGTCACATAGACCACTTCCATCCCCGGGCGGTGGTGGTCCTGCACGTCCGAGATCAGCATCCTCGTGAGCGCGGTGATGCCGACGTAGACGAGGAAGCGCACCGGCATGTGGTTGGTCTTGAAGTAGATGCCGACCATCGCGCCGAGCTCCAAGTAGATGAAGAGCAGCAGGATGTCGTCGATCGAGGCGAGGCCCTTCACCGTCATGCTGAGGAACGCCGCCACCGCCGACCAGACGATGGTCCCGCCGATCGCGAACAAGGCGACGTAATGGAAGGAGTCGACGAGCAGGTTGCCGACGCCGTCAGCGAGCTCGTGGATGTCCTTCTGCACGCTGGTTGCCCATTTCGGTTTCATGTGGCCCTCCCTGGGTCGATTTTAGCGTTGAGGAACACGCCGCTCGCGCGCACGATGCGCTGGCCGTTCGCCGCGAGGTAGCAGTTGGCGAAGGCGAGCCGGCCGTCCTGCTTCTGCACGTCCACCAGAGCCTCGATCCAGTCGCCGATGCCGGCCGTGCCGGCGAAATCGAGCGTCAGGTTGACCGTGACGAGGCTCGCCGGGGGGCTCGAGGAGAACGCCATCTTGTAGCCGAGCGCCACGTCGGCGAGGGTGGCGAGGATGCCGCCGTGCACGGTGCCGCGCGCGTTGCAGTGCTTCTGCTCGACGCGCAGGCCGACGACGAGGCCCGCGCCCTCGCCGCGGCAGTAGAGCGGTCCGATCAGCTCGAGTACCGGGCTCGAGCGAAAGAGCGGACGGAAGCCCGGCGGGAGGTCCGTCACGCTCGCCTGCGCTCGGCGAGGAGCTTCCTGCCGAGCGCCGAGACCGAGACCATCGCCTGCTCGCCCTGCGCGTGGTGGTGATCGAGGAGCCCGCGGTCGTTCGCTTCCTCCCAGACCGGCAGGCGCGGGCAGGAGGTGCGCCAGGCGTCGATCACTTCGCGGTAGGGCCGTGGGCGCGGGCCGATCCATTCGAGGAGCTCGAGGATCAGGGCGTCGACGGGGTCGGGCATGGCGGTCTGGCGCAAGGCATCAAACGACTTCAACCTCAGTCCTCGCGCTGGAAGTCTCGCTCAGCTCCGCGATCGCTTTTGAAACATCGCACATATGGTGCCTCCTCGTCCTTACCCTGGGCGGCAAGTCGCCGCCGCAGAAAGCATATACCTGCAAGCTCAAGACCCGCTATCCCGGTCCCGCCCCAAGCCCCGCGCGACCAGATCCGCCGCCAGCGCGCACGTCACGCCGAAAGGCAGGTACCCGGCGTAGCCGAGCAGCGGCATCTCGAAGACGTGAAAGCGCTGCACGAACGGCACGCTGTAGTGCCACTGGGCTGAGCTTCCCCAGTTCCACAGCTCCCAGAAAAACCCGCAGACGAGCGCCGCGAGCGCCGGCAGCAGCACCGGCCGCCAGTCGCCGCGCGCGAGATGTTCAAACAACGATTCGCCAACGACGAGCTTCTGCAGACCGGCAAGGACAAAGAGCGGCGCGAGCCAAAGCATCGCGAAGAGCTCGTCGGGCCACAGGCCGATTCCGGCGAGCGCCATCACGCCCAGAGCGAGCGCCGCCCAGGGAAGCGCGGCATGGCCGCGTAACGCCGGAAGCGAAATTGCATCGAGCCGCGGAAAGCTCGCGAGCCACGCGTGCGTGCTCACGACGGCAGGCAGCACGGTGGCGAAGGGGAGCGTGCCCTGGAGGAAGTAGTTCCAGCCGCCCGAGTCGACGATGCCGCTATAGTACCAGTTGCCTACGTGCCGGTTCAGGTACTCGAACAGCCACCAGAAGACGGCGCTCGCGGGGAACAGGGCCAGCAACCACGCCGTCCGGTGCGTGAGCGGCGAGCGTCCGCTGCGCCGCACTGCGAGCGCGTTCATGACGACGACGTAGCCGACCCAGAGCGGCGTGAAGGACTCGCGCCGCCATTCGGGCGGCGCGCGGCGCTCGCTCCACGCAATCGCCCAGCCGAGCGCGATCAGGCCGAGGCCGAGCCAGCCCCACCACGGAAAGCGCTGCGGCTCGGGCGCTGCGCGCGGGCGCGCGCGGACCAGGCCATAGGCGTAGAGCGCCGCCGCCGCGAGCACGGGCAAGGAGAGCAGCGCGAATGCGAACCAGGAGAACGGTGCGTGCGCCACCGCCTCGGTGCGCGGCGGGAATTCCAGATACGGCGCGAGCGCCCGGCCGGCGAGCGCGAGCCCGGCGAGCGGTGCGCCCCAGACGGCGATCCCCGCGGCGAGGAGCGCGAGCAGCGCGCGCGGGCGCATGGGAGACCGCTACCGATCAGCTCGAGGTGTCAGCCAAGTTGGAACAGTAACAATGCCCTGTGCATCAAATGCGCCGGGCCGCAAGAACCTGACTGGAACCGAAACTTCGAACCGCGATTGACGCAGGGCAGTCGAGTGAGGAACGACCGCGACAAGCGATCGATCAGACTCCTCGGGAGGAACGCTGAGAACAACGCAGGGTCGGACCTTCGCGGCCATTCCGAGGTCAAGCATGTAGAGCTCCCCGCGAAGCGGTGCCTTCACCCCTTGGCCTCACGACGATCAAGCGACTGAAACACTTGATCCGCCGCGTGCACGAGTTCCTCATCCGAGGGGAAGGAGTAGGGCAGGTCGGCTGCGCGACGCAGCAACTCCTCCAAGACCTCGCGCCTTTCGGCCTCGGACAGCGCCTCAAAGGACTTCAAGAGATGTCGCGCCGCGTCTCCCATGCCAGAGCTATTCTACGCCCGTTCTTCTCGCGGCATGACGT
>JBBDXL010000052.1:0-6587 GCA_040902335.1 Burkholderiales bacterium
TGCACTGCGACCCGATGGAGCGCTTCTCGGTGGTGAGCTTCGTCTGGATGCCGGGACAGCGCACGCCGGTGCACGACCACACCGTCTGGGGCCTGGTCGGCGTGATGCGCGGCGAGGAGACCTGCGAGGAGTATTCGCACGACATCAAGCCGGCGGGCCGCCACCCGGTGCGCCGCGGCCAGGTGGACCGCGTCTCGCCGCGCATCGGCGACATCCACGTCGTAGCCAACGAGGGCGGCGAAGTGGCGGTGAGCATCCATGTCTACGGCGCCAACATCGGCGCCGTGCGCCGCCATACCTACGACCCCGCGAGCGGCGCGCAGCGCGATTTCGTCTCCGGCTACGCCAACGCCAGCGTCCCGAACCTGTGGGACCGCTCCAGGGAAGCCTAGCCGCGGCGCTGCTCGCCGCGGCTTGCGCGGCGCAGGCCTGCGAGGTGCCCGGCGACGGCACGTCGCTGCGCCGCGCGCTGCTCAAGGTGAAGTACCTGCCCGAGACCGAAGCCTGGGAGCTCGAAGCGCGCAAGCGCGCGCCGGTACAGTACCTGCTCTCGCTCGATGCGCCGCTGGACCGCGACGGGCGCTGCTACTGGCCGATCGAGGCGCGCAGCGACGGCAAGCCCTGGAACACCTTCTACGTCACGCCGCGCGGCGAGGACGTGCTGGTCGCGGGACCCGGCGGCGCCCTGCTGACGCTGGACGCCTGGCGGGAAACTATTCGATGACGCCGAGGCGGCCGTTGTGGCTGCCCATGTACCAGTAGCGACCGTCAGCATCCACGATCGCCTTGCGGATGCCGACGTCTTTCGACGGCAGGCGCAGGACACGGAATTTCTCCGTGCGCGGATCGAGCACCGCCACCGTGTCGGTATCGATTTCGTTCGCCCAGACGCGCCCTGCGCCGTCCACCGTCACCGCGTAGGGCCCGCCGCCGTTGCCCGCGGGCATTGGGTACTCCTTCACCACCTTCATCGCCGCCGGGTCGATCTTCGCCAGCTTGCCGTTGCCATAATAGGTGACCCACAGCATGCCGTCGGGCGCCGCGGCCACGCGCCGCGGCCGCGAGCCAGGGCCCGTGGACAGCTGCGCGGTCTTTCCGGTCTTCGGATCGAACACGCCCATCGCATTCATCCCCAGGCGGCACACCCAGATACGCCCCGCCTTGTCGATCGCCAGGCCGTAGGGGCCTCCCGGCATCGCAATCTCGGTGATGCGGCCGCTCGCGCGTTCCAGCTTGCCGAGGTAGCCCCCGCCCTGCCCGGTGAACCAGATGTCGCCCGCGGCGTCGATCACGGCGGTGTGCGGGCCGCCGCCGCCCGAGGGCGTGCGATGCTCGATCACCTTGCCGCTGGCCGGGTCGAGCTCGCCGATGGTGCCGTTGCCGTTGCCCGTGTAGAACACCTTCCCGTCCGGCGCCACCACCAGTCCGTGCGGCCGTGCGCCTTCGGGCAGAGTCCACTCCTTGAACGTCTCCGAGCGCGGGTCGAAGCGGGCGATGCGGTTGCCGTGCATCACCGCGATGTAGATGCGGCCGTCGGGCCCGGGCGCCGGATCGCGTGCGAACCGCGGCGTCGGCACCGGCCATTCGGCGATTTTCCCGGCGATGTCGCGCTGGCCCGGGGCCACGCCGTAGTGGGAGCCGCCCGCGAGCGCGGCGGCAGGAGTCAGGATCAGCCAGCATGCAATCGATGTGATGCGCGACACGTTGTCCTCCTTCGGGTTCCCGGTATATTAGTCCCATGCAGCTGAAGGGCTCCTGCCACTGCGGCGCGGTGCGCTTCTCCCTGGAGTCGGAGACGCCATATCCCTACTTGCACTGCTACTGCTCGATCTGCCGCAAGACCGCCGGCGGCGGCGGCTACGCCATCAACATCATGGGCAAGGCGGACACCTTCGAGAAGCGCGGGCGCACGCGCGTGTACCGTGCGACGCGCGGCGGCGGCGAGCGCCACTTCTGCCCGAAATGCGGCAGCGCGCTGTGGTTGTGGGACAAGCGCTGGCCACAGTGGATCTACCCCTTCGCCTGCGCGATCGACACGCGCCTGCCCGTGCCCAGGGAGCGCCAGCACGTCCTGCTCGACTCGAAGGCAAACTGGGTGCCGGTGCCCAAAGGCCGGCGCGAGAAGCGCTTTCGCGAGTACCCGCGCGAGGCGATCATCGACTGGCACCGCAAACGCGGCCTCTTGCGCTAGCCGATGCCCGCCTGGATTTCCGCGCTGAGCCCCGAAACGATCCTCGTCGCGATCGCCGCCACCGGCGGCATCATCGCGCTGCTGCTCGCCGTCGCCGCCGTGCGACGCATGCGGCACTGGGAGTTCGGCCGCGGCTCGCTGTACCTGGTGGGCGCCGCGGTGGTGGCCGCACTCGGCGTGGGTGGCGCGATGCTCGCCGCGAGCCTGCACACCTACTCGCGGCTCACGCACGAGCAGGAAGCAGCCCGTGCGGTGCTGCGCGCGCTGGGGCCCCAGCGCTACGAGCTGCTGCTGGTGCGCGTGGGCGAGCCCGCGCAGCGCTTCGAGCTGCGCGGCGACGAATGGCAGATCGACGCGCGCGTGCTGAAGTGGCGCGGGATGGGAACCCTGCTCGGCTTCGACACGGTGTACCGCTTCGAGCGCCTGTCGGGGCGCTACGCGAATAACGACCAGGAGCGTAAGGCGCCGCGCACCGTGCAGGCGCTCGCCGGCGAGGGTGCCGTGGACTTCTGGCAGCTGCTGAAGAAGTACCACGGCTACATGCCGCTCGTCGACGCGCTCTACGGCAGCGCGGCCTACGTGCCGATGGCCGACGGCGCGCAGTACGTGGTGAGCGTGTCGGCGACCGGATTGCTCATCCGGCCGCTGAACGACGCGGCCCAGAAAGCGGTCGGCGGCTGGCAATGAGGCGGCACGCCGCCGCCCTGGCGCTCGCCCTGCTCGCAGGGTGCGCCGGCGGCGGCGCCTTCTTCCGCGACGCCGGCCCGGCGCCGCCGCGCGCGCCCCGCGCGCTCGCCGACTGGCCGTGGCAGGAGATCTGGACCGGCGTAGTGTTCCAGGGGCGCAAGATCGGCTTCGCGCGTCTCGTCCTGCGTCCGGTGGCCGGGTCCGGCCGCTGGGAGATCGAGTCCGAGTCCGCCTTGCGGCTGCGCTTCCTCGGCGTCGACAAGAGAGTCAGCCTGCACGCGCTCGACCGGGTGCGCGACGACCTGACGCTGCAGAGCTTTCGCTACGAGTACCACCTGGACGGCAGCCGCCTCGCCGTCGAAGGCGAGCGCACCGGCGACGCGCTCGCGGTGCGCACCGAGAGCGGCGGCACGCGCACCGAGCGGCGTCTGCCGCTCGGCGAGCCGGCGGTGCCGGTGAGCGCGCTCGCCCTGCTGCCCGCGCTGCGCGGGCTGGGCGTCGGCGATCACGCCGGCGTCACGGTGTTCGTCGGCGAATCGCAATCGCTGGCGCGCGCCGAGCTGCGCGCTCTGGCGTACGAGCGCAGCCCGCTGTTCGAGGGCGCGGCGCTACGCGTGGCCACCACCCTGCTCGGCCTGGAGACCGAGACCTGGTACGACGCCCAAGCGCGGCCGTTGCTCGAGACCGCGCTGCACGGCGCCATGATTTCGGAGCTGGAGGCGCCGTCCCGGGCGCGCGCCTACCTGGTCGAAGCAAGCCTCAACAAGGATGAAGCGCTGCTCGACTTCAGCCTGCTGCGCTCGGCGCCGCTGGACGCCCCGCGGCGCGTGGCGGCGCTGACCCTGGTCCTGGAAGGCGTGCCGGCGGCGCTCGAGGCGCCGGCAGCGGGCGGGCAGCGCTGCGCGCGCGAGGGTGCGCGGCTCGAATGCCGTGTCGACCGGCGCGCGCCGGAAGCGGCCGGCGACGCGCGCCAGGCCGACCCATACCTGCTTCCGAGTCTCGCTGCGCCGAGCAACGAGCGCCGCTTTCTCGAGCTGGCGCAGTCCATCGCGGACGGCGCCGGCGGCGCGCAGGCGATAATCGAGCGGCTGCTCGCGTGGATGGACGCCAACATCGCCAAGGCGGCGGTGGACGCGTTCTCGGCTGCCGATGTGCTGCGCGAGCGGCGCGCGGAGTGCCAGGGCCACGCCTACCTGTTCGCGGCGCTGGCGCGCGCGCTCGCGCTGCCCACGCGCGTGGTGAACGGCCTCGTGTACATGGCCGAGCACGGCGGCTTCCTGTACCACACGTGGAACGAGGTGTGGCTCGATGGCGTCGGCTGGCGCCCGGTCGACGCCACCTTCGGGCAGTCGCTCGCGGACGCTACGCACGTCGCGCTCGCCGTGGGCGAGAGTCCCGCCGAGATCGCGCCGCTCGCGGCGATGGTGGGCCGCGCGCGCGTCGCGGCGATCGCCGGCATCGCGCACTGGTAGAATGCGCCGCCGCGCATGAAGTTCCTTTTCGATCTGTTCCCGGTGATCCTGTTCGTCGCCGCTTACATGTGGACGGACAGCATCTACATCGCGACCGCCGTGATCATTCCCGCGTCGGTCGCGCAGGTGGCGTATGTCTGGTTCCGTCACCGCCGGATCGAGCGCATGCTGCTGGTCTCCATGGTGCTGGTGCTGATCCTGGGCGGCCTGACCCTGTTCCTGCAGGACGAGCGCTTCATCAAGTGGAAGCCGACGGTGCTGTACTGGCTGTTCGCCGCCGTGCTGGCGCTCGCGCCCTATGTCGCCCGGAAGAACATCGTCCGCCTGATGATGGAAAAGGGCTTCTCCGCGCCGGACCGCGTCTGGAACGCCCTCAATGCCACCTGGGTCATATTCTTCGTTGTCATGGGATTGCTGAACCTGTACATCGCGCAGAACTTCAGCCTCGCGTTCTGGGTGCAGTTCAAGCTGTGGGGCCTGACGGGGCTGATGTTGGCGTTCATCGCGGCGCAAGTGGTCGTCCTGTACAAGTACGTGGACGAGTCCGAGGCCAAGAAATGAGCACCGAGGAAAGCATCCGCGCGCGCCTTGCGGTCCTGCAGCCCGAGTCGCTCGAGCTCGAGGACGAGAGCGAGCGCCACCGCGGCCACGCCGGCTACCGGCCCGGCGGCGGCACCCACTGGCGGCTCACCATCGTCGCGCGCGCCTTCGCCGGCCAATCCACGCTCGCGCGCCATCGCCTCGTCTACCAGGCGCTCGGCGAGCTGATGCAGCATCCGATCCACGCGCTCGCCATCCACGCGCGCGCCCCGGGGGAACCCGGCGCGGACGCATAATGGCGCGTTACTGTTTGATTCCTTCGAAAGGCTTTCGATGAAATACCGGATTCTCGCTTTCGCGACGGCTGCAAGCCTCGCGCTCCCGGCGCTGGCGCAGCAGACCGGCGCCAAGCCCGCGGCCAAGCCGGCCGCCTCGGGACCCGTCGCCACGGTGAACGGCACCGCGATACCGCGCGCGCGTCTCGAGTACCTCATGCGCCAGCAGCTGCAGCGCGGCGCCCCCGACAACGAGCAGACGCGTGCCGTCGTGCGCGAGGACCTCATCAACCGCGAGCTGGTATCGCAGGCGGCGGTGCGCGCCGGCACGGCGAAAAAGCGCGAGGTGCAAACGCAGCTCGAAGTGACGCGCCAGGAAGTGCTGGTCGGCGCCTACCTGAGCGACTACCTGCGCGAGCACGCGGTCACCGACGCCGACGTGAAGCAGGAATACGAGCGCGTGCGCGAGCAGACCGGCGCCAGCGAGTACAAGGCGCGTCACATCCTGGTGGAGACCGAAGAGGAGGCGACGCGCCTGATCGCCGAGCTGCAGAAGGGCGGCAAGTTCGACGAGCTGGCGAAGAAGTCCTCCAAGGACGAAGGCACGCGCGAGCTGGGCGGCGACCTCGACTGGAAGGTGCCCTCGACGCTGGAGAAGCCCTTCGCCGACGCCATGGTGGCGCTGGAGAAAGGCAAGTTCACGGGCACGCCGATCCGCACGCGCTTCGGCTATCACGTGATCCAGCTCGACGACCGGCGCACCGTGGATTTCCCCCCGCTCGCGCAGGTGCGCCCGCAGATCCAGCAGCGCCTCGTGCGGCAGAAGGTCGAGGGCGTGGTGCGCGAGCTGCGCGCGCAGGCGAAGGTCGAGTAAGGTTCCGCGGCGCCGTGCGACCAACCCCGATGCGAACCATCCTGCTGCTGCTTGCCGCGCTGCTGCCCGCGCTGGCGCAGGCCCAGGGCCTGGCCAAGGCGACCTTCGCCGCGGGCTGCTTCTGGTGCACCGAAGAGGCCTTCGACAAGGTGCCGGGCGTAGTATCGACGGTGTCCGGCTATATGGGCGGGCACATCAAGGATCCCAGCTACGCGCTGGTATCGACGGGACGCAGCGGGCACACCGAGGCGCTGCAGGTGACCTACGACCCGAAGAAGGTGAGCTACGAGAAGCTGCTCGACACCTTCTGGGTCAACCACGACCCGACCTTCGTCGATCGGCAGTTCTGCGACCACGGCTCGCAGTACCGGCCCGGCATCTTCACCCACGACGCCGAGCAGCAGCGCCTGGCCGAGGCCTCGAAGGCGAAGTGGGAGAAGGACAAGCCGTTCCGCGACCGGATCCTCACGCCGATCGAGCCCGCCGCCGAGTTCTGGCCGGCGGAGGAGTACCACCAGGACTACTACAAGAAGAACCCCGCGCGCTAC
>JBBDXL010000053.1:0-3507 GCA_040902335.1 Burkholderiales bacterium
CGCTCAAGCAGAACATCACCACGCTGCACAACCGCATCAACGAGCTCGGCGTCGCTGAGCCTATCATCCAGCAGCAGGGCGCCGACCGCGTCGTCGTGCAGCTGCCCGGCGTGCAGGACACGGCCAAGGCGAAGGACATCCTCGGGCGCACCGCCACGCTCGAGATCCGCATGGTCGACGAGGAGAAGATGACGCCCGAGCTGCTCGCTGCGGCGGCGCGCGGCGACGTGCCCTTCGGCACCGAGTACTACGTGGAACGCAACGGCGCGCCGCTGCTGGTGAAGAAGCAGGTGGTCCTCACCGGCGACCGGCTCACCGACGCGCAGCCCGGGTTCGATGCGCAGACCAACGAGCCTGCGGTGCATCTCACGCTGGACGGCGCCGGCGCGCGCATCTTCAAGGAGGTCACGCGCGAGAACGTCGGCAAGCGCATGGCGATCCTGCTTTTCGAGCGCGGCAAGGGCGAGGTCGTGACGGCGCCCGTCATCCGCACCGAGATCGGCGGCGGCCGGGTGCAGATTTCGGGGCGCATGAGCACGGTGGAGGCGAACGACATCGCGCTGCTGCTGCGCGCCGGCTCGCTCGCCGCGCCCATGGAGATCATCGAAGAGCGCACCGTCGGCCCGAGCCTCGGGCGCGACAACATCGAAAAGGGCTTCAACGCCACGCGCTGGGGCTTTCTCGCCATCGTCGCCTTCATGTCGGTGTACTACGTGGCGTTCGGCATGATTTCCTCGGTTGCGCTCGCCGTGAACCTGCTTTTCCTGGTCGCCCTGCTTTCGCTGCTGCAGGCGACGCTCACCCTGCCCGGCATCGCGGCCATCGCTCTCACCCTGGGCATGGCGATCGACGCCAACGTGCTGATCAACGAGCGCATCCGCGAGGAGGTGCGCGGCGGCGCGACGCCGCAGGCGGCGATCGCCGCCGGCTACGAGCGCGCCTGGGGGACGATTCTGGACTCCAACATCACCACGCTGATCGCCGGCCTCTCGCTGCTCATCTTCGGCTCGGGACCGGTGCGCGGCTTCGCGGTGGTGCACTGCCTCGGCATCCTCACCTCGATCTTCTCCGCGGTGGTGGTGTCGCGCGCCATGGTCAACCTGGTCTACGGCCATCGCCGCAAGGTGCAGCGGCTGATGATCGGCGACACGGCATGGAAGTGAGCTGACGCATGGAGTTCTTCAAGATCCGCCGCACCATCCCGTTCATGCGGTATGCGGTCGTTTTCAATGTCATCTCCGTGGTCACCTTCCTGCTCGCCGTGTTCTTCCTCGCCACGCGCGGCCTGAACTTTTCCATCGAGTTCACCGGCGGCACGCTGCTCGAAGTGAGCTACCAGCAGTCCGCGGACGTGGACGCGGTGCGACAGAGGCTGGAACAAGCGGGCTACAAGGCCGAGGTGCAGAACTTCGGCTCGTCCCGCGACGTGCTGATCCGCATGCACGTCGACAAGGGCCAGTCGAGCGCCGACCTGTCGCAGAAGGTGCTGGGCGTGCTGAGCACCGGCGACGGCGCGGTGGAGCTGCGGCGCGTCGAATTCGTCGGACCGCAGGTCGGCGAGGAGCTCGCCGAGTACGGCGCGCTCGCCCTGCTGGTCACCGCGGTGGGCATCGTGCTCTATCTGTGGATGCGCTTCGAGTGGCGCTTCGGCCTGTCGGCGATCATCGCCAACCTGCACGACGTGGTGATCATCCTCGGCTTCTTCTCGTACTTCCAGTGGGAGTTCTCCCTGCCGGTGCTCGCCGCGGTGCTCGCGGTGCTGGGCTACTCGGTGAACGAATCGGTGGTGGTGTTCGACCGCGTGCGCGAGACCTTCCGCAAGCTGCGTCGGGCCAGCGTGCCCGAGGTCATCGACACGGCGATCACGGCGACCATCTCGCGCACCATCATCACCCACGGCAGCACGCAGGCGATGGTGACGACGATGCTCATCTTCGGCGGCCCGGCGCTGCACTACTTCGCGCTCGCGCTCACCATCGGCATCCTCTTCGGCATCTACTCCTCGGTGCTCGTCGCCAGCCCCCTCGTCATGTGGCTGGGCGTGGACCGGGCGCAGTTCGTCAAGCCGCTGAAGAAAGCCGGCCCCGACGAGCACGCGGGCGCGGTGGTCTAGCTAGACCCGCCTGGCGAGGTCCGCGGCGAGGCCGGTGTAGGCGGCGGGCGTCAGGGCGAGCAGGCGCTTCTTCGCCGCGGCCGGGATCGGCAGCGCGCGCACGAACGCCGCGAGCTGGCGCCGGTCGAGGCGCTTGCCGCGCGTGAGCGCCTTCAGCTTCTCGTAGGCATCGGGCACGCCGTGCTTGCGCATCACCTGCTGCACCGGCTCGGCGAGCACTTCCCAGTTCGCTTCCAGGTCCTCGGCCATGCGGCCCGCGTCCGCCTCGAGCTTGCCCAGACCGCGCAGGCACGCGCCGTACGCGAGCAGCGTGTGCCCGAGCGCCACGCCAGCGTTGCGCAGGGCCGTGGAATCGGAGAGGTCGCGCTGCCAGCGCGACACCGGCAGCTTGTCGGCAAGGTGGCGCAGCAGCGCATTGGCGACGCCGATGTTGCCTTCCGAGTTCTCGAAGTCGATCGGGTTGACCTTGTGCGGCATGGTGGAAGAGCCGACTTCGCTGCGCTTCGGCTTCTGGCGGAAGTAGCCGAGGGAAACGTAGCCCCACAGGTCGCGGTCGAGGTCGAGCAGCACCGTGTTGGCGCGCGCAAAGGCGTCGAACAGCTCCGCGGTCGAGTCGTGCGGCTCGATCTGCGTGGTGTAGGGATTGAACTGCAGGCCGAGGCGCTCGACGAAGCGCCGGCAGAAGGCCTCCCATGGGAAGCCCGGGTACGCGGCGGCGTGCGCGTTGTAATTGCCCACGGCGCCGTTCATCTTGCCGAGCAGCGCCACGCGCTCGATGGCCGCGCGCGCCCGCACCAGGCGGTGCGCGAAGTTGGCCATCTCCTTGCCGAGCGTCGAAGGCGAGGCCGGCTGGCCATGCGTGCGCGAGAGCATCGGCCGCGCCGCATGGCGGCGCGCCAGCGCGCGCAGCGCGACGATGAGCTGGTCAAGGCGCGGCAGGAGCACGCGATCGCGCGCGTGCGCCAGCATCAGGGCGTAGGCGAGGTTGTTGATGTCTTCCGAGGTGCAGGCGAAGTGGACGAACTCCAGCGAGCGCTGCACCTCGGCGTTCTTCGCCAGCCTGCCCTTCAGCCAGTACTCGATCGCCTTGACGTCGTGGTTGGTCTCGGCCTCGATGTTCTTGATGTGCGTGGCGTCCTTCTCCGCGAAGCCCGCGACCAGCCGGTCGAGCGCGAGGCGCGTGGCGCGGGAGAAGGGCTTCAGCTCGCGGATGCGCCGCTCCGCGGCCAGCGCCTTCAGCCACTCGATTTCGATGAGGACGCGGTAGCGGATGAGCGCCGCCTCGCTGAAGTAGGGCCGCAGCGGGTCGGCGGACCTTTCGTAGCGCCCGTCGAGCGGCGACAGCGCGGCGAGCGGGGAAGGCATGACGCTTATTATAGATGGGCATGCTGCAG
>JBBDXL010000053.1:3607-40053 GCA_040902335.1 Burkholderiales bacterium
GACAGCGCGGCGAGCGGGGAAGGCATGACGCTTATTATAGATGGGCATGCTGCAGCTGCGCCGGCGCGTGCGGGCGCTATAATTCGCGCCCGCCATGAAGCTGCTCTCCGCACCCGCCAGCCCCTTTGCCCGCAAAGTGAGGATCGTGCTCGCCGAGAAGCGCATCGAGTGCGACATCGCCACGGTAGACGTGCAACCGCAGGAGAACGAGGTCAACGCCCACAATCCGCTCGGCAAGATCCCGACGCTGGTCCTCGATGACGGCACGGCGATCTACGATTCGCGCGTCATCGTCGAGTTCCTCGACAACATGGCGGCGAACAGCCGCTTGATCCCCCAGGACAAGCGCGAGCGCGTCGCGGTGCGCCGCTGGGAAGCGCTCGCCGACGGCGTGCTCGACGCCGGCCTGCTCATTCGCTACGAATCGCTGCGACCGGCAAGCGAGCAAAGCGCGTCCTGGACCGCGAAGCAGATGGCGCGCCTTCGGCGTGGCCTCGCGCAGATGGAGGCCGACCTGGGCGCGCACGCCTGGTGCCAGCGCAGGCGCTACACGCTCGCCGACATCGCGCTGGGCTGCTGCGTCGGCTGGATCGGCTTCAGGAAACCCGGCGGCATCGACTGGCGCGCCGACCACGACAACCTGGCAAAGCACTACGACAAGCTGATGCAGCGGCCGGCGTTCGCCGACACGGTTCCCGCCGCCTAGGCGATTACAGCGCCGCCCAGGCAAACCTCGCCGTCGTAGAGCACGACTGATTGGCCGGGCGTGACCGCGCGCTGCGGCTGGGGAAAATCCACCGACATTTCGCCGGCCGCGACGCGGGTCACGGTGCATGGGGCATCGGCCTGGCGGTAACGGGTTTTCGCGCCATGCGTCGATCCGCGCGTCGGCGCTTCCAGCACCCAGCTCGCATCCGAACCGCGCAGCGACGATCGCATGAGCAGCGGGTGGTCGTGCCCCTGCACCACGACGAGCTCATTGGCGTCCATGCGCTTTTGCGCCACGTACCACGGCTCCCCGGCCCCGCCCAAGCCGATGCCCTTTCTCTGGCCGATGGTGTAGAACGCGAGCCCGATGTGCTCGCCCACGCGCCTGCCCACCGGAGTCACCATGGGACCGGGCGTCTTCGGCAGATAGCGGTTGAGAAACTCGCGGAACGGCCGCTCGCCGATGAAGCAGATGCCGGTCGAGTCCTTCTTCGCGTGATTGGGCAAGCCCGCTTCCGCAGCGATGCGCCGCACGTCGGTTTTCTTCAGGTGCCCGATCGGGAACATCACCCGCGAGAGCTGCGCCTGCGTCAGGCGGTGCAGGAAGTAGCTCTGGTCCTTGGCGCCATCCGCACCACGCCGCAATTGCACTTTGCCGTCCGCCTCGCGCAGCTGCGCGTAGTGCCCGGTGGCGATGCGCTTCGCACCGAGCCGCATGGCATGGTCGAGGAAGGCCTTGAACTTGATCTCGGCGTTGCACAGTACGTCGGGGTTCGGCGTGCGCCCCGCGGCGTACTCGGCAAGGAAGCTGGCGAATACGCGCTCGCGGTACTCGGCGGCGAAGTTCACCGCCTCGAGCGGCACGCCGATCACGTCGGCGGCCGCGGCGGCGTCGATCAGGTCCTGGCGCGTCGAGCAGTGCTCGTCATCGTCGTCGTCCTCCCAGTTCTTCATGAACAGGCCGACGACGTCGTACCCGGCGCGCTTCAAGAGCAGCGCCGCCACCGACGAGTCCACCCCGCCGGACATCCCGACGACGACTTTTTCAGGCATAGGGCTTGGACAGCACGTCGAGCGGAAAGCTCCGCCCCGCGAGGTGGTCCTCCATGCACTGCTGCACGAGCGGCGAGCGGTGCTCGGCGCGCCGCGCGGCGAGCTCGGTGGGCGTCAGCCAGGCGAGCGCGATGATTTCCTTGTCGAGCGCGCGTCCTTCCTCGACGGCGTCGACGCGGCCGCGGAACGCGAAGCGCAGAAAGGTGACGTCCTCCTTGTCGTAGCGCCAGCGGTAGATGCCGACCAGGCCCGTGGGCGTGAAGCGATGCGCCGTCTCCTCCAGCACCTCCCGCGCCACCGCCTCGGCGAGCGATTCGCCCGGATCGAGGTGCCCGGCGGGCTGGTTGAGCACGCGCCGCCCGTTCGCCTCCTCCTCGACGAAAAGAAAGCGCTCGTCGCGCTCGATCACCGCCGCGACGGTGACGCTGGGACGCCAGCGGCTCACGCGGCCTTTCGCGTGTTCTTCTTGATGAACTCCGCCATGCGCGCGACGCCCTGCTCGATCGCCGGCTTGGACGCGGCGTAGGAAAAGCGCACGTGCTGCCCCTCGCCCGGCACGCGCGCGCCGAAGTGGATGTCGGCCAGCACCGCGACGCCGGCTTCGTTCAGCAGCCGCTTCCTGAACTCCTCCGAGTCGGCGACGCCGATGCGCTGGCACGCCTCGGTGACGTTCGGCCAGGCATAGAACGCCCCGCCCGGGTTGCGGCAGGCGACGCCCGGGACCTTGTTCAGCAGCCCGACAATGAGGTCGCGCCGCTCGAGGAAGCTCGCGCGCATCTTCTGCGCCGCACCCTGCGGGCCGGTGATCGCTTCCAGCGCCGCCCACTGCGAGATCTGGGAGGCGCAGGACTCGGTGTTGGTGATCCAGCGCGTGAACACGGGCGCGAGCGCGGGGTTCGAGGTGAAGCCGATCCTCCAGCCGGTCATGGCCCAGGTCTTGGAGGCGCCGTCCGAGATGACGGTGCGCTCGTACATGCCCGGCAGCTGGGCGATGGAAAAGAACTCGCCCGCGTAACACAGGCGCGAGTAGATCTCGTCGGCGTATACCCACATCTGCGGGTGCTGGCGCAGGATCGCGGCGATGGCTTCGAGATCGTTCCTCGAGAGCGTGCCGCCGGTGGGATTGTGCGGAGTGTTGAGGATCAGGAGCTTCGTCTTCGGCGTGATGAGGCGCTCGAGCTCCTGCGGGTCGAACGCGAAGTCGCGCGCTTCGTGCAGGTGGATCGGCACCGGCTTGGCGCCGTTGGCGAGGATCTGCGATTCGTAGATCGGGAATCCCGGATTGGGATAGATCACCTCGTCGCCCGCGCCGTAGTCGGTGGTGGAGAGAATGGCGTAGGCGATGAAGGGCTTCGCACCCGCGCCCACCACCACGTCCTCGGCGCGGATCGGCAGATTGCCGCGCATGCCTGCCATGTAGGTCGCGGCCGCGGCGCGCAGCTCGTCGATGCCAGCGGAGGGCGTGTAGCCGTGCTTGCCGCCCTTGATTGCGCGAATCGCGGCCTCCTGCACGTTCTCGGGCGCCGGGAAATCCGGCTGGCCGATGCAGAAGCTGATGATGTCCTTACCTTGGCGGGCGAGGGCGTTCACCTCGGCGAGGACGACGAAGGCGTTCTCGGTGCCGAGGTTGCGGGCGCGGCGGCTGATGTCGGGCATGCGTTCCCCCTGAAGCGCGCATTTTACAGTGCTACGATTCCCGATCATGCTCGTCAACTGCGTCGTCTATCAGGACGGAAAGAAGCTCGCCGACATCCAGAAGCGCGAGATCAAGTCCTATCTGCAGCGGCCGGAGTGCTTCGTCTGGGTGGCGCTCAGGGACGCCGACGCCGCCGAGCTCGCCGAGATGCAGGACGAGTTCGACTTGCACGAGTTGTCGGTGGAGGATGCACGCCACGGCGAGCAGCGGCCGAAGATCGAGGAGTACGGCGATGCGCTCTTCGTCGTGCTGCAGACGGTGGAAGTGGCGGGCGATGAACTGAAAGTCGGCGAGATGGACGTGTTCGTCGGCCGCAACTACGTGCTCTCGGCCCGGCAGAAGTCGACGCGCGGCTTCCAGGACGTGCGCGCGCGTTGCGAGCGCGAGCCCGAGCTGCTGCGCCACGGCTCGGGCTACGTGCTCTATGCGCTCATGGACGCCGCTGTGGACCGCTACTTTCCGGTGCTCGACGCCGTGGAGACCGAGCTCGAGGCGCTCGAGGAGCAGATATTCACCGGCAAGTCGCCTCGCGAAAACATCGAGGCGCTGTACTACGTGAAGCAGAGGCTGATGACGCTCAAGCACGCGGCTGGGCCGCTGCTCGACGCCTCCAGCCGCCTTTATGGCGGGCGCGTGCCGCATGCCTGCACCGGCCTCGGCGAGTACTTCCGCGACGTCTACGACCACCTGGTGCGGCTCAACCAGTCGCTCGACACCCTGCGCGACACCGTCACCACCGCGATCCAGGTGAACCTGGCGATGATCACCATCGGCGAGAGCGAGGTCACCAAGCGCCTCGCCGCCTACGCGGCGCTGGTCGCCGTGCCCACCATGGTCGCCGGAGTCTACGGGATGAATTTCGAGCACATGCCGGAACTCAGCTGGGCTTTCGGCTACCCGCTCACCGTCGCCGTGATGGCGGCGATCGACGGCTACCTGTTCTATCGCTTCCGCAAGGCCGGCTGGCTCTAGCGCATCCCGGGCAGCGCGCCCTTCAGATTGCGCATCATGCGCGCCATGTTGCCGCCCTTCATCATCTTCATCATCTTCTGCATCTGCTCGAACTGGTTCAGCAGGCGGTTTACTTCCTGCACCGGGACGCCCGCGCCGGCGGCGATGCGCCGCTTGCGCGAGGCCTTGATCAGCTCGGGATGCGCGCGCTCCTGCGGCGTCATCGCGTTGATGACGCCCGCGGTGCGGCGCAGCTGCCGGTCGTCCTGCAGCTGCGCCGGGTTGATGCTCCCCGCGAGCTGCGCCGGCAGCTTGTCTAGCATGGACGCCATGCCGCCCATTTTCTGCATCTGCAGGAGCTGCTGCTTAAAGTCCTCGAGGTCGAAGCCCTTGCCCTTCTTCAGCTTCTCGGCGACGCGCTGCGCCTGCTCGAGGCCGACCTGCTTGTGCGCCTCCTCCACCAGCGACAGGATGTCACCCATGCCGAGCACCCGCGAGGCCATGCGCTCGGGATGGAACGGCTCCAGCGCGTCCAGCTTCTCCCCCGTGCCCGCGAACTTGATCGGCTTGCCGGTGACGTGGCGCACCGAGAGCGCCGCGCCGCCGCGCGCGTCGCCGTCGAGCTTGGTGAGGATGACGCCGGTGAGCGGCAGCCGCTCGCCGAAGGCGCGCGCCACGTTGACCGCGTCCTGGCCCTGCATCGCATCGACCACGAACAGGGTTTCGACCGGATTCACCTCGGCGTGCAGCGCCGCGATCTCCTGCATCATCGCCTCGTCGATCGCCAGCCGGCCCGCGGTGTCGACGATGAGCACGTCGTAGTAGCGCGTCTTCGCATGCTCGAGCGCGCGCCGCGCGATGTCCCGCGGCGCTTCGCCCGCGGCCGACGGGAACACGTCCACGCCCGCCTGCGCCGCTACGCTCGCCAGCTGCTCGATCGCCGCCGGCCGGTACACGTCGCAGGAAACGAGCAGGACCTTCTTCTTCTGCCCGAAGAGCAGCCGCGCGAGCTTGCCCGCGGTGGTGGTCTTGCCCGAGCCCTGTAGGCCCGCCATCAGGATCACCGCCGGCGGCTGCGCAGCGAGATCGAGGGCGGCATTCGCCCCGCCCATCAGGCGCGCGAGCTCGCGATGCACCACGCCGATCAGCGCCTGGCCGGGCGTCAGGCTGCCCACGACCTCCGCGCCGAGCGCCTTCTCCTTCACCGCGGCGACGAAATCGCGCACCACCGGCAGCGCGACGTCGGCTTCCAGCAGCGCCACGCGCACCTCGCGCAGCGCGTCCTGGACGTTGGCTTCGGTGAGACGTGCCTCGCCGCGGATCGTCTTGACGATGCGCGCCAGGCGTGCGGTCAGGTTGTCGAGCACGGGTGATAAACTGAAGAGGTGCCCGACATTGTAATTCACGCGGCCACCGCGGCCGCCTATGCGGGCCTGGCGTGGCACTTCTGGCGCACGCGCTGGCGCCTGCAGCCCGCGGGCACGTCGGCGCCGTCCGGCACCCGCCCGTGGGAGCGCGCCGCCCTGCTGGCGCCGCTCGCGCTGCACGCGTTTCTCCTGTACTCCGAGCTGTTCGCGCCGTCCGAGCTGCGTTTCGGCTTCGCGCAGGCGCTCTCCACCATGCTGTGGCTGGCCGTGCTGATCTACTGGTTCGAGAGCCTGTTCTACAGCCTCGAGGGCATGCAGCCGCCGGTGCTCGCGCTCGCCGCGCTCGCCGCGCCGCTGCCGGCGCTATTCCCGGGCCGCGCCAGCGGCGCGCTCGCCGCCTCGTTCGAGTTCAAGGTGCATCTGGTCATGGCCATGCTCGCCTACAGCTTGTTCACCATCGCCATCCTGCACGCGCTGCTGATGGCGCTCCTCGAGCGGCGCCTGCACGGCAGCGCGGCGGCGCGCGCCGCGCTGCCCGCCGACGGCGCCGGCGTGCTCGCGGGGCCCCTGGGCGCGCTGCCGCCGCTGCTCACGCTGGAGCGGCTGCTGTTCCGCATGATCGCCGCGGCCTTCGCGCTGCTGACCCTGACGCTGGCGACCGGCATCGTGTTCTCGGAGTCGATGTTCGGCCGGGCGCTGCGCTTCGACCACAAGACGCTGTTCGCCGTGCTCTCGTGGGCGACGTTCGCGCTCCTGCTCGCCGGCCGCCACCGGTACGGCTGGCGCGGGCGCATCGCGCTACGCTGGACGCTGAGCGGCTTCGTCATGCTGCTGCTCGCCTACGTCGGCAGCCGCTTCGTGCTGGAAGTCGTGCTCGGGCGCGGCTGAAATGGACGACGTCCCCCTCAGCTGGGAGCTGGCCGCGCTGGTGCTGCTGCTGGTGATGTCCGGTTTTTTCTCCATCGCGGAAACGAGCATGATGGCGCTGAACCGCTACCGCCTTCGGCACATGGTGGCGCAAGGCCACGGCGGCGCCCGGCGCGCCGCCGAGCTGCTCCGGCACACCGACCGCCTGCTCGGCGCCATCCTGATCGGCAACAACGTCGTCAACGTCGCCGCGGCGACGCTTGCCAGCGTGATCGCCGTCAAGCTGGTCGGCGAGGGCAAGGTCGCCTACGCGGCAAGCATCGGCGGCATCTCGTTCCTGATCATCGTCTTCGCTGAGATCACGCCAAAGGTAATTGGCGCCACCTACCCCGAGCGCATCGCCCTGCCGCTTGCCTACGTGCTGGGCCCGCTGCAGCGGATGCTGCTGCCCGTGATCTGGTTCGTGAATCTGCTCGCGCGCCCGCTGCTGCGCTTGTTCGGCGTGCGTCCGGGCGAGGCGACCGAGGCACCGCGGCTCTCGCCGGAAGAGATCCGCACCCTGGTGCGCGAATCCTCGGCCTTCATGCCGAAAAAGCACGTCACCATTCTGCTCAACCTTTTCGACCTGACCGACATCACCGTGCAAGACATCATGCTGCCGCGCGCACGCATCGAATCGCTCAAGCTGGACGACGACATGGCCACCATCGCGCGCCACCTGGCCACCAGCTACCACATGCGCCTGCCCGTGTTCCGGGACTCGCGCGGCGACGTGCTGGGCGTATTGCACCTGCGCAAGGTGCTCTCGCCGCTGATGGCCGGCACGCTCGACAAGGCGCAGATCGAGGCGCTGCTCGCGCCGCCGTACTTCGTCCCGGCGACCACGCCCGTGTTCGCGCAGATGCAGTACTTCCAGGAGAACGAGGAGCGCATCGCCCTGGTGGTGGACGAATACGGCGAGCTGATGGGGCTGGTGACGCTCGAAGACATCATCGAGGAGATCATCGGCAAATTCACCACTTCGGTACCGGCGGCGGCGCACGCGCTCGCCTGGGGCGCGGACGGCAGCGCCACGGTCGACGGCGCCACGCCGGTGCGCGAGGTGAACCGCGCCCTCGGCCTGGAGCTGCCCACCGAGGGACCGAAGACGCTGAACGGCCTCATCCTCGAGCACTTGCGCGACATCCCCGAGGCCGACGTCTCGATCAAGATCGGCGAGGTGCCGCTGGAGATCGTGCACGCGCAGGGGCGCAGCGTGAAAACGGTGCGCATCTTCCGGCCGCCGGCACCTCCGGCGAGCGTCGCGGAGCTGCCGTGAGCACGACGTCACGGACGCCCCAAAATCAAGACGGCTCAGCGGGTTAGGCGAGAAACCTGAGGCTTTACAAAACACCTGCCGCAGGGCATTATCGCCGGTCGGTCCTGCAGCGACGGGCATAGGGATCCAGGGAGCGCTCGATGGCAACAACAGCGGCGAAGGCCGCGGGGCCCAAGGAATTCAACTTCCTCTGGGAAGGCCGCGACAAGGGCGGCAAGGTCATCCGCGGCGAGCTGCGCTCGGTGAGCGAGGCGGCGGTCAACGCCACGCTGCGCCGCCAGGGCATCATGGTGCAGAAGGTCAAGAAGGAGAAGTACGGCAGGGGCGGCAAGGTGACCGATAAGGACATCTCGCTGTTCACGCGGCAGCTGGCCACCATGATGAAGGCCGGCGTGCCGCTGCTGCAGTGCTTCGATATCGTCAGCAAGGGCGCCGCCAACCCGGCGGTGGCGCGGCTGCTGGTCGAGGTCAAGACCGAAGTCGAGACCGGCTCCTCGCTCGCCGCGGCGTTTCGCAAGTACCCGCTGCACTTCGACGCCCTGTTCTGCAACCTGGTGGCCGCCGGCGAGCAGGCGGGGATTCTGGAGACGCTGCTCGACCGCCTCGCCACCTACAAGGAAAAGATCCTCGCCATCAAATCGAAGATCAAGTCGGCGCTGTTCTATCCCATCGCCATCGTCGTGGTGGCGTTCATCATCACCGCGGTGATCATGATTTTCGTGATCCCGGCGTTCAAGGAGGTGTTCACCAACTTCGGCGCCGACCTGCCGGCGCCCACGCTCATGGTGATGGCCATTTCCGACTGGTTCGTCGCCAACTGGTACATCATCTTCCCGGCCGTCATCGGCGGTGTGATCGGCTTCCTGGAGGCCTGGAAGCGCTCGGTGCCGGTGCAGATCTTCATGGACCGCCTGATGCTGAAGCTGCCCGTGTTCGGCGACCTGGTGCTGAAGTCGACCATCGCGCGCTGGACGCGCACGCTCGCCACCATGTTCGCCGCGGGCGTGCCGCTGGTCGAGGCGCTGGACTCCGTGGGCGGCGCTTCAGGCAACCACGTCTACCTCACCGCCACCAAGAAGATCCAGACGGAGGTCTCGACCGGCACCTCGCTCACCATGGCGATGCAGAACTCGGGCGTTTTCCCGAACATGGTGCTGCAGATGTGCTCGATCGGCGAGGAGACGGGCGCGCTCGACTCGATGCTCAGCAAGGTCGCGGACTTCTACGAGGCCGAAGTCGACGACGCGGTGGAGGCGCTGTCTTCGCTCATGGAGCCCATGATCATGGTGGTGCTCGGCACGATCATCGGCGGCATGGTGATCGCCATGTACCTGCCAATCTTCAAGATGGGCCAAGTCGTCTAGATGGCGGTCTTCGGCTGGCTGGCCCAGCCTAGCGTGTTGCCCTGGGCGGTGCTCGCGCTAGGCTTGTGCATCGGCTCGTTCCTGAATGTGGTCATCCACCGGCTGCCGAGAATGATGGAGCGCGACTGGCGCGAGCAGTGCGCAGAGCTCGCGGCAGCACCCGCGGCCCCGGCTCCGGCGCCGCAAGGGCGCTACAACCTCCTCGTGCCGCGCTCCGCGTGCCCCGCCTGCGGCCACCGCATCACGGCGCTGCAGAACATCCCGATCCTCAGCTGGCTCGCGCTGCGCGGCAAGTGCGCTGCCTGCGGCGCGCGCATCGCGGTGCGCTATCCGCTGGTCGAGCTCGCCGCCGGGCTGATCGGCGCCTACGCCGCGTGGCGCTATGGGCCGACGCTCGCCGCGCTGGGGGCCGCCGCCTTCGGCTGGGCGCTGCTTTCGCTGGTGGTCATCGATCTCGACACGCAACTGCTGCCTGACGACATCACGCTTCCGCTGCTGTGGGCCGGATTGCTGGTCAATCTTGGCGGCACCTTGGTGCCGCTCGGCACCGCGGTGATCGGCGCCGTCGCCGGCTATCTGGCGCTGTGGCTCGTGTACTGGGGATTCAAGCTCGCGACCGGCAAGGAAGGCATGGGACACGGCGACTTCAAGCTGCTCGCCGCCATCGGCGCCTGGCTCGGCTGGCAGAAGCTGCCGCTGGTGATCCTGCTCGCGTCCGTGGTGGGCGCCGCCGTGGGCATTGCGCTCATCGTGTTCGCGCGCCACGCGCGCGAGAAGCCGATTCCGTTCGGCCCCTACCTCGCCGCCGCCGGGCTGATCGCGCTGTTCTGGGGCGACATCATCACGCGCCGCTGGCTGCCGATCCTCGGTTGATGGCGTTCGTCGTGGGCCTCACGGGCGGCATCGGCAGCGGCAAGAGCGCCGCCGCGGAGGAGTTCGCGCGGCTCGGCGCCGCCGTCGTCGACACCGACGCCATCGCGCACGAGCTGACGCGCGCCGGCGGCGCCGCAGTTGCGGGCGTGCGCCGCGTCCTCGGCGACGAGTTCATCGACACCGGGGGAGCGATGGACCGCGCCAAGGTGCGCGCCCTGGTGTTCTCCGATCCGGCCGCCAAGGCGCGCCTCGAGGACCTGCTGCATCCGATGATCCGCGCAGAATCCGAGCGCCGCATCGCCGCGGCCGACGCCCCCTACGTCGTCCACGTGGTGCCGCTGCTCGTCGAGTCGCCGGACTACCGCGAGCGCGTGCAGCGCGTTCTTGCGGTCGACTGCCCGCCGCAGATGCAGAAGAAACGCGTGCGGCAGCGCAGCGGGCTCGCCGCCGAAGAGATCGAGCGCATCATCGGCGCGCAGCTGCCGAGGGCAACGCGCCTTGCCGCAGCGGACGACGTGATCGACAATTCGGGCTCGCTTGCCGCGCTGCACAAGCAGGTGCAGACACTGCACCGGCGCTACCTGGAAATGGCCCGCACCCCGGCATGAATTTGTCAGCGCCGCGCAAATCACTCAGAATCCGCAAAACTTTCGCAGGGCGGCCGTGATCACTTACGAGTACCCGCTCAACGAGCGCATACGGACCCTGCTGCGACTGGAGGATCTATTCGAGCGCTCGCGTCATTTTATCGCGCGCACCGATCCGCTGGATCACCACGTGGCGATCCTGACGCTCTTCGAGATCCTCGAGGTATCGAGCCGCGCCGACCTGAAATCGGACCTGCTGCAGGAGCTGGAGCGCCAGAAGCAGGTGCTGCTGTCCTTCCGCAACAATCCTGAGATCTCGGAAGAGGCGCTGGCGAGCGTGCTGCGCGACATCGAGCAGGCCGCGGCGGCGCTGTTTTCCATGACCGGGAAGATCGGCCAGTACATCCGCGAGAACGACTGGCTGATGTCGATCAAGCAGCGCACCGGCATCCCCGGCGGCGCCTGCGAGTTCGACCTGCCGTCGTACCATTTCTGGCTGCACCGCCCGGCGGAAGAGCGCATCGGCCAGCTCGCGGCGTGGACCGGGCCGCTGTTTCCGCTGCGCGACGGCTCGGCGATCATCCTGCGCATCCTGCGCGAGTCCGGGAAGCCCCAGCGCCTGTCGGCGCCGCTCGGCACCTTCCAGCAGATGCTGGGCGGGAAGACCGCGCAGATGCTGCGCGTGCGCCTCGACCCGGCCGCGAATTGCGTGCCCGAGATCAGTGCCAACAAGTACGTGCTCAACATCCGCTTCCTGACGCAGGCGAGCGAGGATCCGAAGCCGCGCGCCGCGGACTGGGACGTCGTCTTCGAGCTCACGTTCTGCAACCTGTAAGAACGGTCCCCTGCCCGCGCTGCGGCATGCCGGCGCCCTTCTCCAGGGACAACGCCTGGCGGCCGTTCTGCAGCGACTGCTGCCGGCTGATCGACCTCGGTAACTGGGCGGCCGAGACCTACAGGGTGCCGGAGACCGGCGCCGATCCGCCCGACGAAACGGACTAGCCCCAGGCGCCGCCGATCATGGCCACGCCGTGCGCGCCCGCGCGCCAGGCGGCCTCCAGGTCGCGGCGTTGCAGCCCGCCGATGGCGTAGACCGGGATGCTGGCGCCGCGTGCGGTGCGCGCAAAGCCATCCCAGCCGAGCAAGCGCGCGTTCGGGTGCGAAGGCGTCGGCTTGACCGGCCCGAGCACTGCGAAGTCCAAGTTCAGCGCCATCGCCCGCTGCAGTTCTTCGCTGGTATGGCAAGAGGCGGCCGCCAGCCCGGTCTGCGGACGTTCCGGCATCGCCATCAATTGCGCCGCCGTCAGATGCACACCGTCGCCCCGCGCGCGCGCGCCGCTCACCAGCACCCGCGCGCCGTGGCGGTGCGCCAGGCGCACCACGTCGCGCACGAAGTCCTCGCGGCCCGCCAATCCCCGATCGCGCACCTGCAGCAGTTTCAAGCCCTGCGCCAGCCGCGCGCGGACGCGCGACAGCATTTCCCGCGTGCCGCGACTTTCCGCGTCGGTGATCGCGTACTCGTGCGGCAGCGCGAGCGCCGCGAGCACCGGCGCGTTAGCCGGCAGCATCGGCGCGGCGAGCGGCGCGCCGAACCTCTGCCAGGCGATCGCTTGCTGCTCCTTGGGGTGCGGGTCGCCTTTCCAGGCCGTGATGCGGAAGAAATTCAGGCGTACCGACGCGTGCGGATAGGTGTACTCGCGCGTAAGCCAGGGAAAGCTGGTGCAGGCTTCGATGCCGAGCTCCTCGCGCAGCTCGCGCGCCAGCGCCCGCTCCGCGGCCTCGCCCGGCTCGATCTTGCCGCCGGGAAATTCCCAATAGCCGGCGTAGACCTTGCCCGGCGGCCGCTGCGCCAGCAGGAACGCGCCGTCGGCGCGCTGGATCACGGCCGCCGCCACCTCGAGCGCCACGCTACTTCGCTCCGGCGTACTTGCCTGCCCAGTCTCTCGCGAACTGGTACGCGATGCGGCCGCTCCTCGAGCCGCGCTGCAGCGACCATTGCAGCGCCTCCTCGCGCGCCGCCGCGGCCGCCTTCGGCCCGCAGCCCAGCGTCTTCAGCCAGTGCGCCACGATCTGCAGGTATTCGTCCTGGTCGAAGGGGTAGAAGGAAACCCACAGGCCGAAGCGCTCCGACAGGGAGATCTTCTCCTCGACCGTCTCGCCGGGATGGATCTCGTCGCCGATGTACTTGGTCTCCAGGTTCTCCGCCATGTACTCGGGCATCAGGTGGCGGCGGTTGGAGGTGGCGTAGATGAGCAGGTTCTCCGAGGTCGTGGAGATCGAGCCGTCGAGCGCCACTTTCAGCGCGATGTAGCCGTCCTCCGCGCCGTGGAAGCTGAGGTCGTCGCAGAACACGAGGAAGCGCTCGGCGCGCCCGGCCACCTGATCGGTTATCGCGGGCAGGTCGACGAGGTCGTTCTTCTCCACCTCGATGAGGCGCAGCCCCTGCTTGTGGTATTTGTTGAGCAGCCCTTTGACGATGGAGGACTTGCCGGTGCCGCGCGCGCCCGTGAGCAGCACGTTGTTGGCCGGCTTGCCTTCGAGGAACTGGCGCGTGTTCTGCTCCACCTTGGCGATCTGCGCGCCGATGCCCTGCAGGTCGGAAAGGCGCATGCGGTGCACGTGGCGCACCGGCTGCAGCCAGCCGCGCGCGTGCAGGCCCGCGCTCTTGCGCCAGCGGAACGCGATGCTCGCGTTCCAGTCAGTGGGCGGCGGCGCCGGGGGCAGCAGCTGCACGAGCCGCTCGAGCAGCCTCTCCAGGTCCTTGCTCACGATCGGTATTCCGCGTTGATCTTCACGTAGTCGTAGGAGAGGTCGCAGGTCCACACCGTGCTCGCCGCCCGGCCGCGATGCAGCACGGCGCGCACCAGGAATTCCGCCTTCCTCATTGCCGCGGCGCCTTGCTCTTCGCGGTAGGCGGGATCACGCCCACCCTTCGCTGCGACGCGCACCTCGTCAATGTAGAGTTCCACCTTGGCCGTGTCGAGCCCTGCAATCGGAGCATTGCCGATCGCGGCCAGGATGCGGCCCAGGTTTGGATCGCCGGCGAAGAACGCCGTTTTCACCAGCGGCGAATGGGCGATGGCGTAGGCCACCTTGCGGCACTCCGCCTCGCTGCGGCCGCGCTCGACGCGTACGGTGACGAACTTCGTCGCCCCCTCGCCGTCGCGCACGATGGCTTGGGCCAGCAACCGAGCCACTCCGGCAACCGCACCGGAAAGCGCATCAATGTCTTTCTTCGATCTCGCCACCGGGCCATTTCCGGTGGCGAGACATATGAACGCATCATTCGTCGACGTGTCCCCGTCCACGGTGATGGCATTGAACGATTGGTCCGCCGCAGCCTTCGTAATGCGCTGCAGCGCGACTTTCGAAACTTTCGCATCCGTCGCCACGAACCCGAGCATCGTCGCCATGTCGGGCCGGATCATGCCCGAGCCCTTGGCGATGCCGGTCACCGTCGCCTCGCCGCCGGCCAGCCGCGCCTTGCGCGAGAACGCCTTGGGCACCGTATCCGTGGTCATGATCGCCTCGGCCGCCGCGGCCCAGTTGTCGGCCCGCAAGTCCCGTATTGCGTCCGGGAGCCCCGCCGCAATGCGCTCGCTCGGCAGCGGCTCCATGATCACGCCGGTCGAAAACGGCAGAACCTGCTGCGCTTCGCAGTCCAGGCCCGCCGCGACCGCCTGGCACACGGCGAGCGCCCGCGTGAGGCCGTCGCGCCCCGTGCCCGCATTGGCGTTGCCGGTGTTCACAACCAGGGCACGCACCGCATGGCGCAGGTGCGCCTTGGCGAGGACCACCGGGGCGGCGCAGAAACGGTTCCGGGTGAAGACGCCCGCCACCGTCGTGCCCGGGGCGAGATGCACCACCAGCAGATCCCTGCAATCCGGCTTGCGGATGCCGGCGCGCGCGGTCCCGAGCTCGATCCCGGAAACGGCCAGCAGCTGCGCCGGGTCGGGCGCCGGCAGGTTCACCGCCATGCGCCTAGCTCAGCTTGCCGTGGCAATGCTTGTACTTGCGCCCCGAGCCGCAGGGGCAGGGGTCGTTGCGGCCGATCTTCTGTCCAGCGCGCGCCGGCTGGGGCTTTTGCGGCGGCTCGTCCGCGCCCAGCGCGGAGTCGTAGTCCGCGTGCTGCAGGCGCACGTTTTCCACGTGCTGCGCGACATCGGCCTGCGGCACCGCGTCGCTCGCGCGGATCTCCACCGCCACCAGCGTACGCGTCACCTCCAGCTTCACAGCCTCGATCATGGCGCCGAACAGCTCGAAGGCCTCGCGCTTGTACTCCTGCTTGGGGTTCTTCTGCGCGTAGCCGCGCAGGTGGATGCCCTGGCGCAGGTGATCGAGCGCCGCGAGGTGCTCGCGCCAGTGCCCGTCCAGGATCTGCAGCATCACGTAGCGCTCGTACTGGCGGAACGAATCCTCGGCGCCGGGGGGTATCTTGGCCTGGTATGACTCGTGCGCCTTCTCGGTGATGCGCTCGAGCAGCGCCTCGTCGCCCAGATCGGGTTCCTGCTCCAGCCAGCGCGCCACCGGCAACTCCAGGTTCAGCTCGGCCCTGAGGGCGGCTTCCAGCCCCTTCACGTCCCACTGCTCCTCTACGCTCTCCTCGGGCACGTGGCTGCGAAAGAGATCCGCAACCACGCCGGCGCGCAGGTCGGCGATGCGCGCCGAAACATCCTGCGATTCGAGCAGCTCGTTCCTGAGCGCGTAGATGGTCTTTCTCTGGTCGTTGGCAACGTCGTCGTATTCCAGCAGCTGCTTGCGGATGTCGAAGTTGCGCGCCTCGACCTTGCGCTGCGCGCTCTCGATGGAGCGCGTCACCATGCCATGCTCGATCGCCTCACCCTCGGGCATGCGCAGCATGACCATGATCTTGTTGATGCGCTCGCCGGCGAAGATGCGCAGCAGCGGATCCTCGAGCGACAGGTAAAAGCGCGAGCTGCCCGGATCGCCCTGGCGGCCGGAACGGCCGCGCAGCTGGTTGTCCACCCGGCGGGATTCGTGCCGCTCGGTGCCGATGATGTGCAGGCCGCCCTCCCTGATCACGTGATCGTGCAGCCCCTGCCACTCGCTGCGCAGCTTTTCCACGCGCACCTTTTTCTCTTCCGGCGGCAGCTTCTCGTCCGCCTCGATCGGCTCGACCTGCTTCTCCACGTTGCCGCCGAGCACGATGTCCGTGCCGCGTCCCGCCATATTGGTGGCGATGGTGACCATCTTCGGCCTGCCCGCCTGCGCCACGATCTCGGCTTCGCGCGCGTGCTGCTTGGCGTTCAGCACCTGGTGCGGCAGCTTGTCCTTCGTCAGCAGCCCCGACAGCAGCTCGGAGGACTCGATGGACGTGGTGCCCACCAGCACCGGCTGGCCGCGCGTGTGGCAGTCCTTGATGTCCTCGATGATGGCTTTGTGCTTCTCCGGGGCGGTGCGGTACACCAGGTCGAGCCGGTCGTCGCGGATCATGTTCTTGTGCGTCGGAATGACCACGGTTTCCAGGCCGTAAATCTCCTGGAACTCATAAGCTTCCGTGTCGGCGGTACCGGTCATGCCCGCGAGCTTGCGGTACATGCGGAAGAAATTCTGGAAGGTGATCGAGGCCAGTGTCTGGTTCTCGTTCTGGATCGCCACCTTTTCCTTCGCCTCGACCGCCTGATGCAGGCCGTCGGACCAGCGCCGCCCGTGCATCAGCCGGCCGGTGAACTCGTCGACGATGATCACCTCGCCCTCCTGCACCACGTAATGCTGGTCGCGATGGAACAGGTTGTGGGCGCGCAGTGCGGCATGCAGGTGGTGCACCAGGTTGATGTAGGCCGGCTCGTACAGGCTCGCCCCCTGCGGCAGCAGACCGACGCGCGCCAGGACCTCCTCGGCCTTGGCGTGGCCGGCCTCCGAGAGCGAGATCTGGTGGTTCTTCTCGTCGACCCAGAAGTCGCCCTCGCCTTTCTCGTCCTTCTGGCGCGTGAGCAGCGGTGCCACGTCGTCCATGCGCGCGTAGATCTCGGTGCGATCTTCGGCCTGGCCGGAGATGATCAGCGGCGTGCGCGCCTCGTCGATGAGGATCGAGTCCACTTCGTCGACGATGGCGTAGCGCAGCCGGCGCTGGAAGCGCTCCTCGACGCGCATCGCCATGTTGTCGCGCAGATAGTCGAAGCCGAACTCGTTGTTGGTGCCGTAGGTGATGTCCGCCGCATAGGCGGCGCGCTTGTCCTCGGGCTCCATCTGCGGGACATTGACGCCGACGCTGAGGCCGAGAAAGCTGTAGATCTTCCCCATCCATTCGGCGTCGCGCCGCGCCAGGTAGTCGTTCACCGTGACGATGTGCACGCCATGCCCGGCGAGCGCATTCAGGTACGCCGACAGGGTGGCCACCAGGGTCTTGCCTTCCCCGGTCTTCATCTCGGCGATCTTGCCGTCGTGCAGCACCATGCCGCCGATCAACTGCACGTCGAAATGGCGCATGCGCAGCGTACGTTTGGAAGCCTCGCGCACCACGGCAAAGGCCGCCGGGAGCAGCTCCTCCAGCCCTTCAGCTTCTGCGGCGTCGCGCGCGCCCTCGGGTGCGGCGGCGAGGCGCTCGGCCAGCCGCCCGCGAAACTCACCGGTCTTGGCGCGCAAGGCCTCGTCGGAGAGCGCCGCAATCCCGGATTCGAGTGTGTTGATGCGCGCCGCGACGCGCGCATACTGCTTCAGCAGCCGCTCGTTGCGGCTGCCGAAAATCTTGGTGAGGACGTTGGCCATTGCGAAATCGCCGCCGCGGCGGCGGACGCGCGAAAAATACCTTTGAAACTCAAAATTTTAGCACGGCGGGGCGGGCACCCCGCGGAGACCTGCTAGCGCCCGGCGCGCGCGCTCTGCTGCGAGCCCTGCGAGGCCAGCACGAAGCGCGCCGGGTTCTGCGCCACGCCCTTGAAGCGTACCTCGAAGTGCAGGTGCGGGCCGGTGGAGCGGCCGGTCGTCCCGACGTCGGCGATGCGGCGGCCGCGCTGCACGACATCGCCCTCCCTGACGTTCAGCTTGGAGGCATGCGCGTAGCGTGTGACGAGGTCGTTGCCATGGTCGATGTCGACGACGTTGCCGTACTGCGGGTGGAAGCCCGCGAAGATGACCACGCCGCCGGCCGCGGCCACGATGGGCGAGCCCAGGTCGGCCAGGAAATCGATGCCCTCGTGCATCGCCTGCATGCCGGTAAAGGGATCGATGCGCATACCGAAGCTGGACGCGTTGTACGGCCCGTTGACCGGCAGCATCGTCGGCATTAACTTCTTCTTCACGGCCTGCTCGAACAGTTGCGCGTCCAGTACGCCGAGCATGTCGGTACGGTTTTCCATGCTGCGCGATACCGCATACAGCTTTTCGCCGAATTCGGCGAGCGACAGGTTCTGCGGCGGCAGCGCGGTCGGCTGCGCGCCGCCCAAGCCGGGGGCCTCGCTGAAGCGGAATTCCTGGGGACGGATCCCGGCCAGCGTCGACAGGCGCTCGCCGAGCGCGTCCAGGCGCGCGAGCTGCGCCTGCATCTCGCCCAGCTTCACGGCCATGGCGTTGAGATTCTGCTGCACGAACTGGCGCGCGCGCTCGGCTTCGCCCCGCTGGGCGGACAGCACCAGCTCCTGCACGAGCGGCACCTTGATGTCGGTGGCAAAGCGGAACGTGACCCAGTACAGCCCCGCCGTCATCGCCAGCAGCAGCACCAGGGCCGCGAACAGCGACGCGACCAGGTGCCGCGTCGATACGTTCAGCGTCCTGGCCTTGGCCAGACGACTAGGGATTACGATAATCTGCACTCGGCGCTCCCTTTACCCGAATTCCCCTTGCACCCCGCCAAAGCCGATCGTTACCTGATTACCGACGCGGGCATGGAACGCGTCGTCGCCAAGGCGCGCGAGTTGCGCTCGCTTACCCGCGCTTGCCTCGATTTTCTACCGCCCGGGCTCGCGAGCCAAATCCGCGCCGCCAACCTCAGGGACGGTGAGCTTTCGCTGCTTGCCGCAAACCCCGCGGCGGCGGCGAAGCTCAAGCTTGTCGCCGAGAGCTTGCGTAAGTTCTTGTTACTACAGGGAACGAAGGTTAGTTCAGTTTCCGTAAGGGTGCAACCAACTCGGTCACAGATGGCACCCCCCGCCCAATCCAAGACCGTCAGCCTCTCGGAGGGAGGAAAAGCTGAATTATCAGAGCTTTATAGGCGCCTGAGCCCGGATTCCCCGGTGCGCCGCGTGCTGGGCGTGTTGCTAAATCGCGAACGCGTCAAAACTCGCCCGCCAGGCGCTCCGCAAAAACCAGCAGCAGAACGAAGGCGGACAGGAAAACCGCGTACTTGAAGATGAGCCAGGCGTAGCGCAGGTATCGGCGCTCGCCGGTCGCAAGGTACATCAGCGCGCAGCCGCCGAGCGCCGCCGCGACGAGCAGCCCAAGGACGCGCGCCAGCAGCACCTAGACCGGCTGTCGCACGAGGCCGGCGATGCCGGCCGGCGCCAGCTCGGCGTGCTCGAAGCTCGCCATCTCCCAGGCAGCGGTGTCGGCGATCAGGGCGCGCAGCAACTGGTTGTTCAGCGCGTGCCCCGACTTGTGCGCCGAAAACGCGCCCAGCAGCGGCCGGCCGAGCAGATACAGGTCGCCGATCGCGTCCAGCACCTTGTGGCGGATGAACTCGTCGGCGAAGCGCAGGCCATCGGCGTTCAGGAGGCGGTATTCGTCGAGCACCAGCGCGTTGTCGAGGCCGCCGCCGAGCGCAAGGCCATCCTCGCGCAGGCGCTCGACGTCGTGCATGAAGCCGAACGTGCGCGCGCGCGCGATTTCCTTCAGGTACGAGGTCTCGGCGAAATCGACGCTCACCGACTGGCTCGTCTTGTCGATCACCGGATGATTGAAGTCGATGGAGAAGGCGAGGCGCAGCCCCTCGTAGGGCTCGAGGCGCGCCCACTTGTCGCCCTCGCGCACTTCGACGGCGCGCGTCACGCGCAGAAAGCGCTTGGGCGCCGCCTGCTCGGCGAGGCCCGCCTGCTGCAGGAGCAGCACGAACGGCGCGGCGCTGCCGTCCATGATCGGCACCTCCGGGCCGTCGAGGTCCACGTAGGCATTGTCCACGCCGAGGCCGGCGAGCGCCGACATCAAGTGCTCGACCGTGTACACCTTGACGTCCTGGTGCACGAGGCACGAAGACAGCCGTGTTTCGCCGACGCGATCGGCGCGCGCCGGGATGTCCACCGGCGATTCGAGATCGACGCGGCGAAAGACGATGCCCGTGTCGGGCTGCGCCGGCCGCAGCGTCATGTTGACCTTCTGTCCGGTGTGCAGGCCGACGCCCTTGGCGCGGATCAGGGATTTCAGGGTGCGTTGCTTGAGCATGCCTAACTTCTTGAGCGAACGGCGGATTCTAGCAGACGAGCACGGCGGAGCACCTCCGGCTAGGAGGATGGAGAGGCACTCCGCCGCCCGCGCTGGCGCGAACCCTAGTCGGCCTGCTTGCGCAGGAACGCCGGGATGTCGTACTTGTCGACGCCGCTCTGCTGCAGGGCCTCGACCGTCGAGGCGCGGTTGCGACGGATCACCGCCGGCACCGAGTCGAGCTGCTGGTAGTCCACCGTGCCGTGGCCCGCAAGCGGCTGGTCGTCGGTGCCCGTCTTCTGCGACATCACCAGCTGCGGCTTGCCCTGGCGCGCCATCAGCGGCGCGCCGAGCCCGGTGGCCACCACGGTGACGCGCAGATTGTCGGTAAGGCCGTCGTCGTATACGCCGCCGTAGATGATGGTCGCGTCCTCCGCGGCGAAGGCGCGGATGGTGTTCATCACCTCTTTGGTCTCGCGCAGCTTGAGGCTCGAGCGCGAGGCGCTGATGTTGACCAGCACGCCGCGCGCCCCAGCGAGATTCACGCCCTCGAGCAGCGGGCAGGCCACGGCCTGCTCGGCGGCGATGCGCGCGCGGTCCACGCCGGCGGCGGTCGCCGAGCCCATCATCGCCATCCCCTGCTCGGACATGACCGTGCGCACGTCCTGGAAATCCACGTTCACCAGTCCGGGCTGATTGATGATCTCGGCGATGCCCGCCACGGCGTCGTTCAGCACGTCGTCGGCGGCCCTGAACGCCTCTTCCTGCGTCACATCCTCGCCCAGCACCTCCTCGAGCTTGTCGTTGAGGATGACGATCAGCGAGTCGACGTGCGGCGCCAGCTCGGCGAGACCGTGCTCGGCGATCTTCAAGCGCTTGGAGCCCTCGAACGAGAACGGCTTGGTCACCACCGCCACGGTGAGAATGCCGAGCGCGCGCGCCACCTCCGCGATCACGGGGCCGGCGCCGGTGCCGGTGCCTCCGCCCATGCCGGCGGTGATGAACACCATGTGCGCGCCCGCGACCGCTTCCTCGATGCGATCGCGCTCGGCGAGCGCCACGGCGCGCGCCTCCTCGGGCTTGGCGCCCGCGCCCAGTCCGCTCGAGCCGAGCTGGATCTGGTTGCGCGACCTGTTGCGCGAAAGCACCTGCGCGTCGGTGTTGACGGCGATGAACTCCACGCCCTCGACGCCCTGCTCGATCATGTGGTTGACGGCGTTGCCGCCGGCGCCACCGACCCCGATCACCTTGATGACTGGCCCTGCCGCTTGACTGTCGACGATCTCAAACATGGTGTTTCCTCCTTGCCGGTTGAAACAACGTCAAAAATTCCGCTGGAACCACTCGCGCATGCGCGCCAGCACGGCGCGCATCGATCCGTCCTGGCGCGACAGCTGGCCCTGCCGCACCTGCTGCACGCCCTCCATGAGCAGGCCCACGGCCGTGGCGTAGCGCGGGCTGCGCACCACGTCGGCAAGGCCACCCGCGTACCGCGGCACGCCCACGCGCACGGGCATGTGGAAGATCTCCTCGCCCAGCTCGACCATGCCGCGCATCACCGAGCTGCCGCCGGTGAGCACCACGCCCGAGGACAGCAGCTCCTCGAAGCCCGACTCGCGCAGCACTTGCTGCACGAGCGAGAACAGCTCCTCGACGCGCGGCTCGATCACCTCGGCGAGCGTCTGCCGCGACATGACGCGCGGGCCGCGGTCGCCGATGCCGGGCACTTCGATCATCTCGTTGGGGTCGGCGAGCTGCCTGAGGGCCACGCCGTGGCGCACCTTGATCGCTTCCGCCTCGGCGGTCGGCGTGCGCAGCGCCATGGCGATGTCGTTGGTGATCTGGTCGCCGGCGATCGGGATCACCGCCGTGTGGCGGATGGCGCCGTGCGTGAACACCGCGATGTCGCAGGTGCCGCCGCCGACGTCCACCAGACACACGCCGAGGTCCGTCTCGTCCTCGGAGAGCACCGCGCGCGACGAGGCGAGCGGCTGCAGGATGAGGTCGTTCACCTCCAGGCCGCAGCGGCGCACGCACTTGACGATGTTCTGCGCCGCCGACACCGCGCCGGTGACGATGTGCACCTTCACCTCCAGGCGCACGCCGGACATGCCGATCGGCTCGCGCACGTCCTCCTGCCCGTCGATGATGAACTCCTGCCGGAGCACGTGCAGGATCTGCTGGTCGGTGGGAATGTTCACCGCCTTGGCGGTCTCGATGGCGCGCTCCACGTCCAGCGCGCCCACCTCGCGGTCCTTGATCGCCACCATGCCGGTGGAGTTGAAGCTCTTGATATGGCTGCCGGCGATGCCGGCGAAGGCCGAGGCGATCTTGCAGTCGGCCATCAGCTCGGCCTCCTCGAGCGCGCGCTGCACGGCGTTCACCGTGGCCTCGATGTTCACCACCACGCCCTTTTTCAGCCCCTTCGACTCGTGGCCACCCATGCCGAGGATCTCGAGGGAGCCGTCGGCGCGCAGTTCCGCCACCAGCGCCGCCACCTTGGAGGTGCCGATGTCCAGCGCGACGACGAGGTTCTTGGTTTCCTTGGCCACGGCTCAGCCGCCCTTCGCGCCCGCCAGGCGCAGCGCAAAACCGTTGGGGTAGCGCAGGTCGACGTGCTCGTGCTTCAACGGCATGCGTGTGAGGGTCTGCGGATAGGCCGCTACCAGGCGCGCGAGGCGCGCCTCCACCGGATCGTTCGGCGCGTCGCGCCCGAGCTCGATGGCGAGTCCGTCCGCGAGGCGCAAGCGCCACGCGTAGCGCGGCGAAAGGGTCAGGTGCTCGGGCGCGGCGGCCAGCGGCGCCAGAATCTCCACGAAGCGGCGGTAGCGGCGCGTGACCTCGGCCTCGCTGCCCGGCGGCCCCGCGAACTGCGGCAACGCCGCCTCGCTCGCCCCGGCGAAGCGCTCGCCCTGCACGTTTACCAGGCCGCCCGCGGCCCAGCGCGCCAACGCCACGTGCTCTTCCAGCGTTACCTCGATCCGGTCGGGCCACACGCGGCGTACTTCGACGCCGCGCACCCACGGCAGCCCCTCGAGCGCGGCGCGCACCTGCGCGAGGTCCACGGCGAAGAAGTTGCCGCCGACGCGCCCGTGCGCCGCCTGCACGATCTCGGCGCGCGCGGAATGCGCCAGATGTCCGCGCACCGTCAATTCGCGCAGTGGAAACAGCGCAGAGCGCAGCAGCAGCTGCATCGCGGCCACGGCAAACACCATGAGCGCGAGCGCGGTGAGAGCGCCGGCGGCCGCATTCAGCAGGCGCGGGTTATCCCACATGCGCGCCCTCCAGGATCTTCAGACAGAGCTCCTCGTACGAGATGCCCACCGCGCGTGCCGCGATCGGCACCAGGCTGTGCCCGGTCATGCCGGGCGAGGTATTGACTTCGAGCAGCCATGGCTTGCCCGCCTTGTCGAGCATCAAGTCGACGCGCCCCCAGCCGCTGCATCCGAGCAGCCGGAAAGCCTCGAGCGACAGCGCCTTGAGCGTCGCCTCGCGTTCCGGCGGCAGGCCGCAGGGGCACAGGTATCGGGTGTCGTCGCTGAAGTACTTGTGCTGGTAGTCGTAGTTGCCCTGGGGCGCTTCGATGCGGATCAGGGGCAGCACGGTGTCGCCCAGGATGCCGGCAGTGAATTCGGGCCCGTCGACGAAGCATTCCGCCAGCGCCGTGTCGCGGTACTTCCTCGCGGCGAGCTCGTAAGCCGCCGGCAGCTGCGCGGCCGCGGTCACTTTCGTCAGGCCGAGCGTCGAGCCCTCGTTCGCCGGCTTGACGATCAGCGGCAGGCCGAGGTCCGTCGCCACGGCGTCCCAGTCATCGCGCGCGCCGAGGATGCGATAGCGCGGCGTCGGCAGGCCGGCCGCCAGCCAGATCATCTTGGTGCGCCATTTGTCGATGGCGACGGCCGAGCCGAGGACGCCGCTGCCGGTGTAGGGAATGCCCATCACCTCCAGTGCGCCCTGTACCGTGCCGTCCTCGCCGCCGCGGCCGTGCAGCGCGATGAAGCAGCGTGCGAAGCCGTCGCGCTTCAGCTCGCCCAGGTCGCGCTCCGCCGGATCGAAGGCGTGGGCATCCACAGCCTTGGCGCGCAGCGCCTTCAGCACGCCCGCGCCGCTCATCAGCGACACCTCGCGCTCGGCGGACTTGCCGCCCATCAGCACGGCGACCTTGCCGTGGCTCATGCCGCCTCTCCCACGATGCGCACCTCGAGCGCCAGCTCGACGCCGGTGCGCTCGGCCACGCGGCGGCGCACCTCCTCGATGAGCCCCTCGATGTCGGCGGCGCTCGCGCGGCGCTCCGGATTGACGATGAAGTTGGCGTGCTGTTCCGAAACGCGCGCACCGCCGCGCGCCAGCCCCTTGAGGCCGCTGGACTCGATGAGCCGCGCCGCGTGATCGCCCGGCGGGTTGCGGAACACGCTGCCCGCGTTGGGAAGCTGCAGCGGCTGCGACGCGATGCGCCGCTCGAGAAACGCCTTGATGCGCGCGCGCGAGGCGGCGCCCGCGCCCGCGGGCAGCGCGAACCAGGCGCCGGCGAACCACTCGTCCTCGCCGATGCGGCCGCCCTCGCGCAGCGCGCAGTGACGGTAGCCGATGTCGAACGCGTCGCGCGCGCGCGTGCGCAGCGTCCCCTGGCGGTCGATGGTCACCGCGCGCTCGACGATGTCCCAGGTTTCCCCGCCGTAGCAACCCGCATTCATCGCCAGAGCCCCGCCCACCGTGCCCGGAACGCCGGCGAGGAACTCCGCGCCGCCGAGGTCGTGGCGCGCGGCGAAGCGCGCCACCTTTGGGCTCGCCACGCCAGCCTCCGCGTACAGGTGCCCGGCAAGCATTTCCGGGTGCCGGCCCGCGGCATGCGTCAGCACCACGGTGCCGGCGAAGCCGCCGTCGCGCACCAGCAGATTCGATCCCAGGCCGACGAACAGCAGCGGCTCGCGCGGCGGCAGCTGCGCGAGGAACGCCTGCAGGTCGTCCAGATCTACGGGCGCGTAGAAGCGCGCCGCCGCGCCGCCCGCGCGCCAGCTGACGTGGCGCGCCATGGGCTCGCCCGCCCTCAGCACGCCGCGCAATCCCTGCAGTCGGAGCGCGTCCGCCATGTTCATGTCAGCTGCGCCGGCACGTTGGCGATCGATCCCGCGCCCATGGTCACCACCACGTCGCCATCGCGCACCACGCGGCGGATGGCGGCCGCGAGCTGCGCCACGTCCTCTACGAACACCGGCTCGACCTTGCCCGCCACGCGCACGGCGCGAGCGAGCGAGCGCCCGTCGGCGGCGACGATCTGCGGCTCGCCCGCCGCGTACACCTCGGCGAGCAGCAGCGCGTCGGCCGTGGAGAGCACCTTCACGAAGTCCTCGAACAGGTCGCGCGTGCGCGTATAGCGGTGCGGCTGGAAGGCGAGCACCACCCGGCGGCTGGGGAAGGCGCCGCGCGCTGCTGCCAGCGTCGCAGCCATTTCCGCCGGGTGATGCCCATAGTCGTCGACCAGCGTGAAGCTGCCCCCGCCGGCGATCCCGATTTCGCCGCAGCGCTGGAAGCGCCGCCCCACGCCGCGGAACTCGGCGAGCGCCTTGAGGAGGGCGGCGTCCGCGACGCCGAGCTCGGTGCCTACGGCGATCGCGGCAAGGGCGTTCTGCACGTTGTGCGCGCCGGGCAGGTTGAGGCTCACCTCGAGCGCCGGCTTGCCTTCGCGCCGCGCCGTGAAGCGCATGGCGCCCGCTGCGTGCACGAGCTTCTCGGCGCGCACCATGGCCTCGGCGGCGAAGCCGTAGGTGACCACGGGCTTGGACACGAACGGCAGGATCTCGCGCACGTGCGCGTCGTCCGCGCACAGGACGGCGCTGCCGTAGAAGGGCAGGTTCTGCAGGAACTGCACGAAGGCCTGCTTCAGGCGCGCGAAATCGTGCTGGTAGGTCTCCATGTGGTCGGCGTCGATGTTGGTCACCACCGCCAGCACGGGCTGCAGGTGCAGGAAGGAGGCGTCGGACTCGTCGGCCTCGACGACGATGTACTCGCCCTGGCCGAGCCGCGCATTGGAGCCGGCGGCGTTCAGACGCCCGCCGATGACGAAGGTCGGGTCGAGGCCGCCCTCGGCGAGCACGCTCGCCACGAGGCTGGTGGTGGTGGTCTTGCCGTGCGTGCCGGCGATCGCCACGCCCTGCTTCAGGCGCATCAGCTCCGCCAGCATCAGCGCGCGCGGCACCACGGGCACGCGCTGCGCGCGCGCCGCCTGTACCTCGGGGTTGTCGCCGCGCACCGCGCTCGACACCACCACCGCGTCGGCGCCGTCGATGTTCTGCGCCGCGTGCGCCGTCGCCACGCGCGCGCCGAGCTCTCGCAGGCGCCGCGTCGCCGGGCTTTCGGCGAGATCCGAGCCGCTCACCTGGTAGCCGAGATTGAGCAGCACTTCGGCGATGCCCGACATGCCGGAGCCGCCGACGCCGATGAAATGGATGTGCCGGACCTTGTGCTTCATCCGGCGATCTCCATGCAGCGCGCGGCGACCAGGCGCGCCGCGTCGGGCTTGCCGAGGCCGCGCGCCCGGCGCGCCATTTCCAGCAGGCGCGGCCGGTCGAGCGCGCGCAGCGTCGCGGCGAGCTTCTCGGGCGCGAGCTCGGCCTGCGGCAGCAGCTGCGCCGCGCCTCGTTCGGAGAGAAAGCGCGCGTTGGCGCTCTGGTGATCGTCCACGGCGTGCGGGAACGGCACCAGCACGCTCGCCACGCCGCCCGCCGAGAGTTCGGCAACGGTGATCGCGCCGGCACGGCAGAGGACGAGGTCGGCCTCGGCGTAGCGCCGCGCCATGTCGTCAATGAAGGGTACGAGCTCGCCCTGGACGCCGGCGGCGCGGTAGTTTGCGCGCAGCGCCTCGAGGTGCTTCTCGCCCGACTGGTGAACCACGAGGGGCCGCGGCTCGAGCCGTGCGAGCGCCTGCGGCACGCATTCGTTCAGCGCCTGCGCGCCGAGGCTGCCACCGACGACGAGCAGCCTGAGCGGGCCGCCGCGCCCGGCGAAGCGCTCCTCGGGGGGCGCGATCGCGGCGATCTCGCGGCGCACGGGATTCCCGGTCCATTCGGCGCCCGGCAGCGCCTCCGGAAAGGCCGTCATCGCCTTGTCGGCGAGGCGTGCGAGCACGCGGTTGGTGAGGCCGGCGATCGCGTTCTGCTCGTGCACCGCGAGCGGGCGCGCCAGCAGCGACGCCATCATGCCGCCGGGAAAGGCCACGTAGCCGCCCATCCCCAGCACCACGTCCGGGCGCAGGCGGAAAATGGCGCGCGCCGCCTGGCCGAAGCCGACCAGAAGGTTCACGGGCAGCAGCAGCGCGGCGAGCACGCCCTTGCCGCGCAGCGCCGCCGCGCGCACGTACGCCATGCGATAGCCGCGCGCCGGCACGAGCCGCGCCTCCATGCCGGACTTCGCGCCCATCCACACCACGTCCCAGCCTGCGGCGCGCATTTCCTCGGCGACGGCCAGTCCCGGAAACACGTGCCCGCCGGTGCCGCCGGCCATGATGAGCGCGGTCCTCACGCGTGCAGCCCCCGCGCCAGCTGCCGGTTCTCCCAGTCGATGCGCAACAGCAGCGCCAGCGCCACGCTGTTGGCGAGCAGGCCCGTGCCGCCGAAGCTCATCAGCGGCAGCGTCAGGCCCTTGGTGGGCAGCAGGCCCATGTTCACGCCCATGTTGACGAGTGCCTGGAAACCGATCCAGATGCCGATGCCCTGGGCGACGAGCGCGGCGAAATGGCGCTCGCGCAGCGCCGCCTGGCGGCCGATGGCGAAGGCGCGCATCACCACCCACACGAACAGCCCGATCACCGCCGCCACGCCGAGGAAGCCGAGCTCCTCGGCGATCACCGCCAGCAGGAAGTCGGTGTGCGCCTCGGGCAGGTAGAACAGCTTCTCCACGCTCGCGCCCAGGCCCACGCCGAGGAACTCGCCGCGGCCGAAGGCGATCAGCGCGTGCGAGAGCTGGTAGCCGCGGCCGAAGGGGTCGGTCCACGGATCCATGAAGCCGAAGATGCGCTGCATGCGGTACTCGGAAGTGAGCACGAGCAGCGCGAAACCGAGCGCGAGCATCGCCACGAGCGCGGCGAAGTGCCGCCCGTTCATGCCGCCGAGGAACAGAATACCGAACGCGGTCACGGCGATCACCACCAGCGCGCCGAAGTCGGGCTCGCGCAGCAGCAGCCACGACACGAACATCATCACCCCGAGCATCGGCAGCAGCCCGCGGCGGAAGCTCTTCAGCACCGCGTGCTTGCGCACCGTGTAGTCGGCCGCGTAGAGCACGGCGGCGAGCTTCACCAGCTCGGAGGGCTGCACCGTGATCGCACCCAGGTCGAGCCAGCGGCGCGCGCCGTTCACCTCGCGCCCGATGCCCGGCACCAGCACCAGAACAAGCAGCGCGATGCTGGCGAGGAAGGCGAGCGGCGCGGTTTTCTGCCACACGCGCACCGGCACCAGGAACACCACGAGCGCGGCAGCGAGCGCGGCGCCCAGGAACAGCGAGTGGCGCATGAGGAAGAAGGCGGCGTTCGCGCCCGTATAGCGGCTCGCTTCCGCGGTGGCGATGGACGCGGAGTACACCATCACCAGGCCGATCGCCATGAGCAGCAGCGCTGCCCAGGCGAGAGACCGGTCATACTCGGGCGCCGCGACGTCCTGGGCGAAGACGTAGGTCGCGGCCACCTCAATCCCCCAGCGCGCGCACTGCGGCGGCGAAGGTCTCGCCGCGGTGGCGGTAGTCGCGGAACATGTCGAAGCTCGCGCAGGCGGGCGACAGCAGCACCGCGTCGCCGTCCTGTGCCAGCGCCGCGGCGCGCGCCACCGCCTGCTCGAGCGAGGTGCAGCGCTCGATCGTCACGCCGCTCGGCGCGAGCGCGCGCTCGAGGAGCGGCGCGTCACGGCCGATGAGCAGCACCGCGCGCGCGTGCTCGGCCACCACCGGCGCGAGCGGCGCGAAGTCCTGTCCCTTGCCGTCGCCGCCCGCGATGAGGATCGCCGGCCGCCCCAGACCGCGCAGCGCCGCGAGCGACGCGCCGACGTTCGTGCCCTTGGAGTCGTCGTACCAGGCGATGCCCCGGCGCAGCGCCACCTGCTGTAGACGGTGCGGCAGGCCGCGGAACGTCGCGAGCCCCGCGGCCAGCGCGTCGCGCGAGACCCCGAGCGTGCGCGCCAGCGCGCAGGCGGCGAGCGCGTTGGACACGTTATGCGCACCGTGGATCGGCAGGTCCGCGGCGCGCGCGAAGCCGTGCGAGCCCTCGTGCAAAACGTCGTTCACCACGCCGAAGTCCTCCTCCGACGCCGGCGCGTCGAGCCCGAAGGTGAGGCGGCGGCGGTTGGGCTGGCCCATGCCGAGCGAGCGCCAGTTGTCGCGGTTGAGCACCTGCACGCCCTGGCCGATGAAGATGCGCGCCTTGGCGGCGGCGTACTCCTCGATGCCGGCGTAGCGGTCCAGGTGGTCTTCGCTCACGTTCAGCATCACCGCGGCCTCGGGCTCGAGCGACCAGGTGGTCTCGAGCTGGTAGCTCGAGAGCTCGAGCACCCAGGCCGCGGGCGGCGTGGTGCGCGCGGCGAGCGCCTGCAGCGCGGGCGGGCCGATGTTGCCGGCGACCTCGACGTCGAGGCCCGCGCTGCGCAGCAGGTGGGCGGTGAGCGCGGTGACGGTGGTCTTGCCGTTGGTGCCGGTGATCGCGAGCACTCGCGTGCCGTTGTGCGCGCGCACGTACCAGGCAAAGAGCTCGATGTCGCCGAGCACCGGGATGTCGCGCTCGAGCGCTGCGCGCACGACGGGCTCCTCGAGCGACAGGCCGGGGCTGATGCACAGCAGGTCCACGCCTTCCAGCAGCCGGGGCGAGAACGCGCCGGCGTGCACCTCGCCGGAGAAATCCGCGGCGCGCGGCGGCGTCAAGCGCGAGTCCGCGACGCGCACGCGAGCGCCCTGGTGCTCGACCCAGCGCGCCACCGACAGCCCGGTATCGCCCAGGCCGAGCACCAGCACGCGCCGTCCGGAGAGCGGCACCGGCTCGGGCCGCGGCAGCAGGTTGAAAAGGGGTTCGCGCATCGTCATGGTCACCGCAGCTTCAGCGTCGACAGGCCGAACAGCACCAGCATCATGGTGATGATCCAGAAGCGCACCACGACCTGCGATTCCTTCCAGCCTTCCAGCTCGTAGTGGTGGTGCAGCGGCGCCATGCGGAAAATGCGCTTGCCGCCGCTCGCTTTGAAGTACAGCACCTGCAGCATCACCGACAGGGTCTCGACGACGAAGACCCCGCCCATGATGAACAGCACGATCTCCTGGCGCACGATCACCGCGATGGTGCCGAGTGCGGCGCCCAGGGCGAGCGCGCCGACGTCGCCCATGAAGACCTCGGCCGGATAGGCGTTGAACCAGAGAAAGCCCAGGCCCGCGCCGGCGAGCGCGCCGCAAAACACCGCCAGCTCGCCCGCGCCCGCGATGTAGGGCAGGCCGAGGTACTTGCTGAACACGCTATGCCCGGCGACGTAGGCGAACAGCCCGAGCGCGCTGCCGATCATCACCGCCGGCATGATGGCGAGGCCGTCCAGCCCGTCGGTGAGGTTGACGGCATTGGAGGTGCCGACGATGACGAAGTAGGTGAGGATGATGAAGCCGATGGGGCCGAGCGGATAGGCGACGAACTTGAAGAACGGCACGATCAGCTCGTTCAGCGCCGGATTGCTCTGCGCGATGCTGGCGAGATACGCGGCCGCGGCGAGACCGATGGCCGACTGCCAGAACAGCTTGACGCGCGCCGACAGGCCCTTCGGGTTGCGGTGCACCACCTTGCGGTAGTCGTCGATCCAGCCGATGGTGCCGAAGCCGAGCGTCACCAGCAGCACCACCCACAGGTAGCGGTTCTGCAGGTCGCCCCACAGCAGGGTGGTGATGCCGATGGACAGCAGGATCAGCGCCCCGCCCATGGTCGGCGTGCCCGCCTTGGTGAGGTGCGTGCGCGGGCCGTCGTCTCGCACCGACTGGCCGATCTTGTAGGCCGTCAGCTTGCGGATGACGAACGGGCCGAGGACGAGCGAGATGGCGAGCGCCGTGAGGCAGGCGAGCACCGCGCGCAGCGTGATGTAGTTGAAGACGTTGAACAGGCGCACGTCGCGCGCCAGCCATTGCGCGAATTCGAGCAGCATCAGTGCCTCCCCTCGCCTTCGCCGGTGAGCGCCGCCACCACGCGCTCCATGCGCATGAAACGCGAGCCCTTCACCAGCACGGTGGCGGCGGCCGGCAGCGCCGCCCGCAGATGCTCGGCCGAGGCGAAATGCCGCGCACCCTGGCCGAACGCCGCGACCGCCTCGCGGCTCGCTTCGCCCAGGGCGTAGAGCGCGCCGATGCCGCGCTCGCGGGCGTAGGCGCCGACTTCGCGGTGCAACTGCGCCCCCTGCGCGCCCACCTCGCCCATGTCGCCGAGCACCAGCACCGTGGGCGCCGGGCAGGCGGCGAGCACGTCGATGGCGGCGCGCACCGAATCCGGGTTGGCGTTGTAGCTGTCGTCGATGAGCGTGCCGCCGCCCGGCGTGCGCTTTTCCTGCATGCGGCCCGCGCAGGGCCGGAACGCTTCCAGGCCTTTGCCGATCGTCGCCACCGGGATCCCCGCGGCGTGCGCGCAGGCCGCGGCGGCGAGCGCGTTGTGCGCGTTGTGCCTGCCGGCGATGGCGAGCGTCGCGCGCGCCTCGCCCGCGGGCGTGCGCAACACGATTTCGCTCGAGAGCCGCTTGAGCGCGTAGCCGCCGGTCACCGCGGCCTGGCCGCCGAGGCCGAAGTCGACGACGCGGCGCGCGCCCGCGGCCTCGACGAAGATCGCGCGGCAGGCGTCGTCCGCGTTGACCACCGCGACGCCGTCCGCCGGCAGGACGCGGTACACCTGCGAGTTCTCCCGCGCGCTCGCCTCGACGCTGCCCATGAACTCCATGTGCTCGCGCTGTGCGTTGGTGACCAGGCCGATCGTCGGCTGGGCGATCGCGGCCAGCCACGCGATCTCGCCCGGATGATTCATGCCGAGCTCCACCGCGCAATAGCGATGTCCTGCGTTCATGCCGAGCACCGTGAGCGGCACGCCGATGTCGGTGTTCAGGTTGCCCTTCGTCGCGAGCACCGCGGCCGTCCCCGCGTGCGCGCGCAGGATCGAGGCGAGCATCTCCTTGGTGGTCGTCTTGCCGTTGGCGCCGGCGATACCGATCACGGCCGGCGCGAAACGCGCCCGCCAGTGGCGGGCAAGCCGCCCCAGCCCCCGGCGCGTGTCGTCGACCACGACCACCGGCAGCGGCGCCGCGCCGCTGTAGCGCGCGTCGACCATCGCCGCGCTGGCGCCGCGCGCCTGCGCCATGCCGAGAAACTCGTGGCCGTCGAAGCGCTCGCCGCGGATGGCGACGAACAGCTCGCCCGCGGCGATGCCGCGCGAGTCGGTGGATACGCCGCTGTAGCGCACGTCGGTCCCGCGCAGCCGGCCCTGCGTCGCGGCGGCGGTCTCGGCCAGGCTCATCATCTTTTCTCCCGCCGCGCAAGCGCGGCGCGCGCCGCCTCGGCATCCGAGAACGGCAGGCGCTGCCCGGCGTTCTCCTGGAAGGCTTCGTGGCCCTTGCCCGCGAGCAGCACCACGTCGGCGTCCGCGGCCGCGGTGATCGCCGAGTCGATGGCGCGCGCGCGGTCCGGCTCCACCTCGTGCGGTGCGCCGACGCCCGCCTCGATTTCGCGCAGGATCGCGAGCGGGTCTTCGCTGCGAGGATTGTCGGAGGTGAGCACGATGCGGTCGGCGAGTCGCGAAGCCGCGGCGCCCATCGGCGCGCGCTTGGCGCGGTCGCGCTCGCCGCCGGCGCCGAACACCGCCACCAGACGACCGCCCCGCGCCTCGGCGACCGGGCGCAGCGTGCGCAGCACCTGCTCCAGCGCGTCCGGCGAGTGCGCGTAGTCGATCACGACGAGCGGTGCGTTCTCGCCGCCGAGCCGCTGCATGCGCCCCGGTACCTCGGGAAGCTCCGCCAGGCGGCGCACGGCGTCCGCGAACGCCATCCCCTGGGCGACGAGCGCCCCCACCACCCCGAGCGCGTTCGACACGTTGAAGCGGCCCAGCGCGCCGAGCACGGCTTGCGCCTCGCCCCAGCTCGAGGCGATCGTCACGCGACCTTGCTCCACCGCCGAGGCAAACAGGAACTCGCGCGTGGCGGCGGGCGAGACCAGGCTGTAGCCGATGGTGCGCACGCCGCGCGCGGCGAGCCGCTGCGCGAGCTGCGCGCCGAACACGTCGTCGAGGTTGAGTACCGCGCAGGCGAGTCCCGCGGCGTCGAACAGGCGCGCCTTGGCCGCCGCGTACGCATCCATGGTGCCGTGGTAGTCGAGGTGGTCGTGCGACAGGTTGGTGAACAGCGCGCAGTCGAAGGCGACGCCGCCCACGCGCCCCTGCTGCAGGCCGTGCGACGAAACCTCCATCGCCACCGCGACCGCGCCCTGCCGGCGCATCTCGGCGAGCGTGCGGTGCAGCTCGAGCGCGTCGGGCGTCGTGTTGCCCGCGTCCTCGAGGCGGCCGGGAAAGCCCGCGCCCAGCGTGCCGATCACGCCGCACTTCGACCCCGCGGCGGTGAGCGCCGCGGCGATCCATTGCGTGCAGGTGGTCTTGCCGTTCGTGCCGGTGACGCCGCAGGTCCACAGCGACTGCGACGGGCGGCCGTAGAACGCGTGCGCGAGCGCGCCCGCCGCGTCGCGCAGCCCCGGCACGCCCGCGTTCGGCACGCGCCACGCCGGATTCCAGGCGAAGCCTTCGGCCTCCCACAGCACCGCCGCCGCGCCGTGCGCGATCGCATCGGCAATGAAATGGCGGCCATCGGCGCGCTCGCCCGGGTAGGCGAAGAACGCCACCCCGGGCGCGCAGCGGCGGCTGTCCGCAGCGAGCCGCTGGATCATCGCCCCCTGGCGCGCGAGCTGTGCGAGCGGGTCCATGCGCGCATCAGGTGCTTTCCCGCGCTTCGTCGCCCGCGCCCGGCAGCGGCACCGGCTCGAGCGGCGCGTCGTAGGGCACGCCGAGCGCGCGCAGCGCGCCCCGCGCCACTTCCGCGAACACCGGCGCCGCCACCACGCCGCCGAAGTACTGGCCGTTGGCGGGCTCGTCGATCATCACCGCCACCACCAGGCGCGGCGCGCTCGCCGGCGCCAGGCCGACGAACGAGGCGATGTACTTGTCCTCGGCGTAGCCGCCGTTCTCCTGCTTGTGCGCGGTCCCGGTCTTGCCGGCCACGCGCCAGCCCATGATGCGGGCGCGCGGCGCGGTGCCGCCCGGCTGCACCGCGAGCTCGAGCATCGCGCGCACCTGGCGCGCGGTCTGCGCGCTGATCACGCGCGTGCCCGGGGCCGGCGCGTTCGACTTGAGCAGCGTCGCGGGCACCAGCTCGCCGTCGCGCGCGAACATCGTGTAGGCGCGCGCCAGCTGCAGCAGGCTGACCGAGATGCCGTGGCCGTAGGCCATGGTGGCCTGCTCGATCGGCCGCCAGCTCCCGGCCGGGCGCAGCCGGCCGCTCGCCTCGCCGGGAAAACCGATCTGCGGCGCCGCGCCGAATCCGGCGCGGTCGAACAGGCGCCACAGGTCCTCGCGGCGCAGCGCGAGCGCAATGCGCGCCGCGCCCACGTTGGAGGACTTCTGGATCACCTGCGCCACGCTCAGCACGGTCTGCGCGTGCGGGTCCTGGATGGTGTAGTTGGCGATGCGCAGGCCGCCGCTGCCGATGTGCACCAGGCTCGAGGGCGACACGCGTCCCGATTCCAGCGCCAGCGCCACGGTGAAGGGCTTGAGCGTGGAGCCCGGCTCGAACACGTCGGTGACGGCGCGATTCCGGAGCTGCGCGCCGGAGAGCTGCGCGCGATTGTTCGGGTTGAACGAGGGCACGTTGGCCAGCGCCAGCACCTCGCCGGTGCGCACGTCGATCGCCACCAGCGCGCCCGCCCTCGCCTTGTGCGCGGCGACCGCGCCCTTCAGCGCGGCATAGGCGAGGCTCTGGATCTTGGCGTCGATGGACAGCTGCAGGTCGCGGCCGTCCTGCGCGGCGCGGATCGACTCGACGTCCTCGACCACGCGGCCGCGGCGGTCCTTGATGACGCGGCGGCTGCCCGGCGTGCCGCCCAAGTGCGACTCGAACGCGAGCTCCACGCCCTCCTGCCCGGCCTCGTCCACTCCCGTAAAGCCAACTACGTGAGCGGTCACTTCCCCGCCGGGATAGTAGCGGCGATACTCGCGGTGCTGGTAGATGCCCTCGAGGCCGAGCAGTGCCACCTGCTCAGCCGCCTCCGGAGCGATCTGGCGCTTGAGATAGATGAAATCGCGCGAGGTGTCCTCGAACTTGCGGCGCAGTTCGCGCGCGTCGGCGCCGAGGAGCGCGGCAAGCTTCCTCGCCTGCGCGGGGGTGGCCTGCACGTCGCCGGGAATCGCCCACACCGACTGCACCGGCGTGCTGATGGCGAGCGCTTCGCCGTTGCGGTCGAGGACGCGCCCGCGCGTGCCCGGCACCTCGAGCACGCGGCTGTAGCGCGCTTCGCCCTTTTCCTGCAGGAACTGCGTCTGCATGGCCTGCAGGTAGAGCGAGCGTGCGGCGAGCACGAAGAAAGCGGCGACCAGACCCGCCATCACGAAGCGCGCCCGCCACACCGGCAGGCGCACCAGCGCGGGCGCGGCGGCGCTCATCGGGCCCCCGCCACGCCGACGACGCGCACCTGGCGCGCGTCCGGCGTGCGCATGCCGAGCGTGCCGGTGGCCACGCGCTCGATGCGCGCGTGCAGCGCCCAGGTGCTCGCCTCGAGCTGCAGCTTGCCGTACTCCACGTCGAGCTCGTGCGCGCGCCCCTGCGCGCGCTCGAGCTCGGAGAAGAGCTTGCGCGCCTTGTGCTGGGAGGTAACGAGCCCGAGCGCGCAGACGACGAGAACCAGGAGGAGGAGGAGGTTCAGCTTCGCCACGCGTCGGGCTCGATTCGGTGAATGAGGCTCGGGTCATAGGGGGCTGCGGTGCGCTCCGCGACGCGCATGACGGCGCTGCGCGCGCGCGGGTTGGCCGCGGTTTCGGCGCGCGCGGGCCGCACCGGCCTGCCCACGATTCTGAGCAGGGGTTGTGGCAACTCGCTGGCGCGCAGCGGCAAATCCCGGGGCAGTGCCGGCCGCGCGCAGGCCTGCAGGAAGCGCTTCACGATGCGGTCTTCCAGCGAGTGAAAGGCGATCACCGCCAGCCGCCCGCCCGGGGTGAGGCGCGCGATCGCCTGTGGCAGCATCAGCGACACTTCCTCAAGCTCCCGATTGACGAGAATCCGTAGAGCTTGAAAGGTGCGCGTCGCCGGATCCTGGCCCGGCTCCCGTGTG
>JBBDXL010000054.1:0-36273 GCA_040902335.1 Burkholderiales bacterium
TTCGACGAGCGCCAGCGCGAGCACGTGCTGCGCGAGCAGATGCGCCAGATCCAGAAGGAGCTGGGCGAGGGAGAGGAAACGGCCGGGGAGCTCGAGGCGTTGGCAACGTCGCTGGAGGCCGCAGGCATGCCCGAGGACACGCTCAAGTACGCGAAGAAGGAGTTCAAGCGCCTGGCGCGCATGAGCGAAGGCTCGGGCGAGGCCTCGATGCTGCGCACCTGGCTCGAGCTGATGGCCGAGCTGCCCTGGAAGGCCGAAGCGCACAAGCCCATCGACATCGCCGCGGCGCGGAAGATTCTCGACCAGGACCACTACGGCCTGGAGAAAGTGAAGCGCCGCATCCTCGAGTACCTGGCGGTGCGCAAGCTCAACCCCGAGGGCAAGAGCCCGATCCTGTGCTTCGTCGGGCCGCCGGGCGTGGGCAAGACCTCTCTCGGCCAGTCCATCGCGCGCGCCACGGGGCGCAAGTTCCAGCGCGTGGCGCTGGGCGGGCTGCACGACGAGGCGGAGATCCGCGGCCACCGGCGCACCTACATCGGCGCCCTGCCGGGCAATGTGTTGCAGGCGCTGAAGCGCGCCGAGTCGCGCTCGGGCGTGCTGATGCTAGACGAGATCGACAAGCTCGGCATGGGCGGCTTCCACGGCGACCCGTCATCGGCGCTGCTCGAAGTGCTCGACCCGGAGCAGAACTCGAAGTTTCGCGACAACTACCTGGGCGTGGACTTCGACCTGTCGCGCGTCATGTTCATCGCCACGGCGAATGTGCTCGACACGATTCCGGGGCCGCTGCGCGACCGCATGGAGGTGATCCAGCTTCCCGGCTACACGGAAGAGGAGAAGCTGCAGATCGCGCGCAAGTACCTGGTGAAGAAGCAGCTGGAGGCGAACGGCCTGCAGAGCGCGCAGGCGTCGGTCACCGACGCGGCGATCCGCGAAATCATCTCCGGCTACACGCGGGAAGCGGGCGTGCGCAACCTCGAGCGCGAGATCGGCGCAGTGCTGCGCCATGCCGCGATGCAAATCGCCGAAGGCGGAGCGCAGGTGGTGACCGTGGACGCGGGCGATGTGCCGGCGATCCTCGGCGCCCGCAGGTTCGAGAACGAAGTGGCGCTGCGCACCTCGCTGCCGGGCGTGGCGACCGGCCTGGCCTGGACGCCCGTGGGCGGAGACATCCTGTTCATCGAAGCCTCCAAGGTGCCCGGCTCGGGCAAGCTCATCCTCACCGGGCAGCTGGGCGACGTGATGAAGGAGTCCGCGCAGGCGGCGCTCACGCTGGCCAAGACCTGGAGTGGCGATGCACTGGACAAGATCGACATCCACGTGCACGTGCCGGCGGGTGCCACGCCGAAGGACGGCCCGAGCGCGGGGGTGGCGATGTTCGTGGCGCTGACCTCGCTTCTGCAGGGCAAGCCGGTGCGGCCCGACGTCGCCATGACGGGCGAGATCTCGCTGCGCGGTCTGGTGCTGCCGATCGGCGGCGTCAAGGAAAAGACGCTGGCGGCGCTGCGCGCGGGCATCTCGACCGTGATGCTGCCGAGGAGAAACGAGAAGGACCTCGAGGACGTACCGGCGGAGGCCAAGGAGAAGCTGCAGTTCGTCTTCCTCGACAAGGTGGAAGACGCGGTGCACGCCGCGCTGCAATAAAAAAAGCCCGCCGGCTGGCGGGCTTTTGCTTACTTCTTTTTCTTCTTCGGCTTGCGCTTGGCGCTTGATCGGACGGGCTTGCCGCCCGGTTTGGCGCTTAGGCGGACTTTTTTGCCTTGGTGAGGCCTTTCACGGTCTCGGACGCGGCGTTGACGTTGGCTTCCGCGATCTCGGTCGCCTGCTTGGCCACCTTCGTCATGTTGTCGTAGGCGGAGTTGGCGGCGGCGATCATCGACTTGACCGCGGCGACCGCGACGTCGGAGCCGGCGGGCGCGTTCTTCACCGCGTTGTCGAGCAAGGAGCTGAAGCTCTCGTTCCACTCGGCGACGCGCTGCTCGGCCATCTTCGACAGCTCGGCGTTGGTCTCGGTGGCAACTTCATACACGCTCTTCGAGTAGGCGATGGCCTTTTCGATGGCGGGGGTCGCCAGCGTGTTCTGCAGGGTCACGAACTCCTGCACGTCCTTGGCGCCAAACAGCGCGCGGGTGTTGCTGAGGCTGTCTTCAAACACGGACTTCACGGCGTTGGCGTTCAGGGTCGCGAGCTTTTCGATCGCGGCGAACTGCGTCGCAGCGAGGGACAGCATCGTTTCCACGTTGGCCTTGCCGGCCGCTTGGATCTGCTCGGGGGTAACGTACATGGTGGTACTCCTATAAAAAATCGGTTAAGGCTCGGGTCGGCGCTAAATGGTGCAGCGCAACAATCGTCAGTATAAGGACTTGCCGTTGAATGTCAAATGCTTTGTGCGTCGCAGCATAAGTCATTGAGGCACTGCAGGAATCCCCCCTGACGGCGCCCGCAACGTGTTTCAAACGCCTCGCAAGGTCAGGGCGAAACGGCGAAACGCGATCCGACAGCACCGTGGACAATCTGCGCATGAGCACCGCCCCGGATCCCGTCCAGCGCGCCGCCTGGATCTTTCCCGGTCTCTTCGTGGTGCTTTGGAGCACGGGCTTCATCGGCGCGAAATTAGGACTTCCTTACGCGGAGCCCGCAACGTTCCTGGTGATCCGCTTTGCCCTGGTTCTCGTGGTGCTGCTGCCGCTGTGCTTTCTGATGCGCGCGCCGTGGCCCGCCTCTGGCGTGGAGTTCCTGCACATGGCGTTCGCCGGGGCCCTGATCCAGGGCGGATACCTGGGCGGGGTTTTTCTTTCGTTGCACAAGGGCATGCCGGCGGGCGCGTCCGCACTCATCACCGCCCTGCAGCCGATCCTCGCCGCCGTGCTCTCCGGCTGGCTCCTCGGCGAGCGCACCAATGCACGCCAGTGGCTCGGCCTCGCGCTCGGCATCGCCGGCGTGGCGCTCGTGGTACGCGAAAAGTGGGTGCTCGAGGGCGTGGGCCTGGCGGCGACCGCGCTGTCGGTCCTGGCGCTCGTCAGCATCAGCCTGGGCGCCGTGTGGCAGAAGCGCCATTGCGCGCGCGTCGACCTGCGCACCGGCGCGGCGATCCAGTTCGGCGCCGCGGTGGTGGTGCTCGCGCCCTATGCGCTGTTCTTCGAGACGCGCGAGGTAACGTGGAGCGCGGAGCTGGTGGTCGCGCTCGTATGGCTCGTGTTCGCGCTCTCGCTCGGCGCCGTGTTTCTGCTGTTCTGGCTCATTCGCCACGGCGCCGCCACCAAGGTGGCGAGCCTCATGTACCTGGTGCCGCCGTGCACCGCGCTCGTCGCGTGGCCCCTGTTCGGCGAGACCTATTCCGCATTTGCCGCTGCCGGCATGGCACTCGCGATGCTTGCCGTGTGGCTCGTGAGCCGGGCATGAGCTCGACGCCGCCGCGCGCGGCGCCGTTGTCCGAGCACCTGCCGCGGCACCTGTGGTGGGTGCTCCTGGGTATCACGCTGGTCTGGGGCTTCAACTGGACGGCGATGAAGGTGGCGATCTCGGAAGTCGCGCCGTTCACCTTTCGCACCTTCTGTCTCGCCGCCGGCTCGGGCGTGCTGTTCGCGGTCCTCAGGGCCAGCGGCCAGCCCCTGGCCATTCCGCGCAACCAATGGTGGCGCCTTGCGCTGATCGCGCTCTTCACCATCACCTGCTGGAACGTGCTGGTGGTGTTCGGGCTGCGCCTCATTCCGTCAGGCCGTGCCGCGATCCTCGCCTACACCATGCCGGCCTGGGCCATCCCGCTCTCGGTGTGGTTTCTCGGCGAGCGCATGAGCGCAAGGAAGCTCACCGGGCTCGCGCTCGGCATGGGCGGCATGGCGCTGCTGCTGGTGCAGGAATTCACCAGCCTCGCCGGCGCGCCGCTGGGCGCGCTACTGGTGCTCGGCGCGGCCTGCACTTGGGCGATCGGCACGCTGCTGCAGAAGAAATTCCCGGTGCACGCGCCCGTGGCGCCGCTGACCGCGTGGCTGATGCTGGTCGGCGGGGTGCCGATCTATGTCGGCGCGCTGGTGTTCGACGACTTCAGCAGGCTGCAGGAGGTCAGCCTCTGGCCGGCGCTGGCGGTCGCCTACAACGTGCTCCTGTCGTTCGCTTGGGCGCACTGGGCCTGGATCAAGCTCGCCACCTCGGTGTCGGTGACCACCTTCTCCCTCAGCATGCTGATGACGCCGGTGGTCGGCGTGTTCTCGGGCATGCTGTTTCTCGGCGAACGCCCGGGCTGGCTCGAATTCGGAGCGCTCATCTTGGTCCTCGCGTCGCTCGTCTCGGTCGTCATTCCGGCGCGCAGATAGCGCGCGCGCGCGGCACGCGCGCGAGATCCCAGCCTGCCTCACCCTGGCCGAGGAAGCGGCGCGCCCGCGCCAGTTCCGCCTTCGGGTCCGAGAGGTCGAGCGGCCGCGCGCCGGTCTGCTTGGCGAGCTTTTCGCCCGCCGCGTTCAGCGCCACTGGCACATGCGCGTAGTGCGGCGTGCGCGCGCCGAGCAGGCGTTGCAGGTGGATCTGGCGCGCGGTGGAATCCAGGAGATCGGCGCCGCGCACCACGTCGGTCACGCCCTGGTCCATGTCGTCCGCCACGACGGCGAGCTGATAGGCGATGATGCCGTCGGCGCGCAGCAGCACGAAGTCGCCGACCTCCTGTTCCACGCGCTGCTCGACCCACCCCTGGATGGCGTCGGCGAAGCCGATGGGCGCGCCGTGCGTGCGCAGCCGAAGCGCGCGCGCGGTCTTGCCGGGAGCGGGGCCGTGGCGACACGTGCCGGGATAGATGCGCGCGCCGTCGATGGCGAGCGTGGAATCCTCGAGCTCCTTCCGGGTGCAGCTGCAGGAGTAGGCGAGGCCGCGCCGCGTCAGCTCGTCGAGGGTGGCGCGGTAGCGCTCTAAGCGATCGCTCTGCACGAGCACCGGCCCGTCCCATTCAAAGCCGAGCCGCTCGAGCGCGCGCAGGATTTCGTCCGCGGCGCCGGGTTGCGCGCGCGGCCGGTCCAGGTCGTCCAGCCGCACGAGCCACTTGCCTTTCGCCGCGCGCGCCTCCAGGTAGCTTGCCAACGCGGCGACCAGCGAGCCGAAGTGCAACGGCCCCGTGGGCGAAGGGGCGAAGCGGCCGACGTATTCCGCCATGGCGCCTAGAGTACACTGCGCGTTTTTTGGCGGGGACGCGCATGGCAACGGTCGAATTGACCAAGGACAACTTCGAGAAAGTGATCACCGAAAGCCCGATGGTGATCGTGGATTTCTGGGCGCCGTGGTGCGGCCCTTGCCGCGGCTTTGCGCCGATCTACGAGCAGGCGGCCGCGAGCCACGCCGACGTGGTGTTCCGCAAGATCAACACCGACCAGGAGCAGGAGCTGGCGGGCGCCTTCAACATCCGCCCCATTCCCACGCTGATGGTGTTCCGTGAAAAGGTCGTGCTGTTCCAGCAGGCGGGCGCGCTGCTGGCGTCCGCGCTCGAGCAGGTGATCACGCAGGCCAAGACGCTCGACATGGCCAAGGTGCACCAGGAAATCGCCGCGCGCGACGCGCAGAGCGGGCAGGCGCCGTCGTAGGATAGAGGCCTATGGCGGCCACGCGCCAGGAGAAGGACTCGTTCGGCACCATCGAGGTGCCCGCGGAACGGCTCTGGGGGGCGCAGACCGAAAGAAGCCGCCGCCTGTTTCGCATCTCGGGCGAGCGCATGCCGCTCGCCGTGATCCACGCGCTGGCACAGGTGAAGCGCTCGGCGGCCCGCGTCAATCGCGCGCTCGGCCTGCTCGAGCCGAAGATCGCCGACGCCGTGGAGCGCGCCGCCGACGAGGTGCTCGCCGGCCGCCACGACGAGGAGTTCCCGCTGGTCGTCTGGCAGACGGGGTCGGGCACGCAGAGCAACATGAACGTGAACGAAGTGCTCGCCAACCGCGCCTCGGAGCTGCTGGGCGGCGAGCGCGGGCCGCGGCGCCTCGTGCACCCGAACGACCACGTCAACCTCGGCCAGTCCTCGAACGACGCGTTTCCGACGGCGATGCACATCGCCGCAGCGCGCGCCGTGGAGCACGACCTGCTGCCGCGCCTCGAACGGCTGGAAGCGACGCTTGCCGCCAAGGCGGAGGCCTTCGCCGGCATCGTCAAGATCGGCCGCACCCACCTGCAGGACGCGACGCCGCTCACCCTGGGTCAGGAGTTCTCGGGCTACGTCGAGCAGCTGGCGCAGTCCGAGGCTGCCATCGAGTTGGCGCTGCCCGGGCTGTGCGAGCTGGCGATCGGCGGCACCGCCGTGGGCACGGGCCTCAATACGCATGCGGAGTTCGGCGCGCGCATGGCGAAAGACCTGTCGCAGGCCACCGGGCTCACGTTCGAGGCGGCGCCCAACAAGTTCGCCGCGCTCGCGGGCCACGAGGCGCTGGTGTTCGCGCACGGCGCGCTGAAGACGCTCGCCGCGGCCCTGCACAAGATCGCCAACGACCTGCGCTGGCTTGCCTCGGGCCCGCGCTCGGGGCTGGGTGAGATTTCCCTGCCGGAAAACGAGCCCGGCAGCTCGATCATGCCGGGCAAGGTGAATCCCACGCAGGCCGAGGCGCTCACCATGCTGTGCGTGCAGGTGCTCGCCAACGACGTGGCCATGGGCATCGGCGGCGCCTCCGGGCAGTTCGAGCTCAATGTCTACAAGCCGATGCTGATCCACAATTTCCTGCAGAGCGTGCGGCTGCTCGCCGACGGCTGCGCGTCGTTCGAGGAGCACTGCGCGCGCGGCATCGAAGCCAACGAGGCGCGCATCGGCGAGCTGGTGGAGCGCTCGCTGATGCTGGTGACGGCGCTCGCGCCGCACATCGGCTACGACCGCGCCGCCGAGATCGCCAAGAAGGCACACCGCGAAGGCAGCACGCTGCGGGAGGCGGCGCTGGCGCTGGGATACGTCAGCGCCGAGGACTTCGAGCGCTGGATACGGCCCGAGGCCATGACCCGGCCCGGCTCGGGATGAGGCGGCGCTCGCTCCTCGTCGCCGGCGTGGCCTGCGCCCTGCCGTTGCCGGCGGCGGGCACCGCGAGGTACACGCACGGGTTGCTGTGGCGCGTGGAGCAGGCGGGTGTCGAGCCGAGCCACGTCTTCGGTACCCTGCACGCCGGCGACCCGCGGCTGCAGCCGCTGCCGGCCCCGGTGCAGGACGCGTTCACGCAATCGCGCTCCCTGATGCTCGAGTACCTCGCCGATCAGTACGGGCGGGAGCGCTTTCTCGAGGCGGCGCTGTATCTCGACGGGCGCACGCTGGCGCAGGACATCGGCGGCGAGCACTTCGAGCGCGCCGTGGAGGCGATGGCGCCCATCGGGCTGCCGCGCGAGTTCGTGGGCAAGCTCAAGCCCTGGGGCGTGCTGCTCAATCTGCGCATTTCGCGCCAGCCCGCGGGAGCGGTGCCGCCCGAGGGGCAGCTCTTCGCGCTGGCGCGCGAGCGGCGCCTGCCGGTGGCGCAGATCGAGAACGTCGAGGAGCAGGTGTTCACGTTCGACGAGATGTCGCTCGCCTCGCAGGTGGCGCTGGTACGGCACTACCTCGAGCACCGCGATGAGCTCGACCGGCTCGCCGAGCGCACGCTGCGCGCGTACCTGGCGCGCGATCTGCAGGGCCTCTGGGACGCGCAGCAGGACCATGCGCGCCGCCACCCCGAGATCGCCCGGCACCACGCCGAGCTGATGAAGCGCGTGGTGCTCGACCGCAGCGTGGTGATGGCCTTTCGCATGCAGCGCGAGTTGCGCCGCGGGCGCGCCTTCGTCGCCGTCGGCGCGCTGCACCTGTACGGCGAGCATGGCGTGCTCGCGCTGCTCGAGGAAGACGGCTATCGCGCAGCGCGCCTGTATTAAACTGCGCGCCTCATGTCGGTCGTCGTCCTCATTTCCGGCCGTGGCAGCAATCTGCAGGCCATTCTCGACGCGGGCATTCCCGTGTCCGCGGTCATCAGCAATCAGCCCGGAGCCGGCGGCCTGGCGATCGCCGAGCACCGCGGCGTCGCCACCGCCGTGGTCGAGCACCGGCGCTTCCCCACGCGCGAGGCGTTCGATGCGACGCTCGCGGACGAGATCGACCGCCACGCGCCGCGCCTCGTGGCGCTGGCGGGCTTCATGCGCGTGCTCACCCCCGGATTCGTCGCTCGCTACGCGGGGCGGCTGGTGAACATCCACCCGTCGCTGCTGCCCGAATTCCCCGGGCTCGCTACGCACGCACGCGCGCTCGCCGCCGGGGCGAAGCGCCACGGCTGTACCGTGCACTTCGTGACCGCGGAGCTCGACCACGGGCCGATCATCGCCCAGGCCTCGGTGCCCGTGCTGCCGGGCGACACCGCGGAAACGCTCGCGGCGCGCGTGCTGGCGCAGGAGCACCTGATCTATCCGCGCGCGCTGCGCTGGTTTCTCGACGGCCTGCTGGTCGTCGAGAACGGCAAGGTGCGCGTCACAGGAAACCATGCGCAGCTGGTTGCCAGCGATCGCGCTTAGCCTCGCGGCTGCCGCGCAGGCGGCGCCGCCGGTACGCGTCGAGATCACCTACGACGTGCTGCACAACGGCGGTCCGCTCGCCACGGTGACGCACGTGCTCGAGCACGACGGGCGCACTTACCGGCTGCGCGAGACCTGGGAGGGCAGCGGTCTGCTGGCGCTGTTGGGCGAGGTGCAGCGCTCGAGCTACGGCAAGGTCACGGCGCGCGGCCTGCGCCCGCTCGAATACGTGGACCAGCGCCCGCGCCGCGAACCGGCCCGCGCACAATTCGCGTGGAAGGAGGGCGTACTGACGCAGCAGTTCCGCGACGGCCCGCGGGCGCAGCCGCTGCCGCCGCATGCGCAGGACCGCCTGAGCTTCCTGTTCGCGCCCGCGTTCGATGCGCCGGGCGCCGGGCCGCTCGAGTACCACGTCGCCGACGGCAAGGGCGTGGCGCACTATGTGTTCGAGGTCGCCGGCCGCGAGCGCCTGACGGTGCCCGCGGGCGAGTTCGATGCGCTGCACCTGGTGAAGCGCGATGACGACGGCCGCTCCACGCAGATCTGGCTCGACGCCGGGCGCTCCTACCTGCCGCTGCGCCTGCTGGTGGTGCAGAAGGACGGAACGCGAATCGACCAGGTTGCCGCACGCATCACGACGGCGCAATGATCTACCGCGCCCAGCTCGCCCGGGTCGAGGTGCTGCTCGCCGAACTCCTCGATGCTGCCGGCCCCGCGGACGCCGCGGTGTCGCGCTATTTCCGCGCGCACCGCAATCTGGGCCAGCAGGATCGCGCGTTCGTCGCCGAAACGGTGTATGCGGTGCTGCGCCGGCGCCGCTCGCTCGAAGCCGCCGCGCAGTCGGCTGCGCCGCGCGACCTGGCGATCGCCGCGCTGATGCGCGTGCGCGGCCTTTCAGCGCGCGCCCTGGAAGACGTGGTACGCGCGGACGAGCAGGCGCTGCTGGCGCGCGTGCGCGCGGCCAGAAGCGAGGCCTTTCCCGCCGCGGTGCGCGCGGATCTGCCCGACTGGCTGTGGGAGCGGCTTGTGACGCTGCATGGCGAGGACGAGGCCATGCGCATCGCGCAGGGCCTGCTCAACCCGGCGCCGCTCGATGTGCGCGTCAATCTGGCGAAGCTGGGGCGCGAAGAGGCGCTCGCGCTGCTGCGCGCGAGCGGTATCGAGGCGCAAGCGACGCCCTACTCCCCGGCGGGCCTACGCCTCGCAGGCAAGCCCGCCATCAACCGGCACGCCCTGTTCAAGCGCGGCGCGATCGAAGTGCAGGACGAAGGCAGCCAGTTGCTTGCTTATCTGCTGGCGCCGCGGCGCGGCGAGATGATCGCCGACTACTGCGCGGGGGCGGGCGGCAAGACGCTCGCGCTCGCCATGCTGATGCGCGGTACCGGGCGCATCTACGCCATGGACGTGTCGGCACGCCGCCTCGCGGAGCTCGCGCCGCGCGCGGCGCGCGCGGGCGTGACGAACGTGCACCCGCTCGTGCTCGCGGGCGAAGGCGATGCCCGCGCCAAGCGTCTCGCCGGCAAGCTCGACCGCGTGCTCGTGGACGCGCCCTGCAGCGGCTTTGGCACGCTGCGGCGCAATCCCGATCTGAAGTGGCGCCACGGCGCGCAGGCAATCGACGAGCTGGCGGTGAAGCAGGCCGCGATCCTCGAGGCAGCGGCGCGCCTCCTGAAGGCGGGAGGCCGCCTCGTGTACGCGACCTGCAGCATCCTGCCGGAGGAAAACGAGGTGATCGCCGACGGGTTCGCGGCGGCGCACGCCGACTTCGCCCCGGTGTCCTGCAGGGAACTGCTCGCCGCGCAGCGCATCGCGATCGATTGCGATTCGCGGTTGCGCCTGTGGCCGCACCTGCACCGCTGCGACGGCTTCTTTGCCGCCGCATTCGAGCGCCGCTGAAGGTCAATTCCCCTTGCGCTACGGGCGCTTAGGGCGGAAGGTGAAATATTGCTCCCGGGTAGGGGAATCCCCCGTTACACGAGTGATCCAATCGCGTAGAATGGGTCGGTCTTACTTAGAATGATAACTACCAGAAAGCACTGATGATTTTCAACGGATTGCTGGATCTGCCCTGGTGGGGCGTGGTGCTCGTGGCGCTGGGGCTGACCCACGTTACCATCGCCTCGGTCACCATCTTCCTGCACCGCCACCAGGCGCATCGCGCCCTGGACCTGCACCCGATCGCGTCGCACTTCTTCCGCTTCTGGCTGTGGCTGACGACCGGCATGGTGACCAAGGAGTGGGCGGCGATCCACCGCAAGCACCACGCCAAGTGCGAGACCGCCGAAGATCCGCATAGCCCGCAGGTGCTCGGCATCAACCGTGTCCTGTGGGGGGGTGTGTTCCTGTATGTGAAGGAGTCGTACAACCGCGAGACCCTGGAGCGCTACGGCCATGGCACGCCGGACGACTGGATCGAGCACAAGCTGTATTCGCGCTTCGCCATCCTCGGCTTGACGCTGATGGGCCTGGTCAATGTCATCGTCTTCGGCTTGGTCCCCGGCCTGCTGATCCTTGCCACGCAGATCGTGTGGATCCCGTTCTGGGCGGCAGGCGTGATCAACGGCATCGGCCACTATTGGGGCTATCGCAGCTTCGACCTTGCCGACGCCAGTAAGAACATCGTTCCCTGGGGCATCCTGATCGGCGGCGAGGAACTGCACAACAACCACCACGCCTACGCCACCTCGGCCAAGCTTTCGGCCAAGTGGTACGAGTTCGACCTCGGCTGGATGTACATCCGCATCCTCGAGGCGTTGGGCCTGGCGACGGTGAAGAAAGTGCTGCCGACGCCGCGCTTCGAGCCAGCGAAGACCATGTGCGACTACAACACCCTGCACGCCGTGATCGCCAACCGCTACGACGTGCTGGCGCGCTACGCCAAGGCGCTCAAGCGCACCTGGAGCGACGAGGTGGAGCGGCTGCAGCACTGGTCGCCGCGCGACGCGGAGATGGTCAAGTCGCTCAAGCGCGCGCTGGTGCGCATCGGCTACGGCGCCGACGCCGACCGTGCGCGCGTGGCCGCGGCGCTCAAGCCCTCCAAGCCGCTGCAGGTGGCGGTGAGCATGCGCGAAGAGTTGATCGCCCTCTGGGAGCGCTCCCACGCCTCCAAGGAGCAGCTGCTGCGCCAGCTGCAGGACTGGTGCCATCGCGCCGAGGCGAGCGGCATCGCGCCGCTGGTGGATTTCTCGCGGCGCCTGCGCAGCTACGCCTAGCCGGCCGCCGCAATGAAAAAGGCCCGCGCGAGCGGGCCTTTTCTTTTGTGCGGCGGGAAACCGCGCCTTACTTCAGCTTGGTTTCCTTGTAGAGCACGTGCTTGCGCGCCTTGGGATCGTATTTCTTGATCTCCATCTTGTCGGGCGTGGTGCGCTTGTTCTTGGTGGTGGTGTAGAAGTGGCCGGTACCGGCCGTCGATTCGAGCTTGATCTTGTCGCGCATCAGCGGGCTTCCTTCTGCTTGTTGAGCGCCTTGGCCTTGGCGTGGATTTCGGCCAGCACGGCTTCGACGCCCAGCTTGTCGATCTTGCGCAGACCGGCCGTGGACACGCGCAGCCGCACCCAGCGGTTCTGGCTTTCCACCCAGAAGCGGCGGTAGTGCAGGTTGGGCTGGAACACGCGCTTGGTCTTGTTGTTGGCGTGCGAAACCAAATTTCCTTTCATCGGCTTCTTGCCGGTGACTTGGCAGACGCGGGACATGGCGTGCTCCGGAATACGCGAAAGGCGCGGATTATAGCAGGCCCCGCTCGGCGAAGGAGAGCGCCTGGTTGCCGGCGATGATGAAGTGGTCGAGCACCTTGACGTCCACCAGCGCGAGCGCCTCGCGCAGCTGGCGCGTGAGCAGCTCGTCGGCCTGCGAGGGCTGCGCCACGCCCGAAGGGTGGTTGTGGGCGAAGATCACCGCCGCCGCGTTGGCGGCCAGGGCCGACTTCACCACCTCGCGCGGGTAGACACTGGTCTGTGTGAGCGTGCCGCGGAACAGCTCGTCGGCGCCGATCACGCGATGCTGCGCGTCCATGTAGATGCATACGAACACCTCGTGCGCGCGGCCGCCGAGCGCCAGGCGCAGGTAGTCGCGCACCGCCCCGGGCGTGGTGAGGGCGCTCCCGGCTTCCAGGTCTTCGCGCAATGCGCGCCGCGCGAGCTCGAGCACCGCGGCGAGCTGCGCCGCCTTGGCCGCACCGAGGCCCTTCACGCGCCGCAGGTCGGAAACCCCGGCGCCGAGCAGGCCGGCGAGACCCTGGTAGCGCCCGATCAGCTCGCGTGCGAGGTCCACGGCGCTCTTGCCGCGGGTGCCCGAGCGCAGGCACACGGCGACCAGCTCCGCGTCCGCGAGCCGGCCCGCACCCTGCGCCAGCAGCCGCTCGCGCGGCCGTTCCTGCTGCGGCCAGTCGGCGATGCCCAAGACGATGTCCCCCGAATTCCCCTAGAATGTCCCTCCCATAACGCGCCAGCCCGACGCACGATGACCTTGAAGGGCAAAAGGCTGTTGCTGGGCATCACCGGCGGAGTTGCCGCCTACAAGGCCGCGCAACTCGCGCGCCTGCTTGCCAAGGCGGGTGCCGACGTGCGCGTGGCGATGACGGAGGCCGCAACCCGCTTCGTCACGCCCGTGACCCTGCAGGCGCTCACCGCGCAGACCGTGTGGACGGATCTGTGGGACCCGCGCGTGCCTGACAACATGGGGCACATCGAGCTGTCGCGCGACCGCGACCTGATCGTAGTGGCGCCGGCGAGCGCCGATTTCCTCGGCAAGCTGGCCGCAGGCCTCGCCGACGATCTGCTCTCCACCCTGTGCCTGGCGCGCCGCTGCCCGCTGCTCGTTGCGCCGGCGATGAACGTGGAGATGTGGGAAAACCCGGCGATGCAGAGGAACCTGCATACTCTGCGCGGCGACGGCGTGCATTTCGCGGGCCCCGCCGCAGGCGACCAGGCGTGCGGCGAAGTGGGCATGGGCCGCATGCTCGAACCCGAAGAGCTCGTCGCCGAGATCGAGGCCTTCTTCCAGCCCAAGCTTCTTGCCGGCAAGCGCGTGGTGGTCACCGCGGGGCCGACCGAGGAGCCGATCGACCCCGTCCGGGTGATCACCAATACAAGCTCCGGCAAGATGGGCTATGCGGTGGCGCGCGCCGCGCGCGAGGCAGGTGCGCGCGTGACGCTGGTAAGCGGCCCGACGGCGCTCACCGCGCCCGTCGGCGTGGAGTGCGTGCGGGTGCGAAGCGCCGAGCAGATGTTCGAAGCGGTGAAGAAGGCCGTGCCCGGCAGCGACGTCTTTTTCGCCGTGGCGGCGGTCTCCGACTACCGCGCGAAGAACCGCGCCGCGCAGAAGATCAAGAAGGGCGGGGGAGCCGGCCTGAGCCTCGAGCTCGCCGAGAACCCGGACATCCTCGCCTGGGTGGCGGGACTGAAAAACGCGCCGTTCTGTGTCGGCTTCGCCGCAGAAAGCGACAAGCTAGCGGAGCATGCGCGCGCCAAGCGCGCGAAGAAGCGCATTCCGCTGCTCGCCGCCAATCTCGCGCAGCGCGCGCTCGGCGCCGACGACAACGACATCACGCTGTTCGACGAGCGCGGCGAGCACGCGCTCGGGCGCGCCCCGAAGCTCGAGCTTGCGCGCCGGCTGGTGGCGCACGTCGCCGGCATGCTGGCGGGAGAAGAGCACGCGCGTGCGAAGGCTTGAGGTCCGGATCCTCGATCCGAGGATCCGCGAGCACCTGCCGCACTACGCCACCGCGGGCGCCGCCGGCCTCGACCTGCGCGCGTGCCTGGACGCGCCGCTCGAGCTGCAGCCGGGAGCGAGCCGGCTGGTGCGTTCGGGCCTCGCCATCCACCTCGGCGACCCGGGCCTTGCCGCCGTGGTGCTGCCACGCTCGGGCCTGGGCGCGAAGCACGGCATCGTGCTCGGCAATCTCGTCGGGCTCATCGACTCGGACTACCAGGGCGAGGTGATGGTCTCGGTGTGGAACCGCGGCGCGACGGCGTTCACCATCCAGCCGCTGGAGCGCATCGCGCAGCTGGTGGTGGTGCCGGTGGTGCAGGTCGAGCTGGCGGTGGTGGAGGAATTCACCGCCAGCGCGCGCGGCTTCGGCGGGTTCGGCAGCACCGGGCGGTAGCGCGTAGGGTGGGCCAGCGGCCCACCGTACGCCCCGGCCCACCCTACCCGAGCACGTCGGACCAGATGTTCTGCGCCCAGGCCCAGGCGTACGTGCCCTCCAACGTGTTGCGCGCCGCCGACACACCGCCCGCACCCTTGATCGGCACAAAGGTCTTCTTGCCGGCGTCGAGCTCGTGCACCGAAGCGACGTGGATGACCTCGTCGTCGGAGACGAAGCTGTAGCAGGTGTTGACGATCCTCGGATCGGCCTCGGGCTCGCGCCCGTTTATCATCGCCACCACCGCCGCGGCGCAGACCTTGGCGTGCTGGTTGGCCATGCTGCCGGACTTCGGCATCGCTGGCGCCGACAGCGTCGCGTCGCCGAGCACGTGCACGTCCTTCACGGCGAGGGATTCCATGGTGCGCCAGTTGACGCCGCACCAGCGGTTGTTGGCGGTGATGAGGCCCGCCTTCAGCGCGATGTCGCCCGCGCGATGCGGGGGCACGACGTTCAACACGTCTCCCTTCACGTCCTCGACCTCGAGCTTCACCGTGTTGGACTTCGCGTCCACGCCGACAGCCTTGGAATTGCCGCGGAACTCGATCATTCCGGGGTAGAGCTCCGCCCAGGCCTTCTTGAACAACGGGCCCTTGGACGTGACGTCGGGGTTGGCATCGACAATCAGCACCTTGGAGCGCGGCTTGTGCTTCTTGAAATAGTTCGCGACCTGGCTCGCGCGCTCGTAGGGGCCCGGCGGACAGCGATAGGGCGCCAGCGGCACCGAGAGCACGTAGACGCCCCCGTCGCGCATCTCGGCCAGCTGCTTCTGCAGCGCCACCGTCTCCGGACCCGCCTTCCAGGCGTGCAGCACGCGCTTGGCGATCATCGCCTCGGCGTAGCCGTTGATGTCCTCGTACATGAAATCGATGCCGGGCGACACGATCAGGCGGTCGTACTTCAGGTCCGCGCCTTTCACCAGCTTGACGGTCTTCGCCGCCGTGTCGACCGCAAAAGCCGTATCACGCACGACCTGCACGCCGTAGCGCTTGAGCCCGCTGTAGCCGTAGGTGATGTCCTTCATCGTCTTCGAGCCGCCGTAGACCAGGTTGGAGATCGGGCACGAGACGAAGTCGGCGTTGCGCTCCACCAGCACCACCTCGATATTCGGTCCCCACATACGGACGTACTTGGCCGCGGTGGCGCCGCCGAAGCCGCCGCCGATCACCACCACGCGCGCGGAGGCGCCGCCGGTCGTGGCGCAGCCCGTCGCGGCGAGCGCCGCCGCGGCGCCGCGCAGCTTGAGGAAGTCGCGTCGTTCGAAAACTTTGCTCATGGCTTCCCCCTACTTCTTCTGTGCCGCAAAGAAGGCGGCGATCTGGTCGAGCTGCTGGTCGGTATAGCCCTTGGAGAGCTGGTGCATGATGGTCGCGGGCTTGGCGCCGGACTGGAACTCCTTGAACTTGCGCACCAGCTCGTTCTTGGGCATGCCGGCGAGCGGCTCGTTGCCGCCGACGCTGTGGCCGGATGTGCCGTGGCACATCGCGCAACTGGCGGCCAGATTGCGCCCGGCATCCTGTGCGTTGGCGGCGAGCGGCGCTACGGCGAGCGCGACCGCACATACAAGAGTGATTCGCATTTGGGACCCCCTCCTGGATTGCGTTGCGGTACGGACAAAGTCTCCGCCGTGCGGCGGAACCCTGTCAAGACGCGCGGAGCGAAATCAGGCGACCGGTTCCTTTGTCGCGGGCGGCGGTGGCGCCGGCGCCGGCGCCTCGAATTGCAGCGCCACGTTGCCGGTATCGTCCACGTCCACCGTCACCTTGCCGCCGTGCGCCAGCTTGCCGAACAGCAGCTCGTCGGCGAGCGCGCGGCGGATGGTGTCCTGGATGAGCCGCGCCATCGGGCGCGCGCCCATCAGCGGGTCGAAGCCCTTCTTCGCCAGGTGCTCCTTCAGCTTCTGCGTGAAGTGCGGCTCGACCTTCTTCTCCTGCAGCTGCTCTTCGAGCTGGATCAGGAACTTGTCCACCACGCGCATGATGACATCGTGGTCGAGCGACCGGAACGAGATCACGGCGTCCAGGCGGTTCCTGAACTCGGGCGTGAACATCTTCTTGATCGCCTCCATCTCGTCGCCCGCCTTGACCGAGGGCGTGAAGCCCATCGCGTTCTTGGTCAGCGACTCGGCGCCCGCGTTGGTGGTCATGACGATCACTATGTTGCGGAAGTCGGCCTTGCGGCCGTTATTGTCGGTGAGCGTGCCGTGGTCCATCACCTGCAGCAGGATGTTGAAGATGTCCGGGTGCGCCTTCTCGATCTCGTCGAGCAGCAGCACCGCGTAGGGCTTCTTGGTGATCGCCTCGGTGAGCAGGCCCCCTTGCTCGAAGCCGACGTAGCCCGGCGGCGCTCCGATGAGGCGGCTCACCGCGTGGCGCTCCATGTACTCCGACATGTCGAAGCGGATCAGCTCGATGCCCATGCAGTAGGCGAGCTGGCGCGCCACCTCGGTCTTGCCGACGCCCGTCGGCCCGGAAAAGAGGAAGCTGCCGATGGGCTTTTGCGGGTTGCCGAGGCCCGAGCGCGCCATCTTGATGGCCGAGGCGAGCGCGTCGATGGCCGGGTCCTGGCCGAACACCACCGCCTTCAGGTCGCGGTCGAGCTTGGCGAGCGCGCCGCGGTCGTCGCTCGAGACGCTGCGCGGCGGGATGCGCGCGATCTTGGCGACGATCTCCTCGATCTCGCCCTTGCCGATGACGCGCTTCTGCCGGCTCTTGGGCGCGATGCGCTGCGCCGCGCCCGCCTCGTCGATGACGTCGATGGCCTTGTCGGGCAGGTGCCGGTCGTTGATGAAGCGCGCCGAGAGCTCCGCCGCGGTGGTGAGCGCGTTGGCGGTGTACTTGACGCTGTGGTGCGCCTCGAAGCGCGTCTTCAGGCCCTTGAGGATCTCCACCGTCTCGTCTACCGAGGGCTCGACCACGTCGATCTTCTGGAAGCGGCGCGACAACGCGTGGTCTTTTTCGAACACGCCGCGGTACTCGTTGTAGGTGGTCGCGCCGATGCACTTCAGTTGCCCGGTGGAGAGCACGGGCTTGAGCAGGTTAGAGGCGTCGAGCGTGCCCCCCGAGGCGGCGCCCGCGCCGATCACCGTGTGGATCTCGTCAATGAACAGGATGGCGTTCGGGTTGTCCACCAGCTGCTTCAGCACCGCCTTCAGGCGCTGCTCGAAGTCGCCGCGGTACTTGGTGCCGGCGAGCAGCGCCCCCATGTCGAGTGCGTACACCGTGCCGCGCGCGAGCAACTCGGGCACGTTCGACTCGATGATGCGGCGCGCCAGCCCTTCGGCGATGGCGGTCTTGCCGACGCCGGCTTCGCCCACCAGCAGCGGATTGTTCTTGCGCCGGCGGCACAGGGTCTGGATGACGCGCTCGAGTTCGCGCTCGCGGCCAATGAGCGGGTCGATCTTGCCGGCGAGCGCCAGCGCATTCAAGTTCTGCGTGTAGTTGTCGAGCGGGCTGTTGGAAGGCTCGGCCTGCGCCTCCTCGCCCGCCTCCTGCTCGGCCTTGCCGGAATGCGGCTGTGGCGTTTTGGTGATGCCGTGCGAAATGTAGTTGACGACGTCCAGGCGCGTGACGCCCTGCTGCTGCAGGAAGTACACGGCGTGCGAATCCTTCTCGCCGAAGATCGCCACCAGCACGTTGGCGCCGGTGACCTCCTTCTTGCCTGAGGACTGCACGTGCAGGATGGCGCGCTGAATGACGCGCTGGAAGCCGAGCGTCGGCTGGGTGTCCACCTCGCGGTCGGCGGCGATGCGCGGCGTCTGCTCGGCGACGTGCTGCGTGAGGCTCTTGCGCAGCTCGTCGAGGTTCGCGCCGCAGGCGCGCAGCACTTCGGCCGCGGTCGGGTTGTCCAGCAGCGCCAGCAGGAGATGCTCGACAGTAATGAACTCGTGCCGCTTCTGGCGCGCTTCCACGAACGCCATGTGCAGGCTGACTTCGAGCTCCTGGGCGATCATGCTACGTTTCCTCCATCACGCATTGCAGCGGGTGCTGGTGCCGCCGGGCGTACGCCGCGACCTGCTGCACCTTGGTGCTGGCAATGTCGTGAGGATACACCCCGCACACGCCGATGCCCTCGCGGTGCACCTTCAGCATCACCTGCGTGGCGCGCTCGCGCGTCATGCCGAAGAACTTCTGCAGCACCACCACCACGAACTCCATCGGCGTGTAATCGTCGTTGAGCAGCATGACCTTGAACATCGGCGGAGGCTGCAGCTTGCTCCGCTGCGCTTCGAGCAGCGTGTCGTCCTTGAACTGCGCCATGCCTCTTAAGAGTCGTTGCCAAGCTCAATCCGATCGGACATGCCCTTTACGTTTCCGTTCCTGCAACTGCGTGCAATGGTGAATCGCCGGGCGTTGCTCCACCCGCTGGTGGCTATCCTAATCAATGTGTTCGGCGTGTGCAATGCGGCGGCAGGGGGGTCTTGACTGCTCCTGGGAAGCCGGGTAGAAGCCGCCTTGTGTTTGGATTCAGACTGTCTGTAACGCCATCGGCAAAAGGGCGGCGGCGACGTGAGTTTCAAGCATGGCCCGGGTGACGCACCCGGCGTACTCCAACCTACACAAGGGATGCGGCAATGGCGACAGGCACCGTGAAGTGGTTCAACGACGCGAAGGGGTATGGCTTCATCACGCCGGATGACGGCAGCGAAGACCTGTTCGCGCACTTTTCCGCCATTCAGATGGCGGGCTTCAAGTCCCTCAAAGAGGGCATGAAGGTGAGCTTCGACGTGGTGCAGGGGCCGAAGGGCAAGCAGGCGTCCAACATTAACAAAGTCTGACTGCCGCCGCTGCAAGCAAAAAAGGCCGCGCGCGCGGCCTTTTTCGTTGGTGCCGGCCGCGACCTACATCCGTTCGATCATCGCCTGGCCGAAGCCTGAGCACGACACCTGCTTCGCGCCCGGCATGAGACGCGCGAAGTCGTAGGTCACCACCTTGTCGGCGATGGCTTTCTCCATCGAGCGCACGATGACGTCGGCGGCCTCGACCCAGCCCATGTGCCGCAGCATCATTTCCGCCGACAGGATCTCCGAGCCCGGGTTGACGTAGTCCTTGCCGGCGTACTTGGGCGCCGTGCCGTGGGTGGCCTCGAACATGGCGATCGAGTCGCTCATGTTGGCGCCCGGCGCGATGCCGATGCCGCCGATCTGCGCCGCCAGCGCATCCGAGATCAGATCGCCCGTAAGGTTTAAGGTGGCGATCACGTCGTACTCCGCCGGCCGCAGCAGGATCTGCTGCAGGAAGGCGTCGGTAATTACGTCCTTCACCACGATCTCGCGGCCGGTCTTCGGGTTCTTGAAGCTGCACCACGGCCCGCCGTCCACCAGCTTGGCACCGAACTCCCGCTGCGCCAGCGCGTAGCCCCAGTCGCGAAATCCCCCCTCGGTGAACTTCTGGATGTTGCCCTTGTGCACCAGCGTCACCGACTTGCGGTCGTTGTCGATGGCGTACTGGAAAGCCTTGCGGATGAGCCGCTCCGAGCCCTGGATGGAGACCGGCTTGATGCCGATCGCCGAGGTCTCGGGGAAGCGGATCTTCGTCACCTTGAGCTCGTTTATCAGGTACTTGATCAGCTTCTGCGCCTCGGGCGTCTTCGCCGCCCACTCGATGCCGGCGTAGATATCCTCCGCGTTCTCGCGGAAGATCACCATGTCGGTCTTCTCCGGTTCCTTGAGCGGCGAGGGCACGCCCTTGAAGTAGTGGATCGGGCGCAGGCAGACGTACAGATCCAGCTCCTGGCGCAGCGCCACATTGATCGAGCGGATGCCGCCGCCCACCGGCGTGGTGAGCGGGCCCTTGATCGAGATCACGTACTCCCTGGCCGCGGCCAGCGTCTCGTCGGGCAGCCAGACGTTCTCGCCGTACACCTTGCAGGACTTCTCGCCCGCGTACATCTCCATCCAGACGATTCTTTTCTTGCCGCCGTAGGCCTTCTGCACCGCGGCGTCGACCACCTTGATCATCACGGGGGTGATGTCCACCCCGGTTCCGTCGCCCTCGATGTAGGGGATGATCGGGTTGTCGGGCACCGACAACGAAAAGTCCTTGTTGACCCGGATCTTTTCGCCGGTCGTCGGTACCTTGATGTGCTTGTACGGCATGGATACTCCTGCGCAGGCGGGTGGGGAGGGCCGGATTATAGAGGATAAGCGCGCCAAATCATTGCCTTAGCCCTTGACTGGACGCCATGTCAACCGAATTCGGGGCCGGGCGTTACAGGTTCCGGGAGCAAGGCGGTCCCGCGCCGCCGCGCCGACCCGCTGTGCCGCAATTCAACTTTCAGGAGACTTCGATGAGCAAGCTGCTGTCCGCCGTGTTCGCCGCCGTGTTCGCGGCCGTAAGCGCCACCGCCTTCGTCGCGACGAGCGCCGTGGCACAGGAGAAGAAGGAAGAGCAGAAGATGGAAAAGAAGACCGCCAAGAAGAAGGTCACCAAGGCGAAGAAGGCTAAGAAGGAAGAGAAGAAGGAAGAGAAGAAGGAGGAGATGAAGAAGTAACGCGCCTCTTCCGGAAAAAGGGCAGGGCAGTTACCCTGCCCTTTTTTTCGCCCATGCGCCGACTGCTCTCCGCCTTTCTCCTCGCCGCCGGCGCGGCCGCCGCGCAGCAGCCGCCGCTGCCCACGGTGCAGCTCGGCGCGGGCATGCACCTGATCCGCGCCGAAGTCGCCGACCGCGATGCGTCGCGCGCGATGGGGCTCATGCACCGCACCGCGCTCGCGCCGAACGGCGGCATGCTGTTCGTATTCGAGAACGATGCCGTGCACTGCATGTGGATGAAGAACACGCCGCTGCCGCTGTCGGTGGCCTTCATCGACGCCGGCGGCGCCATCATCAACATCGCCGACATGCAGCCGCGCACCGAGGTCTCGCACTGCGCGGCGCGCCCGGCGCGCTTCGCGCTGGAGATGGCGCAGGGCTGGTTCGCCGAGCGCGGCATCCGCGCAGGCACGCGCCTGCGCGGACTCGAGAAGCTCAGGCTGCCCTAGCTACAGGCCGCCGTTTTGCTGCGCCACCATGCAGTAGAGCATGGGGATGGACAGCAGCGTGTTGAGGCGGGACGTGAGTCCCGCCTTGCGCGCCGCGGCCGCCTTCTCCTCGACGCCGACCTGCACCATGCCGAGCGCCTTCTTCTGGTTCGGCCAGATGATGAACCAGACGTTGAACGCCATCACCAGCCCGAGCCACATGCCGATGCCGATGGCGGTGAACGGCCGCTGCAGCGACAGCGCGCTCACCAGGTACTGATTCATCGAGGCGAGGAGCAGCCCGGTGACGATCGTGGCGAGCGCCGCCCAGCGGAACCAGAACAGCGCCTCGGGCGCGATCACCTTGCTGATGGCGGGCTTGTGCTCGTCCGGGATCTTCGGCATCGACGGCGTTTGCACGAAATTGAAGTACCAGAGCAGGCCGATCCACATCACGCCGGAGAGCACGTGCAGCCAGCGCATGAAGAACGTCCACCAGGCGTGGCTCGACAAGTTGACCCAGGCGCCGGTGGACTGGCCGACGATGAGCAGGATCACGACCAGAACGACGATGCCGGCGATGACGGTGCGGCTGAGGGATTGCAGTATCGCGCCCATGGAAATCTCCTTTGCGTGCTTATGGTTAAGGGCGAAAAAAGTCTAGCATAGCTAGTGGCCGAGGATCTGGCTGAGGAACAGGCGCGCGCGCTCGGTGCGCGGCGCCTCGAAGAAGGTCTTCGGCGGCGCCGACTCGACGATCTCGCCCTGGTCCATGAACACCACGCGGTCGGCCACGGTGCGCGCGAACCCCATCTCGTGCGTCACCACCACCATGGTCATGCCCTCGGCGGCGAGCTCGACCATGACGTCGAGCACCTCCTTGATCATCTCCGGGTCGAGCGCCGAGGTCGGCTCGTCGAACAGCATGATCTTCGGTCGCATGGCGAGGGCGCGCGCGATCGCCACGCGCTGCTGCTGGCCGCCGGAAAGCTGCGCCGGGTATTTGTGCGCCTGCTCGGCGATGCGCACGCGCACGAGCAGCTGCAGCGCGAGCGCCTCGGCGTCCTTCTTCGGCATGTGCCGCACCCACACCGGGGCAAGCGTCAGGTTCTCGAGCGCCGTGAGGTGCGGGAACAGGTTGAAGCTCTGGAACACCATGCCGACCTCGCCGCGCACGGCCTCGATCGCCTTGGCGTCGTTCTTCAGCTCGATGCCGTCCACCGTCACCTTGCCCGACTGGTAGGGCTCGAGCCCGTTCACCAGCCGCACCAGCGTCGACTTGCCCGAGCCCGACGGGCCGCAGAGGACGATCTTCTCTCCCTGGGCGACGGCGAGGTCGATGTCCTTGAGCACCTGGAAGCGCCCGAACCACTTGCCCACGCCGCGCATCTCGATCATCGAAGCATTGGCCATCTCAGTTCTCCCGCAGCACGTGCGTCCTGCTGCGCTCCAGTTCGCGCTCCAGGTTCTGGCTGTAGCGCGACATGGCGAAGCAGAAGGCGAAGTACACCAGCGACGCGAAGATGTAGGCTTCGACGCCGAAGCCGCTCCACGCCGGCTCGGTCAAGGCCACCTTGATGGAGGTGAGGAGGTCGAACAGGCCGATGATCACCACCAGCGAAGTATCCTTGAAAAAGGCGATGAAGGTGTTGACCAGCGGCGGGATGGCGATGCGCAGCGCCTGCGGCAGGATGACGAACAGCGTCTTCCTCCAGAAGGGCAGGCCGAGCGCGTCGGCCGCCTCCTCCTGCCCGTGCGGGATCGCCTGCAGCCCGCCGCGCACCACCTCGGCGAGGTAGGCGGCGGCGAACACGATCATGGCAATAAGCGCTCGCAGCAGCTTGTCGATGCTGACGCCCTCGGGCAGGAACAGCGGCAGCATCACCGAGGCCATGAACAGCAGCGAGATGAGGGGCACGCCGCGCACCAGCTCGATCCACAAGACGGAGAGCGCGCGCACCACGGGCAGCCGCGAACGCCGCCCGAGCGCCAGCAGGATCGAGATGGGGAAGGCGAAGGCGATGCCGAAGGTGGCGAGCAGCAGCGTCAGCATCAGCCCGCCCCAGCGTTCGTTCTCGACGTACGACAGCCCGGCGACGCCGCCCCACATGAGCCAGCCGATGAGCGCGAGCCCGCCGAGCCAGGCGAGCGCGAGCCGCGCTCGCCAGAAGCGGCGCATCGCGCTCGCCACGTAGAGGGCGAACAGCACCAGGATGCCGAGCCCGGGGCGCCAGTGCTGCTCATACGGGTAGGTGCCGAACAGGATGAAGCGGTGCTTTTCGGCGATCAGCGCCCAGCAGGCGCCGGCGCCTGCGGCGCGGCAGGGGCGCGAATCGGGCGCGCGCCACACGGCGTCGACGATGGCCCACTCGACGAGCGGCGGCACCAGCATCCAGGCGAGCCACAGGATGGCGAGCGTGGCGAGCGCGCTCGGCCAGCTGCCGAACAGGTTCTCGCGCAGCCACCTCATCGGCGCGCCCCCTTGAGCGCGATGCGCTTGTTGTACCAGTTCATGAGCGCCGAGATCGACAGGCTGATCGTCAGGTAGACGGCCATGATGATGGCGATGCCCTCGATCGCCTGCCCGGTCTGGTTCATGGTGGTGTTGGCGATCGACACCAGGTCCGGGTAGCCGATGGCGACCGCGAGCGAGCTGTTCTTGGTGAGGTTGAGGTACTGGCTGGTGAGCGGCGGCACGATGACGCGCAGCGCCTGCGGCAGGATGACGAGCCGCGTCGTGCGCCGCCGCGACAGCCCCAGCGAATAGGCCGCCTCCGACTGGCCGCGGTCCACGGACTGCACGCCGGCGCGCACGATCTCGGCGATGAACGCCGCCGTGTACAGCGTGAGCCCGCCGGTAAGCGCGGCGAACTCGGGGCTGAGCGTGCCGCCGCCGGCGAAGTTGAAGCCCTGCAGCGCCGGCCGCGCCAGCGCGAGCGGCGCGCCGGCGGCGAGAAACACGGCGAGCGGCAGTCCGAGCATGAGCGCGGCGCCCACGATCAGCGCCGGGAACGGCTGCCCGGTGCGCGCCTGGCGCCGCCTTCCCCAGCGCGCGGCGAGCCAGGCGAGGACGGCGCTGGCGGCGAGCGCGGCGACCATCCAGGCGTGCACCGCGTGCGCTTCCAGCACCGGGAAGGCGATGCCGCGATTGCTGAGAAACACCCCCGGCAGCGGCTCGAGCGCCTGCCGCGTGCCGGGCAGGTTCTCGGTGATCACCGCGTAGAGGAAAAACAGCTGCACCAGCAGCGGCACGTTGCGCAGCAGCTCGACGTAGCCGGTGGCGAGCCTCGACAGCAGCCAGTTATGCGACAGGCGCGCCAGGCCGACGACGGTGCCGATGACCGTGGCGAGCACGACGCCGATCAGCGCGACGCGGAAGGTGTTGATCAGCCCGACGAGGATCGCGCGCGCGTAGCTGTCGGCGGCACTGTAGGCGAGGAACGGCGCCTCGCCGATCTCGAAGCCGGCCTCGCGCGCGAGGAAGCCGAAGCCGCTCGCGATCTTGCGTGCGTCGAGGTTCTGCGCGGTATTGCTGGCGAGGTACCAGACGACGAACGCCACCGCCGCCAGCAGCGCGAGCTGGGCGGCGATGGCGCGCGCGCGCACGGCGCGCTCTACTCTAGCGAACGGGCGGCGCGTACATCAGGCCGCCCTGGGTCCAGAGCCGGTTCAGGCCGCGGTCAAAGCCGAGCGGCGTCAGGTTCGCCTCGAAGGACTCGCCGTAGTTGCCGACCTGCTTGACGATGTTGTAGGCCCAGCGGTTGTCAACGCCTAGCTGCTTGCCGATGTCGCCGGTGGCGCCGACGAAGCGCTGGACTGCGGGGTTGGTGCTCGACAGGTTCTGGTCGATGTTCTTGGAGGAGAGGCCCATTTCCTCGGCCTCGATCGTGGCGATCAGCGACCACTTGACGACGTCGAACCAGCGGTCGTCGCCGTGGCGCACCACCGGCCCGAGCGGCTCCTTGGAGATCACCTCGGGCAGGATGACGTGGTCGGCGACGTTCTGCGCGCGCGAAGCGCGCACCGACACCAGCCCGGAAACGTCCGTGGTGTAGACGTCGCAACGGCCCGCGAAATAGGCGCTCACGACCTCCTCGAGCTTCTCGATCACCACCGGCTTGAAGCTCATGCGGTTGGCGCGGAAGTAGTCGGCGAGGTTGAGCTCGGTGGTGGTGCCGGGCTGCACGCAAATGGTGGCGCCGTTCAATTGCTTCGCGCTCGTCACGCCGAGCTTCTTCGGCACCATGAAGCCCTGGCCATCGTAGTAGTTGGTGCCGACGAAGTTCAGGCCCAGGCCCGTGTCGCGCGTGATGGTCCAGGTGGTGTTGCGCGCCAGCACGTCCACCTCGCCCGACTGCAGGGCGGTGAAGCGCTGCTGCGCGGTGAGCGGCGTGTAGCGCACCTTGGAGGCGTCGCCGAACACGGCCGCCGCGACGGCGCGGCAGGCGTCGACGTCGATGCCCTTCCACACGCCCCGCGAATCGGGCTGCGAGAACCCGGCAAGGCCGGTATTGACCCCACACTGCACGTAGCCCTTGGACTTGACCGCGTCCAGGGTGGACTGCGCGTACAGGTTGCCGCTGGCCAGTGCGGCGACGGCGCAGGCGGCGATGGCGAGACGAGCTTTCATGCGGTCCTCCTCCGTTGGTAAGGTGCTCAGTCTAGTCCGGCGCTGCCGGCTCGCGCAATGGCCGCGAGGCGCATTCCTCGAAGATGCGCGCGCGGCAGCGCGCGCAGATGCCGGGGTCGAGCTTGTCGAAGATGCGCGCGATCGCCTCGCGCTTGTCGCGGAACACGGCGTCCGCGCCGATCTCGGCGATGAAGCCGCTCTTCGTCAGCAGGTCTTCGACCGGATGGCGCAGGCCCTGCAGCCAGAGCCGCCCGCCGATCCAGCGCCGCGCGCGCGCCTCGTGCGCCAGTGCCTCGCCGCCGGCGATGTCGATGAAATTGATGTTGCGCGCCACGACCAGCAGGTGCTTCTGCTCGCGCGCGACCTCGCGCAGGGTTTCCAGGTGCGACTCGACGTGGTCGACGGCGCCGAAATAGATCGAGCCCTCCACCGCCATGATCTTCAGCTGCGGGCACTCGGTCACGCCCTGGGCCACCGGGCCGAAGCGGCGCTCGCTGTGCCGCGGGTCGGGCGCGACGGCGCGCATCTGCGGGCGCGAGGTGCGATTGAGGTAGACGAGTAGCGAAAGCGTCACGCCGACGAGGATCGCCACCTCGAGGTTCATGAGCAGCGTGGCGGCGAAGGTGAGGCCGAGCACCGCCGACTCGCTGCGGCTGGCGCGCAGGATGGCGCGGATCGAGGCGAAATCGACCAAGCCCCAGGCCACCATGAACAGCAGCGCCGCCATGGAGGCGAGCGGCAGGTGCGCGAGTAGCGGCGCGACGGCAAAGGTCACCGCGATGAGCAGCGGCGCCGACAGCGCGGCGGCGAGCGGGGTGCGCGCGCCGGCCTCGTAGTTCAGCCCCGAGCGGTTGAATGAGGCCGAGCTCGGATAGCCGGAGAAGAAGCTCGCCGCCATGTTCGACAGGCCCTGGCCGACGAACTCCTGGTTGGCGTCGATGCGCTGGCCAGACTTGAGCGCTACCGCGCGCGCGATGGACATGGCCTCCGTGAGCGAGAGCAGGGTTACGCCCACCGCGATGCCCATCAGGGCCTTGAGCGTATCGGGCGACAGATCGGGCACCGACAGCGGCGGCAGCGCCCCGGCCAGCCGGCCGAGGGTGCGGATGCCGGTGTGCTCCAACCCCAGCGCCTGGTTGAGGGCGAAGCCCGTCAGCCCGCCGGCCACGAGCGCGACGATCATGAAGGGCAGCCTGGGCGCGTAGCGCCGCGACAGCACGCCGGCGGCGAGGGTGACCGCGCCCACCAGCAGCACATGGGGCTTGATCCCGGTGAGCTGGGCGAGAAAGCCGTGCAGCATGGTGAGGAAGGCACTGCTCGGCGGCAGCTCGAGGCCGAAGAAGTTGCGCAGCTGGCTGGCGACGATGAGCGCGGCGGCGCCCGCGGTGAAGCCCACCACCACGCTGTGCGACACGAAGTTAACCAGCCGCCCGAGGCGCAGCAGGCCCATCGCCAGCATGATCACGCCCGACATGAAGGCGAGCGTGAGCGCGAGGCTGATGTACTGGGGCGAGGCCGGCGCGGCGAGCGGGGCGAGGGTGGCGAACACGTACAGCGACACGGCGTTGGTGGGGCCGGAGACGGCGTGCCACGACGAACCGAAGAACGCCGCCACCACGGCGGGCACCATGGCGCAATACAGGCCGAACTCCGGCGGCAGGCCGGCGAGCGTGGCGAAGGCCACGCCCTGCGGCAGCACGACGAGGGCGCCGATCAGCGCGGCGCCGGCGTCAGCGCGCAGCGTGGTGCGCGTGACGCGCGGCCACCAGGCGAGAAACGGCAGCAAGCGTGCGAGTGCGGGCGGCAGCGGCAAGGTGGGAGGAATCTTCTCTTATTGGCGCAATCTTAGCTAACATAGTCGCGCATGCCCCGCCTCGCCGCCAATCTTTCCCTGATGTTCCCGGAAGTTCCGTTTATGGAGCGCTTCGCGGCAGCGGCGCGCGCCGGCTTTCGCTACGTCGAGTACCAGTTTCCCTACGGCGCCGGCAGCGCCGCCGCGGTGGCGCAGCGCGCGCGCGACGCCGGCGTGGAGGTGGTGCTGCACAACCTGCCGGGCGGCGACGCGGCCAAGGGCGATCGCGGCATCGCCTGCCAGCCGGCGCGCGTGGCCGAGTTCCGCGAGGGCGTGGAGCGCGCCATCGAGTACGCGCAGGCTGCCGGCTGCCCGCGCCTGAACGCGCTCGCCGGCATCGCGCCCACGGGCGTCGCACCGGAGCTCCTATTCGAGACGCTGGTGGACAACCTGCGCTATGCCGCGGGCAAGCTCGCGGGCGCGGGCCTCACGCTGCTCACCGAGCCCGCGAACCGGCGCACGATCCCGGATTTCTTCCTCAGCTCCTCGCGCCAGGCGCTCGAGGCGATCGACGCCGCCGGCAGCGCCAACCTGAAGCTGCAGTACGACATCTTCCACATGCAGATCGTCGAAGGCGATCTCGCCAAGACCATCGAGCGGCTGCTGCCGCGCATCGGCCACATGCAGCTCGCCGACGTGCCCGATCGCCACGAGCCGGGCACGGGCGAGATCAACTTCGATTTCCTGCTGGCGCACATCGACCGCCTGGGCTACCAGGGATGGATGGGCTGCGAGTACGTTCCGAGGGGCGACACGGTCGCGGGGCTGGCATGGGCGAAGCGCTACCTGTAGCGGGACGCGAGCGCCAGCGCGCCGTGGCGCAGGCGCTGCGCGCGTTCCTGCCCGAGCGAGCCGTGCTGTGGCAGGAGGAGGACACGCGGCCCTACGAATGCGACGGCCTCACCGCCTACCGCAAGCTGCCCATGGTGGTCGCGCTGCCCGAAACCGAAGAGCAGGTGCAGCGCATCCTCAAGACCTGCCACGCGCTCGGCGTGCCGGTGGTGCCGCGCGGCGCCGGCACCGGGCTCTCGGGCGGCGCGCTGCCGCCGGGCGACGGCGTGCTGCTGTCGCTCGCCAAGTTCATGCGCATCGTGCGCGTCGACCCGGTGGCGCGCGTCGCGGTCGTGCAGCCGGGCGTGAGGAATCTCGCCATCTCGGATGCCGCCGCGCCGTTCGGCCTGTACTACGCGCCCGATCCCTCGAGCCAGATCGCCTGCACCATCGGCGGCAACGTCGCGGAGAATTCCGGCGGCGTGCACTGCCTCAAGTACGGGCTCACGGTGCACAACGTTTTGCGCGTGCGCGGCTATGCCGCCGACGGCGAGCCGCTCGATTTCGGCGCCGAAGCGCTCGATGCGCCCGGGCTCGATCTGCTTGCACTAATCGTCGGCTCCGAGGGCATGCTTGCGGTGGCCACCGAAATCACGGTGAAGCTGCTGCCCAAGCCGCCCGCGGCGCGCGTCGTCATGGCCTCGTTCGACGACCTGCAGAAGGCGGGCGACGCGGTCGCCGCGGTGATCGCCGCGGGCATCATTCCGGCGGGCCTGGAAATGATGGACCGGCCGGCGACCCGCGCCGTCGAGGAGTTCGTCGGCGCCGGCTACGACCTCGAGGCGGCGGCGATCCTGTTGTGCGAGGCCGACGGCCTGCCCGAGGAAGTCGAGGACGAGATCGCGAAAGTGAAGCAGGTGCTCACGCGCGCCGGCGCCACGCGCCTCACGGTGTCGCGCGACGAGGCCGAGCGGCTGCGCTTCTGGTCGGGCCGCAAGGCGGCGTTCCCCGCCATGGGCCGCATCTCGCCCGACTACTACTGCATGGACGGCACCATCCCGAGAAAACGCCTGGGCGAGGTGCTCGGCTTCATCGGCGAGCTGGAGAAGAAGTACGGCCTGCGCTGCCCGAACGTGTTCCACGCCGGCGACGGCAACCTGCATCCGCTGATCCTGTTCGACGCCAACGACGCCGGCGAGCTCAAGCGCACCGAGGCGTTCGCCGCCGAAGTGCTGGAAAAGTGCGTCGCGGTGGGCGGCACCATCACCGGCGAGCACGGCGTGGGCGTGGAGAAGATCAACGAGATGTGCGTGCAGTTCCGCGGCGAGGAGCTGGAGCTGTTCCACGCCGTGAAGCGCGCCTTCGATCCGGCGGGCCTGCTCAATCCCGGCAAGGCGGTGCCGACGCTCGCGCGCTGCGCGGAGTTCGGCCGCCGGCACGTGCACGCCGGCGCGCTGCCGCACGCGCAGCTGCCGCGCTTCTGATGTCGGAGCACTTGCGCGAGCGCATCCGCGAGGCGGCCGGCCGCGCTGCGCCGCTGCGCCTGCGCGGCGGCGGCAGCAAGGATTTCTACGGCGGCACGCTGCGCGGCGAGGTCCTCGACACGCGCGCGCACGCCGGCATCGTCGACTACGAGCCGACCGAGCTGGTGGTGACGGCGCGCTGCGGCACGCCGCTCGCCGAGCTGGAAGGCGCACTCGCGGCGCAGGGGCAGATGCTCGCCTTCGAACCGCCGCACTTCGGCAGCGGCGCGACGCTCGGCGGCTGCGTCGCGGCGGGGCTCTCGGGCCCGCGCCGCGCGGCGGCCGGCGCGCTGCGCGATTTCGTCCTCGGCGCGCGCGTCATCGACGGACGCGCGAGCGAGCTCGCCTTCGGCGGGCGCGTGATGAAAAACGTGGCCGGCTACGACGTCTCGCGCCTGCTCGCGGGCTCGCTCGGCACGCTCGGCCTGATCCTCGAAGTTTCGCTCAAGGTGCTGCCGCGGCCCGCGGCCGAGCGCACGCTGCGGCTGGAACTGCCGCAGGAGAAAGCCCTCGAGTCGCTCAACCGCTGGGCGGGTGCGCCGCTGCCGGTGTCGGCGAGCGCCTGGCGCGACGGCGAGCTCACCGTGCGCCTTTCGGGCGCGGAGCGCGCGGTGCAGGCGGCGGCGGAAAAGCTGGGCGGCGAAGCGCTCGCGGCCGGCCAGGGCGCGCGCTTCTGGTCGGGCATTCGCGAGCAGACCGATCCCTGGTTCGCGGGCGACGTGCCGCTATGGCGCCTGTCGCTGCCCTCCGCCGCGCCGCCGCTCGAGCTCGCCGGCGCGCAGCTGATCGAGTGGGGCGGCGCGCTGCGCTGGCTGCGCGCGGGCGCGGACGCCGCCACCGTGCGCGCGGCTGCGGCGCGCGCCGGCGGCCACGCGACGCTGTTTCGCGGCGGCGACAAGGCGGCGGGCGTGTTCGCACCGCTCGCCCCGGCGCTAGCGCGCCTGCACCGCGAGCTCAAGGCGGCGTTCGATCCGGCGGGCGTATTCAATCCCGGGCGCCTGTACCCGGACTTCTAGCCGCGCGCCTACGCCTTGGGCACCTTCTTTTCCTGCTGCTTCATGTTGGCGCGCACGAAATCTGCATATTGCGACTGCGGGTACTTGGCGAGCAGCGTGGCGTACAGCTTGAGCGCATTCTGCGCCTGCCCGGCGTCGCCGGCGCGCACCGCGACCTCGACCAGGCGCTTCTGCGCGCCGACGGCATCGCCGGCGAGCGCGGCGCCGGCGTGCAGCGCCCAGGCCGCTTCCAGGTACGTGCCCTGCGCGAGCAGCGCGCGGCCCAGACTCTCCCACGCCGCGGGCTCGAGCGCGAGCTTGGTGCGCTCGGCGACCACCGCCAGAAACGCCTTCGTCGCGTCCGCGCCGCGGCCGGCGGCCAGCGCGGCGCGAATCGCTTCGCCGGCGGCGGCGATCGGGTCGGCGGGCGCCGCCGGCGCCGCTACAGCCGGTTTCGCGGCCTGCGGCTTCGTGCGCAGCATCTCGGCGACGAACCGGGCTTCGCGCTCGTGCTCGAAGGCCTTGCGCGCATTGAACTTGCGCACGATGATGATCCCCCAGACCACGGCGCCGACCGCCATGGCCGGGGCGGCGAGGACGATGAACGTCCACATGCGACGAGTATAGCGGCCCGCCGATGCAGACCGAACTGGCGGCGTTCATCCGCGACACGCCCGAGGGCCGGGAGGCCGACGCCATCCTGCGCAAGTGCGTGCACTGCGGTTTTTGCACCGCCACCTGCCCGACCTACCAGCTGCTCGGCGACGAGCTCGACGGGCCGCGCGGCCGCATCTACCTCATCAAGCAGGTGCTGGAGGGCGCGGCGCCCACGGCGCGCACGCAGCTGCACCTGGACCGCTGCCTCACCTGCCGCTCGTGCGAGACGACCTGTCCGTCGGGCGTGCAGTACGGGCGGCTCGCCGACATCGGCCGCGGCATCGTCGAGGCGCGGGTGCCGCGCTCGGCCTGGCAGCGCGCCAAGCGCGCCGCGCTTGCATTCACGCTGCCGCGCGAGCGGCTCTTCGGCACGCTGCTCGGCGTGGGCCGCATGCTCCGCTTCCTCCTGCCGCGGCTCGTGCCCGCGCCGGCGGCGCCCGCCGGCGACTGGCCGGCGCCGCGCCACGCGCGCCGGATGCTCGCGCTCGCCGGTTGCGTGCAGCCGGCGCTCGCGCCGCGCATCAACGCGGCGGCGGCGCGCGTGCTGGACCGCATGGGCGTGTCGCTCATCGAGGCGCCGGGCGCCGGCTGCTGCGGTGCGCTGCGTTTTCATCTCAACGACCAGGTCTCGGGCCTGAACGACATGCGCGCCCTGATCGACGCCTGGTGGCCGACCGTGGAGCGCGGCGAGATCGAGGCCATCGTCATGACGGCGAGCGGCTGCGGCGTGACCGTGAAGGAGTACGGCCTTCTGCTCGCGCACGACCCCGCGTATCGGGACAAGGCGGCGCGCGTCGCGGCGCTCACCCGCGACCTGAGCGAGGTGATCGCGCCCGAGGCCATCCCGGAGCGTTCCGGACTCGGGCGCATCGCGCTGCACTCGCCCTGCTCGCTGCAGCACGGGCAGCAGCTGCGCGGCGGCGCCGAGCGGCTCCTCGCGCGCGCCGGGTTCGAGCTCACCCCGGTGCCGGACGCGCACCTGTGCTGCGGCTCCGCGGGCACCTACTCGATCCTGCAGCCGGCTCTCGCTGAGGCGCTGCGCAGCCGCAAGCTCGCGGCGCTGCAGAGCGGGCAGCCGGTGGGCATCGTCACCGCGAACATCGGCTGCCTCGTGCATCTGCAGTCCGGCGCCGGCGTGCCGGTCGCGCACTGGGTGGAACTGCTCGACGAGGCGCTGCAAGGGTAAACTCCGGCGCATGCTGGTCCGCGCTGCCTGCCCGCACGACTGTCCCGACACCTGCGGCATGCTGGTGACCGTGGAGGACGGCGTCGCGGTCAAGATCCAGGGCGATCCCACGATGCCCTTCACGCAGGGCACGCTGTGCACAAAGGTCGCGCATTACCTCGAGCGCACCTACGCCCCGGAGCGGCTGCTGCACCCCCTGAAGCGGGTGGGGCCGAAAGGCAGCGGCCGTTTCGAGCGCATTTCGTGGGACGCGGCGCTCGACGAGATCGCCGCGCGCCTGAAGGCGCTCGCCGCGGACAACCCGGAGTCGATTCTGCCCCTCAGCTACGCCGGCACCATGGGCATGGTGCAGTACAGCTCGATGGACCGGCGCTTCTTCCATCGGCTGGGCGCATCGATCCTCGACCGGACGCTATGCTCTTCGGCGGGCAAGGCGGGCATCAAGGCGACGCTCGGCGGCTCGGTGGGCATGGACCCCGAGCGCTTCGACGAAGCGCAGCTGATCCTGCTCTGGGGCGCGAACCCCGTGGTGTCGAACCTGCATCTGTGGTCGCGCGTGCAGGAGGCGAAGCGCCGCGGCGCAAGCGTGATCGCGATCGATCCCTACCGCAGCCTCTCGGCGGAGAAGTGCACGCAGCACGTGGCGTTGCTGCCCGGCACCGACGGCGCGCTCGCGCTCGCCCTGATGCACGTGCTGATCGCGGAAGGATTGCTCGACCGCGAGTACATCGCGCAGCACACGCTCGGCTTCGATGAGCTGGCCGAACGCGTCAAGCAATACACGCCGCAGTGGGCGGCGCAGATATGCGGCCTCGACGCGCAAGAAGTCGTGCAGCTCGCGCGCGACTACGGCACCGCGAAGCCCGCGGCGATCCGCCTCAACTACGGCATGCAGCGCCACGCGGGCGGCGGCATCGCCGCGCGCACCGTCGCCTGCCTGCCCGCGCTCACCGGCGCCTGGCGCGACGCGGCCGGCGGCATCGTGCTCACCACGGCGGACTTCTACGGCTTCGACCACGCGGCGCTCGAGCGCCCGGACCTGCTCGGCGGCCGCAAGCCGCGTGTGATCAACCACGCGCAGATCGGCGCGGCGCTGACGTCGGCGATGCCGCCCGTGAAGGCGGTGTTCGTCTACAACAACAACCCGGTGGCGGTGTGCCCGGACTCGGAAAAGGTGCTCGCCGGGTTCCGCCGCGAGGACCTCTACTGCGTGGTGCTGGACTCGTTCATGACCGACACCGCGGACTACGCCGACCTCGTGCTGCCGGCCACCACGCAGCTCGAGCACTACGACGTGCACAAGTCCTACGGGCATCTCTATGCGGTAGCCAACAACCCGGCGATTGCGCCGGTGGGCGAGTCGCTGCCCAACTCGGAAGTGTTCCGGCGCCTGGCCGCGCGCATGGGCTTCGCGGAGCCGTGCTTTCGCGACAGCGACGAGGACATCTGCCGCACCGCGCTCGCGTCGTCCGCGCCGCGCATGCGCGGCATCGACTGGGAGGAGATGAAGCAGAGCGGCTGGCAGCGGCTCGACGTGCCGGCGCGCTTCGCGCCGTTCGCCGCGGGCGGCTTTCCCACGCCCTCGGGCAAGTGCGAGTTCTACAGCGCGGCGCTGGAGCAGCAGGGCCTCGACCCGCTGCCGTTCTACAATCCGCCGGCGGAAGGCCCGGCGCCGGGCGAGCTGCAGTTCATCTCGCCGCCGGCGCGCAATTTCCTCAATTCGAGCTTCGCGCACCTGAAGCGCTTCCGCGAGCTCGAGGGCGAGCCGCGCCTGGAGATGCACGCGGCCGATGCCGCCGCGCGCGGCGTGCGCGACGGTGATCTCGTGCGCGTGTTCAACGCGCGCGGCAGCCTGCGGTTGCGCGCGCGCGTCAACGACCGCCCGCGTCCGGGCGTGGTGGTCGCGCCCTCCGTCTGGTGGAAGAAGCACTCGCCGGATCGGGGCAATGCCAACAACCTTACCGCGCAGCGCATCACCGACCTGGGCGGCGGCGCCACGTTCTACGACTGCCGGGTGCAGGTGGAGCCCGCCGCGGCGCTTCCCGCCGCCTAGCGCCGCGCTGCGGTACAGTGCGCGCATGGGTTCGCTCGCGCGCCTGGCGCGCTTTCTCGCCCCCTACCGCTGGCGCGTCGCCGCGGCGCTCGCCGCGCTGCTGGCGGCGGCGGCGTGCGTGCTGGCGCTGGGGCAGGGCCTCAAGTACGTGGTGGACGCCGGCTTCGGCAGCGGCGAGCCGCGGCTCCTCGACCAGGCGCTCGCCGCCGCGGTGGCGGTGGCGGTGACGCTCGCGGTCGCCACCTACTTCCGCTTCACCCTGATGATGAGCACCGGCGAGCGCGTCGTCACGGACCTGCGCCGCGCGGTGTTCGACCACCTGCTCGCGCTTTCGCCCGGTTTCTTCGAGAACGCGCGCACCGGCGAGGTGATCTCGCGCCTGGCGAGCGACACCACCGTGGTGCAGCAGGTGATCGGCTACGGCCTGTCGATGTTCGTCAGGAACCTGCTGATGATGACGGGCGCCGCCGCCATGCTCTTTTTCACCAGCTGGAAGCTCGCGGCGCTGGTGCTCGTCGGCGTGCCGGCGACGCTGGTGCCGATCCTGATCCTCGGCCGGCGCGTGCGGCGGCTGTCGCGCGTGAGCCAGGACCGCGTGGCGGACGTCTCGGCGCACGTCGACGAGGCGGTGCACGAAGTGCGCACGGTGCAGGCCTACGCGCACGAGGACGCGGAGCGCGCGGCATTCGCGCATCACGCGGAGGCCGCCTACGCCGCCGCCGCCGCCAGCATCGGGCAGAAGGCGGCGCTGATCGCCGCGGTGATGCTGATCGCGTTCTGCGCGGTGGGCGTGATCCTGTGGGTGGGCGGGCGCGACGTGCTCGCCGGGCGCCTGACGCCGGGCGAGCTGGCGGCCTTCGTGTTCTACGCCGGCGTGGTCGCCACCGGCGCCGGCACGGTGTCCGAGGTGTGGGGCGAGCTGCAGCGCGCCGCCGGCGCCACCGAGCGCCTGTTCGAGCTGCTCGACGCGCAGCCCGCGATCGCCGCGCCGGCCGCGCCGCGGCCGGCGCCCCCCGCGCCCCCGGTG
>JBBDXL010000054.1:36283-39988 GCA_040902335.1 Burkholderiales bacterium
GCCCCCGCCCCCCCCCCCCCGCCCGCGCCGCGGGTGTACGAGTTCGACGACGTCACCTTCGCCTATGCCAGCCGGCCGCAGGCGCCGGCGCTCGAGCGCTTCAGCCTGCGCATCGCCGCCGGCGAGCGCGTCGCCCTGGTCGGCCCCTCCGGCGCGGGCAAGAGCACGGTGCTCGCGCTGCTGCTCAGGTTCTACGACCCGCAAGGCGGCGCCGTCCGCATCGACGGCACGGACCTGCGCGACATGGAGCCGCGCGCGCTGCGCAGCTTGATGGCCGTGGTGCCGCAGGACCCGGTGATCTTCGCCGCGAGCGCCTTCGACAACGTGCGCTACGGCCGGCCCGGCGCGAGCCGCGCCGAGGTGGAGCGCGCCTGCGGCGAGGCCTTCGCCGCGGAGTTCATCGCCCGCTTGCCTCAGGGCCTCGACACGCCGCTCGGCGAGCGCGGCGTCACGCTCTCGGGCGGGCAGCGCCAGCGCCTGTCGATCGCGCGCGCGCTGCTCGCCGACCGGCCGCTGCTGCTCCTCGACGAGGCGACGAGCTCGCTCGACGCCGAGAGCGAGCGCATGGTGCAGCAGGCGCTCGAGCGCCTGGAGCGCGGGCGCACGACCCTGGTCATCGCGCACCGCCTCGCCACCGTGCAGCACGCGGGGCGCATCGTGGTGCTCGATCGCGGCGCGATCGTCGCGCAGGGCACGCACGCCGAGCTGATGCGCCAGGGCGGGCTGTACGCGAGCCTCGCGCAGCTGCAGTTCCTCGACGGCGCAGCGGCGAGGGTCGCGCGCGCCGCATGAGGACGTGGGCGGCGCTGCTGCTGCTGGTCACCGCGGCGGCGCAGGCCGAGCCGCTGGTCGTGGGCTCGAAGCGCTTCACCGAGTCCTACATCCTCGGCGAGATCATCATCCGGGCAGCGGGCGATGCGGTGCACCGGCCGGGGCTCGGCAACACTGGCATCCTGTACGCGGCGCTCAAATCCGGCTCGATCGATCTTTATCCCGAATACACTGGCACCATCGCGAGAGAGATCCTCAAGCTTGACGGCAATCCGGGCCTCGCGGGGCTGAACCGCGCGCTCGCACCGCTGGGGTTCGGCGTCGCGGTGCCGCTCGGCTTCAACAACAGCTACGCGCTGGCGATGCGCGAGGAGCGCGCACAGGCGCTCGGCATCCGCGCACTCGGCGACCTCGCGAAGCATCCGGCACTGAAACTCGGCCTGTCGCAGGAATTCATCGGACGCGCCGACGGCTGGCCGGGGCTGAAAGCGGCCTACCAGCTGCCGTTCGCCACGCCTTCGGGTCTGGACCACGGCCTCGCCTACGAGGCGATCGCGGCCGGCAGGATCGATGTCATGGACATCTATACGACGGACGCCAAGATCGAGCGATTCCGGTTGCGCGCGCTGGAAGACGACCGGAAGTTCTTCCCGCGCTACGACGCGGTGCTCCTCCACCGGCTGGACGTGCCCGCGCGCTATCCCGAGGCGTGGGCGAAGCTGCAGAAGCTGGAAAAGCGCATAGACGAACGGACCATGATCCGCCTGAACGCCGCGGCGGAGTTGCAGGGCAGGAGCTTCGCCGAGGCCGCCGCGCTCCTGGATTCCGGCCTGGAAGGCACGAAGAAAAAAGAAAGAAAATTTCTGCACGTCCTGTTCGGTCCGGATTTCTGGCGCTTGACCTGGGAGCACCTGGTCCTGGTATTCGTTTCGCTCGCGGGCAGCATCGCGGTGGGGGTGCCGCTCGGCGTGGCGGCGGCGAAACGGCGGCGCCTCGCGCAGCCCATCCTCGGCGCGGTGGGCGTGATCCAGACCATCCCGGCGCTCGCGCTGTTCGCCTTCCTCATCGCGCTCATGGGCGCGATCGGCACGGCGCCGGCGCTGGTGGCGCTCTTTCTCTACGCGCTGCTGCCGATTGTGCGCAACACGCACGCCGGCTTCGAGGGCGTCGGCGCGGGCATGCGTCAGGCGGCAATGGCGCTCGGGCTCTCCGCGGCACAGCAGCTGTGGCGCATCGAGCTGCCGCTCGCGCTGCCCACGATCCTCGCCGGCATCAAGACCTCCGCGGTGATCAACGTCGGCACCGCGACCATCGCCGCCTTCGTCGGCGCCGGGGGCTACGGCGAGCGCATCGTTTCGGGGCTCGCGCTGAACGATGCTTCGATGCTGCTCGCGGGCGCGGTGCCGGCGGCGGTGCTCGCGCTCCTCGTGCAGGGCGCGTTCGAGCTGGCGGAGCGGCGGTTTGGCTGGATGGGGAAGGTGGCGCGCGCGGCGTCCGCTTGACCGGTTTCCGTACAGAACGCACAGTTCGTATCCGCGCACGACCGAGATTTCTCCAGCAACAATTCGCCGAGCGTACTGCGCTGAGCCGGCGCGCGTGGGCGACGGCGGCGTCCCTGACGTATCATTCGGGCTCCTAGGGAGAGCCACTGGATGCGCATAGGCGTTCCGGCCGAGACCCGGCCTGGAGAAACCCGCGTCGCCGCAACGCCGGAGACCGTGAAGAAGCTCGCCGCCAAGCACGAAGTGCGCGTGCAGGCGGGTGCGGGGGAAAAAGCGAGCTATCCCGACGCGCAGTACGAGATGGCGGGCGCGAAGCTCGTCGCCTCGGCGGCAGAAGCCTACGACGCCGACATCGTGCTCAAGGTGCGCGCGCCGCAGTCAAGCGAGCTCGGGATGCTGAAAAGCGGCGCCGTCCTGATCGGCCTCCTGGATCCGTACGACGCCGCGGGCTTCGAGGCGATCGCGAAGACGGGCGTCACGGGCTTCGCCATGGAATACCTGCCGCGCACGGTGTCGCGCGGCCAGGCGATGGACGTCCTCAGCTCGCAGGCGAACATCGCCGGCTACAAGGCGGTGGTGCTCGCCGCCGCGGAGATCGGCCGTTTCTTCCCCATGCTGATGACCGCCGCGGGCACGGTGAAGGCGGCGCGCGTGCTGGTGCTCGGCGCGGGCGTCGCCGGCCTGCAGGCGATCGCCACCGCGAAGCGCCTCGGCGCCGTGATCGAGGCCTCCGACGTGCGCCCGGCGGTGAAGGAGCAGATCGAGTCGCTCGGCGGCAAGTTCGTCGACGTGCCCTTCGAGACCGACGCGGAGCGCGAAATCGCCGAAGGCAAGAGCGGCTACGCGCGGCCGATGCCGGAAACCTGGATGCGCCGCCAGGCCGAGGCCGTGCACCAGCGCGCCGCGCAGGCCGATGTCGTCATCACCACCGCGCTCATTCCCGGGCGCCCCGCGCCGAAGCTGATCCGCGAGGCGACCGTGAAGGCGATGAAGCCGGGCGCAGTGATCGTAGACCTCGCCGTGGAGCAGGGGGGCAATGTCGAGGGCATCGAGCGCGGCAAGGTCGTCGTCCGGCACGGCGTCAAGCTGATCGGGCTGGAGAACCTGCCCGCCACCGTGCCCGCGGACGCTTCCGCGCTCTACGCGCGCAACCTCCTCAACATGGCCGGCCTGATGCTCGACGCGAAGTCGGGCGAACTGAGAATCGACCGCGAGGACGAGCTCCTCGCCGGCACGCTCGCCTGCGAGGGCGGCCACATCGTGAAGAAAGGCGAAGCATGACCGAAGCCGTGGATCCCACCGTCGTCAATCTCATCGTCTTCGTGCTGGCGGTGTTCGTCGGCTACCACGTGATCTGGAACGTGACGCCGGCGCTGCACACGCCGCTGATGAGCGTCACCAACGCCATTTCCTCGGTGATCATCGTCGGCGC
>JBBDXL010000055.1:0-39814 GCA_040902335.1 Burkholderiales bacterium
ACCACCCGTTGCAGCGGACGCGCCAGAAGCCGCGCGCCGCTGAACGGGGACGTTGAGGCTGTAGAAAAAGTCCTCTGTCATCGGAACTTCAGAGGAGAAGTGCGTTCCATCAGAGCGAGCGGAAACAAGAATACCGCTTAGCGAGGGAGCGACGATGGCGCGCTACAAGCACTACGACTACGCACAGATGAAGATGCTGCCGGTGAGTTATGCGGCGCAGATTCTTCCGGGCACCTTCGAGCACACGCTGAACCGGCTGGTCGATGAGGAGTTCGACCTGAAGGTGTTTGAGGCGCGCTACAAGAACGACGAGACGGGCGCCCCGGCCTACGATCCGGCGATTTTGCTCAAGGTGATCCTGTTTGCGTATTCGCGCGGCGTGACTGCCAGCCGCGAGATCGAGCGGTTGTGCCGGGAAAACGTGGTGTTCATGGCGCTCTCTGCCGATAGCGCGCCGCACTTCACGACGATCGCCGATTTCATCGCAACGCTGGACGGCGAGATCGAGAAGATCTTCCGGGACGTGCTGCTGGTGTGCGACGAGGCCGGGCTTATCGGGCGGGAGATGTTCGCGGTGGACGGGGTGAAGATGCCCTCCAACGCCTCGAAGAGCTGGAGCGGCACGCGCGAGGATTTCGGCCGCAAGGTGCAGAAGATGGAGCGCGCGGTGCGGCATCTCATGAAGCGCCACCGCGAGGCCGACGCCGCGGGGGAGCCCGGCCCGATCCAGGCGGCGCGCGAGAAGCAAATCGACACGCTCAAGCGCGCGACCAAGAAGGTGAAGGCGTGGCTCTCGAAGAACGAGGACAAGCCGGGCGCCACGGGCAAGCCGAGAAAGAGCAACCTGACCGACAACGAGTCGGCCAAGATGAAGACCTCCAAAGGAGTGATTCAAGGCTACGACGGGGTGGCGATGGTGGACGCGAGGCACCAGGTGGTGGTGCACGCCCAGGCCTACGGCGAGGCGCAGGAGCACGCACTGCTAGTGCCGATGCTGGAAGGTACACGCCGCGAGTTCGAGGCGCTCGGCGAGATAGGCGACGTGCTGAAGAAGGCGGCGATTTCGGCCGACTCGGGTTTCCACACCGAGGCGAACGCAAAGTACCTGTTCGAGCAGAACATTGACGGCTACCTGGCCGATCACTTGTTCAGGAAGCGCGATCCGCGCTTCGCGAACGCTCGGCGCCATCTGCCAGCGCGAACTCTGATCAAGGCAAAGCATTTCCTGCCTCGAGACTTCATCTACGACCGCGACACCAAGACCTGCATCTGCCCCGCGGGGCAGTTCCTGTACCCGAACGGCAGCCGCTGCCTGATCGGCGGGCGCGAGGCGGTGAAGTTCACCGGAGCAAAGCGCGTGTGCGGGCCGTGCGAATTGCGCGAGCGCTGCTTACGGCATCCGGAGCGAACGCCGGTACGGCAGGTGGTCTTCTTCACCGGACGCACGCAAGGGCTTGCCGAGACCTACAGCGCGAAGATGAAACGCAAGATCGACACCGACCAGGGCCGCTACCAATACGGCCGGCGCCTGGGCATCGTAGAGCCTGTGTTTGGCAACATCTGCTCGACGCGCCAACTGCGCCGCTTCAGCCTGCGCGGCAAACGCAAAGTGAATACGCAGTGGCTGCTGTACTGCATGGTGCACAACATCGCAAAAGTGCATCGATACGCGAGCGCGCACGGCCGAAGGCGACGAAAGCGGTACGATGGGCGCTCGGAAATGCGGCAAACAGCATGAAACAAGCAAACAAGAATCAGCGGCAACGAGATTCCGCCCGGCTGCGCCGCCTGCCGCACTCGATCACGGCGGTGGACTGCTTATGCAAAGAGCTTTTTCTACAGACTCGTTAGCCCCATCGAGGTCAGCATGGCCAAAGCGAAGCAGCAGAGCCCAGTAGAAGGCGCCCAATTCGTTCGCTACTTCGGACCGCTACTCGATGCGCTCCGCGGCCTCGGTGGGTCAGGAAGTCCAGAGGAGGTGGTCGAACGGATCGCGGCAGATCTCAAGCTTTCCGACGAGCTCCAGAATGAGCTGCTTCCATCGGGTGAACCTCGCTATAGAAACCAGGTCCACTGGGCCAGGTTCTATCTTGTCCAGGAGGGTTTGCTCGACTCCTCGAGACGAGGCGTCTGGAGCCTCACGGAGCGCGGCCGTGCAACAACGCTGACTCATCAACAGGCTCGCGAGGTCTTCCTGAAGTGGGTCCGCATCTTTCAGGAACAACGCCGCGCGAAGGAGAGCAAGCCCGAGCCCCCCGAAGAGGTTGTTGCCGAAGCGGCTGGTACGACGCCCAATGACTATCGGACGGCCGTCGCGGATGTTCTGCTCAAACTGCCCGCAGCCGGTTTCGAGCGCCTCTGCCAACGGGTCCTCCGCGAGGCCGGATTCACGCAGGTCGTGGTCACAGGGCGCAGCGGCGACGGCGGGATCGACGGGTACGGCACCCTGGCCGTTAATCCGCTCGTTTCGTTCAAGGTGCTGTTTCAGTGCAAGCGCTTCAGCAAGTCCGTGTCGCCCTCTCATGTCCGCGATTTTCGTGGCGGGATGGCAGGCCGCGCAGACAAAGGCATCATCCTTACAACCGGGGCGTTCACGGCTGAGGCGCGGCGTGAAGCTTCACGTGACGGTGTGCCGCCCATCGAGCTGATTGATGGCGAAAAACTCATCGACATGCTCGAACAGCTCGAACTCGGCCTCAGGCCAATAAAGACATACGAGGTCGATCACGCGTTCTTCAAAGAATTCGATGGCTAGCAACACGTTGGATCGGACTGCTGGCTCGCAATCGCTTGCCGCGGCCAGTCAACGTGGGCGTTAGCCGCGAGTGATCGGAAGGGAGGGGCGATGAGCGACCAAAGAACGAAGCTCGTTGCGGATGTGGCAATGAGCCTGAAGGGATGTACGGACGTCCCGCGCGGAACTTGGTGGTCTGGCTGGAAATATCAGCATTGGCCAGCAGATTTGTTGCGACGTGGATTTCGGTTTTATGGCTATGACAAGTACACGAAGGCTCTATTTGGCCTGATCGAGATCACGCGAGGGGGCACTTTCACGTACCGGACCCGGCAGGAGTTCAAGCGGAAAGTGAGACAGGTGGCTGGGCATTCGCTCGATTCAAGTGATCCTCACTTTGAAAGTCTGCCCCTCCCGGCGAAAGGCAGCTTCTGTATCGGATATGCATTTCGCTGGAAACGCGTTGTTCCGGTCAACATTCCGTGGCCGCGGCGCTTTCCACAGCTGGGCTGGGAGCGCCTGTCAAAGGACTTCGGGAAGACGCCAACAATAGATGAAGAAGGCACCTACCGGGAAGGCGGTCGGACTTATCGCCGGCATGTGGCCGTCGAACGGAACGGCAAGTTGCGGTTACAGGCACGGGAGTATTGGCGCGAGAAACTCAACGGCCTGCGTTGCGTTGCATGCGGATTCAGTTTTGAACGACGATATGGCGCATTAGGTGCGGACTTCATCGAAATGCATCATCTCGTTCCCCTTGGTTCCACTCGCCGTCTTCAGGATAACGACGTGCGAAAACTCGTTCCGCTCTGTGCGAATTGCCATCGCATGGTTCATATCCGACCGAAGGAAGCGCTGTCTATGGCGACATTGAAGCAAATGCTCGCGGCAAACAGCCGCATGCACAGCGACGTGCGCAAGAGCGGCGCGCGCGCGTGATGCGGGACGTTGGATTCCATGAAGATGCAGATCAGTCGTGAGTTCGTGGAGAGAGCAATTGGCCCGACGGTCTGGGATTTCGGCAACAGCGTGCTTTATGACCTCTGCAAGAACCATCCGCGACACGACCAAGACAGCACCATCATCGCCAAGATTTGGCTAATCGGTCGTTCTTATGCCGCAGCAATAGAGAGGCGGCTCAATGTCGCGAAGATGCCGGTTGGTGATGGCTTCTATGAAGACAACGTGGCGCCTACGGTCCGAGCCTCCAAGATCGACGCCTGGTTCGACTCCATAACTGAGACAGTCAGTACCGAGAAGTACTTGGAGATCCACGCGAAAGTCACGAAGCTCTTCTCGGACATTTCCGGAATGCAGAAGCGATCCCTGGCCTCGAAGTATTTGCATTTCCACTTCCCGCAGCATTTTTACATCTTTGATTCTCGGGCTTGTAATGCGCTGCGCCAGTTGGCTAAGCCCGTACGGAGGCGTCACGCCGGTCAATACGACCGAGACTATGCGGCTTTCTGCAGTCGATGCGAGTCACTAAACGACCAAGTGGCACGACTACTCGGGCGCAGACTCACGCCACGCGAACTGGATAAGGTCTTGTTGACACTGACCGGGCGGGAAGATAGGTAACAGAAACGTCGGCAGACATGGGTTACAGATCTTCATGTAGGAGCGTAGCTCTAAGCGCTTCGCGCGCCTGAGTCGGCTAGTACGGCGGCTGACGCCCCAATCCGCGACATGCCGTGCTAGAATCCGCCCCCTTCCTTGCCATACCACCGCGCATGAGTGGATGGCTTACCCCATAAGGAGAACCTGAACATGCGGCATTACGAAATCTGTTTCATCGTCCATCCGGACCAGAGCGAGCAGGTGCCGGCGATGATCGAGCGCTACAAGGGCGTCATCGGCCAGCGCAGCGGCATCGTGCACCGGCTCGAGGACTGGGGCCGGCGCCAGCTCACCTACCCGATCCAGAAAGTGCACAAGGCGCACTACGTGCTCATGAACATCGAGTGCGACCAGGAGACGGTGAACGAGCTCGAGCATTCCTTCAAGTTCAGCGACGCGGTGCTGCGCCATCTGATCATCAAGATGACGAAGGCCCACACCGCGCCGTCGCCGATGATGAAGGAGGAGAAGTCCCGTTCGGTGATGGAACGCGCGCCCGAGGCGAAGTCCGCCGAGGCGAGCGCGGCCTGAACCAGGTCAGCATCCGCGGACGGCTGATCGAGCTCGGAGCGCTGCGGCATACGCCCGCGGGCCTCCCGGCGATCGAGTTCCGCCTGCGCCACGAGTCCGAACAGACCGAAGCCGGAGCCAAGCGCCAAGTGAACGCCGAGATCCCCGCGATCGCCTTCGACGTGCAGGCGCGCCTGCTCGCCGGCTGCGCGCTCGAGCGGGCCCTGAACGTGCAGGGGTTCCTCGCCGCCAAGAGCCGCCGCTCGAAGAAGCTGGTGCTGCACGCCACCCACATTGAATTCGTAGAAGGAGAGTAGAGATGCCGCCGCCGCGCAGAGGCAAGTTCAAAGGCAAAGGCAAGTTCGGCAAGGACAAGAAGGACAAGGGACAGCGGGCGCTGTTCCGTCGCCGCAAGTTCTGCCGCTTCACCGCCGACAAGGTCGAGTGGATCGACTACAAGGACATCGAGGTGTTGAAGGATTTCGTCAACGAGAACGGCAAGATCATCCCGGCGCGCATCACCGGGACGGCGGCGCACTACCAGCGCCAGCTCTCGGTGGCGATCAAGCGCGCGCGCTTCCTCGCGCTGCTGCCGTACACCGACCTGCACTGAAGGAGCGCGCGCCATGCAAGTGATTCTTCTGGAAAAAGTGGCCAACCTCGGCGACCTCGGCGAGGTCGTCAAAGTGAAGGACGGCTTCGCGCGCAACTTCCTGATTCCACAGGGCAAGGCGAAGCGGGCGACGGAGGCCAACCTGAAGGCCTTCGAGACGCGGCGCGCCGAGCTGGAAAAGGCGCAGGCCGAGCAGCTCGCCAAGGCGCGCGAGCGCGGCGCGAAGCTCGAGGGCCTGACCCTGCAGATCGCGCAGAAGGCGGGCCCCGACGGCCACCTGTTCGGCTCGGTCACCAACTACGACATCGTGGAAGCGCTGCAGAAGCAGGGCCACGAGGTGGAGCGCTCGCAGGTGCGCATGCCGACGGGGCCGCTGAAGCAGGTCGGCGAGTTTCCGATCCAGCTGCAGCTGCACACCGACGTCGTCGTGACGGTGAACGTGGCGGTGCTCGGCGAAAGCTGACAGCTTGCACACACGATAGCGACAGCTTAATCACAGCTTGTGCACAGAGTGCATGCTCGGCATTTGAGGTAAATTGCGGGGATGGCGCTTGCGCAACCCGCGGCCCGAAACGACGGCGGCGATCCCCAGCTCGTCGCCCTGCGGGTCCCGCCGCATTCCGTGGAGGCCGAACAGTCGCTGCTCGGCGGGCTGCTCCTCGACAATCAGGCGTTCGATCGCATCGCCGACCTGATCTCGGCGAGCGACTTCTACCGCGACGACCACCGCCGCGTCTGGCGCCACATCGCCAAGCTCGTCGAGGCCGGCAAGCCCGCCGACATGGTCACGGTCTCCGAGTCGATCGAGGCGAGCGAGGACAAGGACAAGACCGGCGGTCCGGCCTACCTCGGGGCGCTGGCGCAGAACACGCCCAGCGCCTTGAATATCCGGCGCTATGCCGAGCTGGTGCGCGAGCGCGCCGTGCAGCGGCGCCTGGCGCAGGTGGCCACCGAGATCGCCGAGAACGCGCTCAGCCCCTCGGGCAAGGACGTCGGCCAGATCCTCGACGAGGCGGAATCTCGCATCCTCGAGATCGGCGAAGCGGGCTCGCGCCACGGCTCCGGGCTGGAAGACATCAAGCCGGTGCTGGCGCGGGTGCTCGAGCGCATCGACTACCTGTACCACCGCGACAACCCGTCGGATGTCACCGGCGTGCCGACCGGCTTCAACGACCTCGACTCCAAGACCGCGGGGCTGCAGCCGGGCGACCTGATCATCGTCGCCGGGCGCCCGTCGATGGGCAAGACGGCGTTCGCGCTGAACATCGCCGAGCATGTGGCGCTGCACGCGCTCCTGCCGGTGGCGGTGTTCAGCATGGAGATGAGCGGCACGCAGCTGGCGACGAGGCTGCTGGGCTCGATCGCGCGCGTAGACCAGCACAAGATGCGCACCGGGCGGCTCTCGGACCAGGAGTGGCACGACCTCTCGGAGGCCATGGGGCGGCTGCACGACGCGCCCATCTTCATCGACGAGACCGCGGCGCTGAACGCGCTCGAAGTGAGGACGCGCGCGCGCCGGCTGTGGCGCCAGTTCGGCGGCAAGTTGGGCCTCGTGGTGGTGGACTACCTGCAGCTCATGTCTTCGTCGAACCCCAAGGCGGGCGAGAACCGCGCCACCGAGCTCTCGGAGATCTCGCGCTCGATGAAGGCGCTCGCCAAGGAGCTGGCGGTGCCGGTGATCGCGTTGTCGCAGCTCTCGCGCGCCGTGGAGAGCAGGAACGACAAGCGGCCGATGATGTCGGACCTGCGCGAATCGGGGGCCATCGAGCAGGACGCCGACGTGATCCTGTTCATCTACCGCGACGAGGTGTACCACCCGGACAAGCCCGAGGCCAGGGGCCGCGCCGAGGTGATCATCGGCAAGCAAAGGAACGGCCCCATCGGCAAGGTCGAGCTCACCTTCCTCGGCCAGCATACGCGCTTCGCCAATTTCGCCGACCCGGGCACGTTCTGAGACAATCGGCGGGTCGCTTCAGTCACAGGAGGGCGCGATGGCCGAGCCGATGATTCCGCAGAAGTCGCCCTATGCGGTGGAGCTCGCGCCGGGCGAGTACTGGTGGTGCGCCTGCGGGCAGTCCAAGCGCCAGCCGTTCTGCGACGGCACGCACAAGGGCGGCCCGTTCACGCCGGTCAAGTTCTCGGTGGCGGAGGCGCAGAAGGTGTGGCTGTGCGGCTGCAAGCACACCGCCAAGCAGCCGTTCTGCGACGGCACGCACCAAAAAATCTAAGTCACTTCTTGGTGGCGCTCCAGCGCCCCTCGCTGCCGTTGTCGGCGCGGAACGACCCCTCCATGCGCGCGCCGCTCACGCGCCCGCTGAAGTCGCGGCGCAGGCCCTTGTCGTCGACATAGGAAAAGGCGATCCCATAGCCGCGCAGCCGGGCTTCGCGCAGCCCGCCGAGCACCGTATTGAGGGCCACCGTGCCCTCGATCTTCTGGTAGCGCTGCTCGAGCGCCAGCTCCAGCTTCTCGGCGGCGCCGCCGCCGGCCAGCTCCAGGGTCCACGCGCCCGCCACCGCGGCCGGCACCACCCAGAAATAGGCGCGGCGGCCGTCGAGGCTCGAGATCTCGTCGGCCTCCCAGTCGTCCATGCTGAAGGAGTGGGACACCACGCGCGTGCCCGGGCGCATGGCGAGCAGCTGCGGCCGCAGCTTGAGGTTCAACGCCGGCAGCAGGTACATGGTGACCACCGTCGCCTGCGAGAAATCGGAAATGAAGATATCTCCCTGCACGATGCGCGCGCGGCCCGCGACGCTGGCGCGCTCGACGTTGCGCTGAGCGTGGCGCGCCATGTCCGCGTTGTACTCGATGCCCAGGGCGCGCGCGCCGAACTTCTTCGCCGCGGCGATGGCGATCTTGCCGTCGCCGGCGCCGAGGTCGACGACGTAGTCGTTGGGCGTGACTTGAGCCATGCGCAGCATGCGGTCGACCACTCCGTCGGGCGTCGGCACCCAGATAACGTCCTTGCCGGCCTGGCCGACGTGCGGCTCGTAGTCCTTGTCCTTCTGCGCGGCGGCGGGCAGGGCGATGGCGACCGCGGCAAACGCTGCCGCGGCGGGGTGAAGCCAATGCACGATAGCTACTCCTGGTTTGAGCGGAAGGCGGAGTTTACAGCGTGGCGGCGGCGTGGTCGGCGAGGCGCGAGCGCTCGCCGCGCGCCAGCGTCACGTGCCCCGCGTGCGCCCAGTCCTTCATGCGGTCCACCACGTAGGTGAGGCCCGAGGAGCCTTCGGTGAGGTACGGCGTGTCGATCTGCGCGATATTGCCCAGGCACACCACCTTGGTGCCCGGGCCGGCGCGCGTCACCAGCGTCTTCATCTGCTTGGGCGTCAGGTTCTGCGCTTCGTCGATGATCAGCCACTTGTTGACGAAGGTACGCCCGCGCATGAAGTTGAGCGACTTGATCTTGATCCTGGAGCGCACCAGGTCGCGCGTGGCGGCGCGGCCCCATTCGCCGCCGGATTCGTCCGAGGCGTTGAGCACGTCGAGGTTGTCCTCCAGCGCGCCCATCCAGGGCTGCATCTTCTCCTCCTCGGTGCCCGGCAGGAAGCCGATGTCCTCCCCGAGCGGCACCGTGACGCGCGTCATGATGATCTCCGTGTAGCGCTTCTGGTCGAGCACCAGCGTCAGGCCCGAGGCGAGCGCGAGCAGGGTCTTGCCGGTGCCCGCCTGCCCGAGGAGCGTCACGAAATCGATGGCCGGGTTCATGAGCAGGTTGAGGGCAAAATTCTGCTCGCGGTTGCGCGCGGTGATGCCCCACACCGAGTTCTTGGCGTGCGTGTAGTCGCGCAAGGTCTCGAGCACCGCGCTGCGCCCGGACTTCTCCTTCACCATGGCGTAGAGCGGCCGCTCGCCCGAGTCGTCGTACACGAACTCGTTCAGCAGCAGCTTGGGCACCAGCGGGCCGCGCACCCGGTAGTAGGTGTGGCCTTCCTTCTTCCAGGACTCCATGTCGCGTCCGTGCGTGTCCCAGAAGTCTGCCGGCAGGCCGCGCACGCCCGCGTACAGCAGGTCGGTGTCCTCGAGCACCTTGTCGTTGAAGTAGTCCTCCGCGGCGAGGCCGAGCGCGCGCGCCTTGACGCGCATGTTGATGTCCTTCGACACCAGGACCACATGGCGCTGCGGCTGCTCCTTGTGCAGGTGGCGCACGACCTGCAGGATGTGGTTGTCGGTCTTGCCGGCGGCGAAGGTCGGCGGCAGGTCGCCGTTGATGGCCTCGGTCTGCAGGTACAGGCGCCCGCCGGCGGCGGCGCGGTCGCGCGTGCGAATGACGAGGCCCGCCTTGATGTCGGCCACCGAGTCCGAGACGATCTCGTCGAGGAAGCGGCTCGCCTGGCGGGCGTTGCGCGCCACGTCCGAGAGGCCCCGCTTGTGGTCGTCGAGCTCCTCCAGCGTGCCGATCGGCAGGTAGACGTCGTGCTCCTCGAAGCGGAACAGGCTCGTCGGGTCATGGATGAGCACGTTGGTGTCGAGCACGAAAAGCTTGGTGAGGCGGGACTTCTTCTGCGGCGGGCGGGGCTTGTGCGCCATGGCGGTGGGAGGCTCTGCGACTGCGTCGGTCCGGTCTTGTTCTGTCTGGGCGTCGAGCGGAGAGTCAGAGGGTCTTAACAAAGTCGAGTACCTCCTGTGCGTGGCCGGGCACCTTCACACCGCGCCATTCGCGCGCCAGCTGCCCTTCGCCGTCGATGACGAAGGTGCTGCGCTCGATGCCGCGGACCTGTTTGCCGTACATGTTCTTCAGCTTGATGACGCCGAACTGCTTGCAGACCTGCTCGTCGACGTCGGAGAGCAGCGCGAAGGGGAAATGCAGCTTGGCCTTGAAATTCTCGTGCGAACGGAGCGAATCGCGCGAGACGCCGTAGAGCTCGCAGCCCGCCTTGCGGAAGTTCATGTGCAGGTCGCGGAACTGCATGCCCTCGGTGGTGCAGCCCGGGGTGTTGTCGCGGGGGTAGAAATACAGCACCAGCTTCGTGCCCCGGGCGCCCGAGAGTTGGAACGTGCCGCCGCCGGTGGCAGGCAGGGAGAAGTCTGGAGCGGGTTTTCCTGGCATCCAGGCGGTGTTTTAAGCCGCGTTCTCAGGTGTGAGTTGCAACGTGTTCATTGAACACGTTTCTTGTCGTGGCTGCAAGCCAGGTCGCAGTCGCGCCGAAGCCGTGGGCAGGGGGCTGATTCGAAGGACTTTTTTCCGCGCGCGCCTAGAGCTCGTAGCGCGATCCGGCCTTGCCCGCCACCGTCGCTTCCACCAGCTCGCGCGAAAGTCGCGGCGCGAGCAGGGCGATGAAATCGTAGGCGAAGCGCCGCAGCCAGGCGCCGCGCTTGATGCCCAGGCGCGTGGTCGATGACGGAAACAGGTGCGAAGCGTCCATGGCGCGCAGCGGCCGGTCGCGCTTCGCGTCGAAGGCCATCATCGCCATGATGCCCACGCCCAAGCCGAGCTCGACGTAGGTCTTGATGACGTCGGCATCGACCGCCGTCAGCACGACCTCCGGGGCGAGCCCGCGCTGCTCGAACGCGCGGTTGACCAGCGAGCGGTTGGCGAACGCGAAATCGTAGGTGATGACCGGGTAGCGCGCCACCTGCTCGAGCGTGAGCGGGCGCGCCTTGAGCAGCGGGTGGCGCGGCGGCACCACCACGCAGCGGTTCCATTGGTAGCACGGCAGCGACACCAGCGCCGCGTGCTCGTCGATGCCTTCGGTGGCGACGCACAGGTCGGCCTCGCCCGCGGCCACCTGCGCGCAGATCTGCGTCGGGTTGCCCTGGTGGATGATCAGGTGCACCTTGGGATAGCGGCGCTTGAACTCGGTGACGGCGCGGGGCAGGTAGTAGCGCGCCTGCGTGTGGGTGGTGGCCAGGGTGAGCGTGCCCGCGCCTTCGTTGGCGAACTCGGCCCCCGCGCGCTTCAGGTTCGCGCTCTCGGCGAGGATGCGCTCGGCGATGCCGAGCACCGCGCGCCCGGGCTCGGTGATCCCGGTGAGGCGCTTGCCGTGGCGCACGAAGATCGTCACGCCGAGCTCGTCCTCGAGCTCCTTGATCTGGCGCGAGACGCCGGGTTGCGAGGTGTGCAGGGCTTCGGCGGCCGCCGACACGCTCAGGTCGCGGCGCGCGACCTCGGCGAGAAAGCGCAGTTGCTGGATCTTCATAATAACTTTTCGGCATAAGATCTTAGCATATTAGTCTTTGTTAGTATAACGCGTGCGGCCACAATCCGGCCCATGTATCTCTATGACGGCATCGACCAGCGCCTGGTCGACGAGCGCGTGGCGCAGTTCCGCGACCAGACGCGGCGCTTTCTCGCCGGGAAGCTCTCGGAGGACGACTTCAAGGCGCTGCGGCTGCGGAACGGCCTGTATGTCCAGCGCTATGCGCCGATGCTGCGCATCGCGATCCCCTACGGGCTGCTCTCCTCGCGGCAGCTGCGCAAGCTCGCCGAGCTCGCGCGGCGCTACGACCGCGGCTACGGTCATTTCTCCACGCGCCAGAACCTGCAGCTCAACTGGCCCCGGCTCGAGGACGTGCCCGAGATGCTGGCCGAGCTCGCCGGCGTGCAGATGCACGCCATCCAGACCTCGGGGAACTGCGTGCGCAACATCACCACCGACCCGTTCGCCGGCGTGGCCGCGGACGAGATCGTCGATTCCTTCGTGTGGTGCGAGCTCATCCGGCAGTGGTCCACGTTCAACCCGGAGTTCAGCTACCTGCCGCGCAAGTTCAAGATCGCGGTGAACGGCGCCGCCGCCGATCGCGCCGCGACCTACGTGCACGACATCGGGGTGCACGCACTGCGCGACCACTCGGGCGAAGTGGGCTTCCGCGTGCTCGTCGGCGGCGGGCTCGGGCGCACGCCGATGATCGGCTTCACGATCCGCGAGTTTCTGCCTTGGCGCCACCTCCTCACCTACCTCGACGCGATCCTGCGCGTCTACAACCGGCACGGGCGGCGCGACAACTTGAACAAGGCGCGCATCAAGATCCTGGTGAAGGAGCGCGGCATCGAGCGCTTCCGCGAGGAGGTGGAAGCCGAGTGGGCACACCTCGAGGACGGGCCTGCCACTCTCATCGAGGAGGAGGTGCGGCGCGTCGAGAGCCGCTTCACGCGCCCGGACTACTTCGCGCTCGACGACGTGGCGCCGCCGCGCCAGGGCCCGTTCGCAGCGTGGCTCAAGCGCAACGTGCACCGGCACAAGCAGCCCGGCTACGCCGCGGTGACGCTGTCGCTGAAGAAGACCGGCGTGCCGCCCGGCGACCTTAGCGCCGACCAGATGGACGCGGTGGCGGGGCTCGCCGAGCGCTACAGTTTCGGCGAGCTGCGCGTGACGCACGAGCAGAATCTCGTCTTCGCCGACGTGCGCCAGGACGCGCTCGAGGCGCTGTGGCGCGAGCTGCGCGCGCTCGGCCTCGCAACCCCCAACATCGGCCTGCTTACCAACATCATTTCCTGCCCGGGGGGCGATTTCTGCTCGCTCGCCAACGCCAAGTCGATCCCGGTGGCCGAGGCGATCCAGCGCCGCTTCGACGATCTGGACTACCTGCACGACATCGGCGAGCTCGACCTCAACATCTCCGGCTGCATGAACGCCTGCGGCCACCACCACGTCGGCCACATCGGCATCCTCGGCGTCGACAAGAACGGCGAGGAGTGGTACCAGATCGAGATCGGCGGCAATCAAGCCCCCGCCAGCCTCGGCCGGGTGATCGGTCCCGCGTTCGCGCGCGCCGAGATTCCCGACGTCATCGAGCGGCTGATCGAGACCTACCTCGAGCATCGCGACAGCGACGCCGAGCGCTTCGTCGACGTCGTGCACCGCATCGGCATCGAGCCCTTCAAGACCCGCGTCTATGGCCATCCTGATCAAAGACGGCAAGATCGCAGACGAAGCCTCGCCGCCGCCTGACATGGTGGTGCTCGAGCCGGGCGACGATCCTGGCGCGCTCGCCGCTTCGCTCGAGCGGCTCAAGGTCGTCGCCGTCAACTTCCCCAAGTTCGGCGACGGCCGCGGCTACTCGATCGCGCGCCTTTTGCGCGAGCGCTACGGCTACCGCGGCGAGCTGCGCGCGGTGGGGCAGGTGGCGCGCGACAACCTCTATTTCATGGCGCAATGCGGCTTCGACGCGTTCCAATTGCGCGAGGGCGAGGATCCGCGCGAGGCGCTCGCGGCGTTCGACGATTTCAGCGAGGCCTATCAGGCCTCGGTGGCGCGGCCGCAGCCGCTGTTTCGCCGGCGCCGCTCCTAGCCGTGGCGACGCGCGCCGGCGCTACGAGCGCGCCACCAACCAGACCCCGATCATGATCACGGCGATGCCGGCAAGGCGCTGCGCGCTCACCGCTTCGCCGAGCAGCCACCAGGCGAGCAGCGCGTTCAAGGCGAACCCTGCGGAGAGCATCGGGTAGGCGACGCTCACCTCGGTGCGTGACAGCGCCATGATCCACAACACGAGGCCGACCGCGTAGCAGGACGTGCCAGCCAAAATGCGCGGCTCGAGCGCGATGCGCAGGCCCACGGGCAGCGCGTTGACGAGCGTGAACTCGAAATGCCCGATGGCGTTGGTGCCGGCCTTGAGCAGGATCTGCCCCGCGGCGCCGAGCAGCACCGCCGCGGCCACCAGCGCAAGACCGGCCGGCGTCACGCGAAAACCAGCGCCGCCGCCACGAGGCGCTCCTCGGCGGCGAGGATGTTGTAGGTGCGGCACGCGGCCTGTAGGTCCATCACTTCCAGGCCGATGCCCGCGCGGGCGAGCGGCGCGGCGAGCCCCGGGTGCGGAAAGCGCAGCCGCGCTCCCGTGCCGAGCAGCACCACCTCGGGCTTGAGGTCCGCGATGCGCTCGAAATCCTCCTCGGCGAGCGCGGCGAAGGACGCCACCGGCCAGTCGACGATGCGCCCGGGAAGCACGATGACGCTCGCCTCGCGGCGCACCCCGTTCAGCAGCACGTAGCCGTCGCCGTAACCGGTGAAGGCATTGACGCGCGACGGGCCGGAGGCGTGAAGTTTCACTGCTAGAATTCTACAATGCGTGAGTTTTCAAGGATCAAGCGGCTGCCGCCGTACGTCTTCAACCTCACCAACGAGCTGAAGATGGCGGCGCGGCGCCGCGGCGAGGACGTGATCGACCTGTCGATGGGCAACCCCGACGGGCCGACGCCGAAGCACATCGTCGACAAGCTGGTCGAGGCCGCGCAGCGCCAGGACACGCACGGCTACTCGGTCTCGAAGGGCATCCCGCGGCTGCGAAAGGCGATCTGCGACTGGTACCGCCGGCGCTTCGGCGTCGAGTTCGACCCCGAAGCCGAGGCCATCGTTACCATCGGCTCGAAGGAGGGTCTCGCGCACCTGATGCTCGCCACGCTCGACCGCGGCGACACGGTGCTGGTGCCCAATCCCTCCTACCCGATCCACATCTACGGCGCGATCATCGCCGGCGCCGACATCCGCTCGGTGCGCATGACGCCGGGGGTGGACTTCATCGCCGAGGTGGAGCGCGCCATCCGCGAGCTGATCCCGAAGCCGAAGATGCTGATCCTCGGCTTCCCCTCGAATCCGACGGCGAAGTGCGTGGAGCTGGATTTCTTCGAGCGCGTGGTGGCGCTCGCGCGCGAGCACGACATGATGCTGGTGCACGATCTCGCCTACGCCGACATCGTCTTCGACGGCTGGCAGGCGCCCTCGATCATGCAGGTCCCGGACGCGCGCGAGGTGGCGGTGGAATTCTTCACCATGTCGAAGAGCTACAACATGGCGGGCTGGCGCATCGGCTTCATGGTCGGCAATAAGGACCTGGTGCATGCGCTGGCGCGCATCAAGAGCTACCACGACTACGGCACCTTCACGCCGCTGCAGGTCGCCTCCATCGTCGCACTGGAGGGCCCGCAGGACTGCGTCGAGGACATCCGTCTCAACTACCAGCGCCGCCGCGATGTGATGGTCAAGGGCCTGCACGACATCGGCTGGAGGGTGGAGAACCCGAAGGCCTCGATGTACATCTGGGCAAAGATCCCGGACAACTACGCGAAGATGGGTTCCATCGAGTTCACCAAGCGCCTGATGGACCAGGCGAAGATCGCCGTGTCACCGGGCATCGGCTTCGGCGACCACGGCGACGACCACGTGCGGATCGCGCTCATCGAGAACGAGAACCGCCTGCGCCAGGCCCTTCGCGGCGTGCGGGAGATGTTCCGCAAGGACGGTCTGCTGCGCGGCGCGGCATGAAGCCGATCCACGCTGGGCTGCTCGGCATCGGCACGGTCGGCGGCGGCACCTGGGAGGTGCTGAAGCGCAATGCCGGCGAGATCCGCCGCCGCGCGGGCCGGGCGATTCGCATCGCGCGTGTCGCCGACAAGGACGTGAAGAAGGCGCGGCGCCTGGTCGGCGGCAAGGCGCAGGTGACGGCGAGCGCCTGGGACGTGGTGCGCGACCCGGGCATCGACATCGTCATCGAGCTGATCGGCGGCACCGGCGTCGCGCGCGACCTGGTGCTGGAGGCGATCGCGCACGGCAAGCACGTGGTCACCGCCAACAAGGCGCTGCTCGCCAAGCACGGCAACCGCATCTTTGCCGCCGCGCAGAAGAAGGGCGTGATGGTGGCTTTCGAGGCCTCGGTAGGCGGCGGCATCCCCATCATCAAGGCGCTGCGCGAGGGCCTCGCCGCCAACCGCATCGAATGGATCGCCGGCATCGTCAACGGCACCTCCAACTTCATCCTTTCGGAGATGCGCGACAAGGGGCTGCCGTTCGCGCAGGTGCTGGCTGAGGCGCAGGCACGCGGCTACGCCGAGGCCGATCCCACGTTCGACATCGAGGGCATCGACGCCGCGCACAAGCTCACCATCCTTTCCGCGCTCGCCTTCGGCATCCCGATGCAGTTCGCGAAGGCCTACACCGAGGGCATCTCGAAGCTCACCCAGGCCGACATCGGCTACGCCGAGGAGCTCGGCTACCGCATCAAGCTGCTCGGCATCACGCGGCGCGCGAAGCGCGGCATCGAGCTCAGGGTGCACCCGACGCTGGTGCCATCGCGCCGGCTCATCGCCAACGTCGAGGGCGTGATGAACGCCATCCTGGTGAAGGGCGACGCCGTGGGCGCGACCCTGTACTACGGCGCGGGCGCCGGCAGCCAGCCCACGGCGAGCGCCGTGGTCGCCGACCTGGTGGACGTGACGCGCCTGATCACGGCCGATCCGGGGCACCGCGTGCCGCACCTCGCGTTCCAGCCCGACCAGCTCTCCGACACCCCGATCCTGCCGATGGGCGAGGTCGAGACCTCGTGCTACCTGCGCCTGCGCGTGCTGGACAGGCCCGGGGTGCTGGCGCGCATCACGCGCATCCTCGCCGACTCGCGCATCTCGATCGAGGCGCTGGTGCAGAAGGAGCCCCCGGCAGGGGAGAAGCGGGCGGACATCGTCATGCTCACGCACCTCGCCCTGGAGAAGAACGTGAACGCGGCGCTCGCGCGCATCGAGCGGCTGCCCACGGTGCTCGGCAAGGTCACGCGCATCCGCCTCGAATCGCTGCTGTAGTGCGCTACGTCAGCACCCGCGGCGGCGCCGCGCCGCAGCGCTTCTCCGACATCCTGCTGGAGGGCCTCGCGCCCGACGGCGGGTTGTACGTGCCGCAGTCCTGGCCGCGCGCCGATCTGGGCGCCTGGCGCCAGCTCGACTACCCCGGCCTGGCGCACGCCGTGCTCGCGGGCTTCGCCGACGACGTGCCGCGGCTGCGCGAGATCGTGGCCGCGACCTACACGCGCGCGGCCTTCGGCACCGATGACATCGCGCCGCTGAAAACGCTCGCGCCGGGGCTGTACCTGCTCGGCCTTGTCAACGGCCCGACGCTCGCCTTCAAGGACATCGCGCTGCAGCTGCTCGGGCGGCTCTTCGAGCACGTGCTCGCCGAGCGCGGCGCGAGGCTCAACATCCTCGGCGCGACCTCGGGCGACACCGGCTCGGCGGCCGAGCACGCCCTGCGCGGCAAGCAGGGCATCCAGGTGTTCATGCTCTCACCGCACGGCCGCATGAGCGCTTTCCAGGCCGCGCAGATGTACGCGCTGCAGGACGCGAACATCCACAACCTGGCGGTGAGCGGCACGTTCGACGACTGCCAGGACGTCGTCAAGCAGGTCAACGCCGACGCCGCCTTCAAGGCGCGCCACCGCATCGGCGCGGTGAACTCGATCAACTGGGCGCGCATCGCCGCGCAGGTGGCGTACTACTTCTGGGGCTATTTCCGCGCCACGCGCGGCGACGCCGAGGAGGTCTCGTTCGCCGTGCCCACCGGCAATTTCGGCAACATCTACGCCGGCCACGTGGCGCGCGCCATGGGGCTGCCGGTGCGGCGTCTCATCCTCGCCACCAACGAGAACGACGTGCTCTGCGAGTACTTCCGCACCGGCGTGTACCGCGTGCGCCGCGAGGTGCGGGCGACGTCCAGCCCCTCGATGGACATCTCCAGGGCGTCGAACTTCGAGCGCTATGTTTTCGAGCTGGTCGGCCGCGACGCAGCGCGCCTGCGCGCCCTGTGGACGGAGCTGGAACGCGCCGGCCAGTTCGCGCTGACCCCGGGCCCCGGCTTCGCCGCCGGCTCGAGCACGCACGCCGATCGCATTGTCACCATCCGGGGCATGCAGGAAGATTACGGCGTGACCGTGGACCCGCACACCGCCGACGGCATCAAGGTCGGGCTGGAGCACCGCGAAGATGGCGTGCCGCTCATCTGCCTGGAGACGGCGCAGCCGGCGAAATTCGCCGCCACCCTCGTGGAGGCGCTGGGGCGCGCGCCGGCGCGCCCCGCGGGCATCGAGGACCTCGAGCGGCTGCCGCAGCGCTTCGAGCTGATCGAGCCCGACGCCGAAGCCCTCAAGCGCTACATCGCGGCGCACGCGGCATGAGCAAGGAGAGGAACGTCCTCGGCGGTGAGCTGATGGCCTGCAGCTTCGCGCCGCTCACCGGCTACTTCCGCGACGGCAGCTGCGCCACGCACGGCGCCGACGGCGTGGCGCACCTCGTCTGCGTCAAGGTGACCCAGGAATTCCTCGATTTCAGCGTTGCGAAGGGCAACGACCTGGTGACGCCGCGCCCGGAGCTCCGGTTTCGCGGCCTGCAGGCAGGCGAGCGCTGGTGCCTGCACGTGCTGCGCTGGATCGAGGCCTGGCGCGCCGGGGCGGCGCCGCAGGTGGTGCTCGAGGCGACGCACGAGAGCGTGCTGGAGTACGTTCCCCTGGCGGCGCTCAAGCAGCGCGCGCTGGACCTGAACTAGGCCCTCTTTTCCAGATAGCAGGAACGTGCACCGCGCGCGGAAATTTCAGGTTACATTTCCGTCGCCGGTTGTTGCCGACTGGGGAGGAGGCATGCCGAGGATCGCGGAAGAACGTCTCGACGCGGTGCGCAAGTACCTGCACCAGGTCTTTCCGGACTGGGCGCTCGCCGAGCGCTGGGACGGCGAACACGAGGCGCACACCTTCCTGCTGAAAAAGCCGCGCGAGCCGCTGCACCTGCTCAAGGTGAGCCGTGCGGTGCTTGACGACTGCGGCCCGCGCAAGCTCGCCGGCCTGCTCGAGGGGCGCCAGGTGGCGCACGCGCTGCGCAAGGCGGAGAAGCACCGCCTCATGCTCACGACGCGGGGGCTCGACCTGATCTAGCCTAGGTGCGACCGGCGGCGGCGCGCGCCGACGGTCGCCTCTTGCATCGCAGCAATACTTCGCGCCGGGCTTGACCTAGATCAACCGGCGATGCGCTGGCGCCGGCATCATCAGGCAGACGCGACAACCAGCAAGATGAAGACCTCAATGCTGCGGCGCGCCTGGGAGGCGCTGACCCGAAAATGCCAGACCTGCTCCAGGGTCCGCCTGGGGCTGGGCATCGCGGTGATAGCGGTGCTGGTCGCCGGCGGGCTGATGGCTGCCGGCGCGGCGGGCCTCGCCTGGACCAACACGGAAGGCTTCTGCATCGGCTGCCACGAGATGCGCGACAACGTGTACGCCGAGTTCAAGGACACGATCCACGACAAGAACCGCTCGGGGGTGCGCGCCATCTGCTCGGACTGCCACGTGCCGCGCGAGCCGGTGGCGATGCTCAGGCGCAAGGTGTCGGCCACGTTCGAGCTGTGGGGCCACTTCGTCACCGGCATCATCGACACCAAGGAAAAGTTCGAGAAGCACCGCTACGACATGGCGAGGCGCGTCTGGATCCGCATGAAGGAGACCGACTCGCTCGAGTGCCGCAACTGCCACACCGAGGCCGCGATGAATGCCGAGTTGCAGTCGCAAAGGGCGAGGAACCGCCACGAAAAGGCGAAAGCGCAGGGCAGCACCTGCATCGACTGCCATTACGGCATCGCGCACAAGGAGCCCGAGGGCCCCGGGCCGGACGAGCTCAAGCTTGGCCAGAACCCCTGATTTCCCAACACGGAGAGACTTGTTTATGAAGCGCACGAACCTGAAGCTGAACCTGGCGGCCATGGGCGTTACGGCCGCGTTCCTTTGCGTGCCCGCCTGGGCGGCCGACGCTTCCAAGGTGAAATGGGACGCGGTGCCGAAGAGCAAAGTGACGCTGTTCTATCCCGGGCAGGCGTCGTACCAGTTCGTGACCGGTCCCGAGCACAAGAAGGGCGCCGCCAAGGCGGTGCGCGACGGGGAGAACTGCCTCGAGTGCCACAAGGGCGAGGAGGCGGACATCGGCAACAAGATCGTCGCCGGCAAGCGCCTCGAGCCCAATCCGGTCGCCGGCAAGCGTGGCACGATCGAACTCACCGCGCAGGCCGCCTACGACGCCGAGAATCTCTACCTGAAGCTGTCCTGGCCGGCGAAGCAGCCTGGCGCGTTCCACGAGTACGTCGTCTACAAGGACGGCAAATGGGTGCCCTACGCGAGCAACCGCAACAACGCCGCGGTCGCCGCCGGCAAGCTGAAAGCTTCCTACGAGGACCGCTTCACCATCATGATGGGCGACGGCAAGGGCGTGCCGGAGTTCGCGAGCATGGGCTGCTGGGCGACCTGCCACAACGACATGCGCTACATGCCGAACGAGGCAAAGAAGGCCGACGTGCAGGCGCACCCGATTCTCGGCTCCTCGGGAATGAAGAAAGGCGACATCCGCAAGTACCTGCCGGAGAGCCGCACCGCCATGAGCCCCACCGGCGGGTGGGACAAGATCAAGCCGAAGCAGGAAACCGACGCGCTGCGAGCTAAGGGCGTGTTTCTCGAGCTGTGGCAATGGCGCGCCTTCCGCTCGAACCCGGTGCGCGCGGCGGACGACGGCTACCTGCTCGAGTACCGAGCGTTCGATGCCGGCAAGAACCCCTGGTTCAACAACTGGGACGGCGCGAACGGCGTGCCGCTGTTCATGTTCGATCCCGCCAAGAACAAGGGTCGGGCGGGCCTCACCGAAGCGCAGTTCCGCAATCCCAAGGCGCCGCTGCTCACGCCCAAGAACCGGGTGCCGTACGACTCGAAGTACAAGTGGAAAAACGGCGACCTGATGACCAAGCAGGGCCTGCAGCCGCCCGAGGGCAGCGCCGCCGACAATGCAGTGGTCGGCACCTTCGCCAAAGGCGCCTGGACCCTGCTGTGGACGCGCAAGCTCGACACCGGCAACAAGGACGATATCCCTCTCAAGGCCGGCGAAAGCTATCCGATCGGCCTCGCCGTGCACGACGACATCGTCACGGCGCGCTTCCACCACGTCAGCTTCCCGCTCACGCTGAGCCTCAGCGGGAAGAAGGGCGACCTCAACGCGGTGCAGATCAAGTAGCGGCGCCGATCTGTAAAAGTCCGGTCCGGGTCTGACGCAAGTCGGACCTGGTTCCGCGCATCTGCAACAATAACGGGTGCTCGAAGCAACGGAACTCGCCTGCCGGCGGGGCGGCCGCACGCTGTTCCGCGACCTGTCGTTCTCCCTGCGCGGCGGCGAGCTCTTGCGTATCGCCGGCGCCAACGGCAGCGGCAAGACGAGCCTGCTCAAGATCCTGTGCGGCCTGCTGTTTCCGGACAATGGCGAAGTGCGCTGGCAGGGCACGCCCATCCGGCAACTGCGCGAAGACTACTCGCGCCACCTCGTCTACCTCGGCCACGCGCCGGCGGTGAAGGACGACCTCAGCGCGGCGGAGAACCTTGCCATCGCCTGCACGCTCGCCGGGCGCACGGCGTCGCCACAGCAGGCTCAGGAAGCCCTGGAGAGTTATGGCCTCGCCGCCGACGGCGTCGCAGTCCGGCGCCTGTCGCAGGGCCAGCGCCGGCGCGCGGCGCTCGCCCGGCTGCTGCTCAGCGCCGACGCGCCGCTCTGGCTTCTCGACGAGCCGTTCGCGGCGCTGGACGCGGCGGCCGCGCGGTTCACGGAACAACTGATTGCGAGCCACGTGGCGGCGGGCGGCGCGGCGATCTACACCACGCACCAGGAAGCGGACATCGGCGCTGCGGTGCTGCGCGTGATCGAGCTGGGATGATCGCGGCCGCGCGCTGCATCGTCCGCCGCGACCTGCTGCTCGCGCTGCGCCGGCCGAGCGACGTCGGCACGGCGCTGCTGTTTTTCGTCATCGTCGCGAGCCTGTTTCCGCTGGGCATCGGGGCCGAGCCGAACCTGCTGCGCGCGGTGGCGCCAGGGGTAATCTGGGTGGCGGCGCTGCTTTCGTCGATGCTTTCCCTTTCGCGCCTGTTCGCCGCCGACCACGCCGACGGCACCCTCGAGCAGATGCTGCTCGGCGCGGCGCCGCTCGGGGTCGTGGTGGCGGCAAAGGTGCTCGCGCACTGGCTGATTTCCGGGCTGCCGCTGGTGGCGATCGCGCCGCTGATCGCGCTCCAGTACGACCTTCCGGCGGCGCTTTACGGCACGCTTGCCTTATCATTGCTCCTCGGCACGCCGGTGCTGAGCCTGATCGGCGCCATCGGCGCCGCGCTGACCCTGGGCTTGCGCGGCGGCGGCGTGCTGCTCGCGCTGCTGGTGCTGCCGCTGTACGTGCCGGTGCTGATCATGGGCGCGGGCAGCGTCGACATGGCGGCCGCGGGACTCTCGCCGCAAGGTCAATTGCAGTTGCTCGCAGCGCTGTTGGTGATCGCGGCGGCGTTCGCCCCCTGGGCGATCGCCGCGGCCTTGAGGATTTCTACCGAATGAGCACGGCCATCCAGTGGTTCTGGTTCGCCTCCCCGCAGACGTTCTTCCCGCTCGCCGGGACGATCGCGCGCTGGAGCGCCGCCGGCGCCGCGCTGCTCGCGATTGCGGGCCTGTACGTGGGCTTCTTCGTCGCGCCGACCGACGCGCAGCAGGGCGAGGCCTACCGCATCATCTTCATCCACGTGCCGGCGGCCTGGATGTCGATGTTCCTCTACGTGGTGATGGCGTTCTGGGCGGCGATCGGCCTCGCCTTCAACACGCGCCTGTCGTCGATGATGGCGAGCGCGGTGGCGCCCACCGGGGCGCTGTTCACCTTCATCGCGCTGTGGACCGGGGCGCTGTGGGGACGGCCGACCTGGGGCGCCTACTGGGTGTGGGATGCGCGCCTCACCTCGGAACTAATCCTGCTCTTCCTGTATCTAGGATTCATGGCGCTGCAGGCGGCGATCGACGACCCGCGCCGCGCCGAGCGCGCGGGCGCGGTGCTGGCGATCGTCGGCGTGGTGAACGTGCCCATCATCTACTACTCGGTGCAGTGGTGGAACACGCTGCACCAGGGCGCCTCGGTGAGCCTGACGCGGGCGCCGAGCATGGCGAGCACCATGCTCACGGGGATGCTGCTGATGGCGCTCGCGTTCTGGCTGTACAGCATCGCCGCGTCGCTCGCGCGCGTGCGCTGCATTATCCGGGAGAGGGAATGAGCTGGGGCGGCTGGAGCGAGTTCTGGGCGATGGGCGGCAAGGGCTTCTACGTGTGGGGCTCCTACGCGGTGACGCTCGCCTGCCTCGCCCTCGAGGTCTATTTCCTGCGGAGACGATCCCGTGAAGCCAAGACATAAGCGCCTGGCGGCGATCGGCGCGGGGGTGGCGGCGCTCGGCATCGCCGCCGCGCTGGTGCTGTCCGCCTTCGAGAAGAACCTGGTCTTCTTCTTCACGCCGTCGCAGGTGGCCGCCAACGAGGCGCCGCAGGGCAAGACGTTCCGCATCGGCGGCATGGTGGAAGCGGGCAGCGTGAAGCGTGCGGGCGTCGAGGTGCGCTTCCTGGTCACCGATACGGCGAAGAGCATCCCCGTGGTGTACAGCGGCGCGCTGCCGGATCTGTTTCGCGAGGGCAAGGGGGTGGTGGCGCAGGGCGCGCTCGGCGCCGACGGCGTGTTCCGCGCGCGCGAGGTGCTCGCCAAGCACGACGAGAACTACATGCCGCCGGATGCCGCGCACGCGATCGAGCAGGCGCAGAAGACGCTGCTGCTGAAATGATCCCGGAACTCGGCCAACTCGCTCTGTCGCTCGCCCTCGTCGTCGCGCTGGTGCAGGGTATTCTGCCGCTCGCCGGCGCGGCGCGCGGCGACGCGGCGTGGATGGGCGTGGCGCGGCCGGCGGCGCAGGCGCAGGCGCTGCTCGTCGCCTTCGCCTTCGGCTGCCTCGCATATTCTTTCGCCGCCAACGATTTTTCCGTCCAGTACGTGGTGCAGCACTCCAACAGCGCGCTGCCGCTGCATTACCGCATCGCCGGGGCCTGGGGCGGGCACGAAGGCTCGTTCCTGCTCTGGTGCACGATGCTCGGGCTGTGGATGTTCGCGGTGAGCCTGTTCAGCGCGCACCTGCCCGAGGAGATGACGGCGCGCGTGCTCGGCGTGCTCGGGGTGATCAGCGCGGGCTTCCTCGCCTTCATGCTGTTCACCTCGAACCCGTTCGAGCGCCTGTTCCCGGCCGCCGCCGATGGCCGCGACCTGAACCCGCTGCTGCAGGACCCGGGCATGGTGATCCATCCGCCGATGCTCTACATGGGCTACGTGGGCTTTTCCGTGGCCTACGCGTTCGCGGTCGCGGCGCTGCTCTCGGGCAGGCTGGATGCCGCCTGGGCGCGCTGGTCGCGGCCCTGGACCACTGTGGCCTGGGCGTTCCTCACGCTCGGCATCGCGCTCGGCAGCGCCTGGGCGTATTACGAGCTCGGCTGGGGCGGCTGGTGGTTCTGGGACCCGGTGGAGAACGCCTCCTTCATGCCCTGGCTCGTCGGCACGGCGCTCATTCACTCGCTCGCGGTGACCGAGAAGCGCGGCGCGTTCCGCAGCTGGACGGTGCTGCTCGCCATCGTCGCCTTCGGCCTGTCGCTGCTCGGCACCTTCCTCGTGCGCTCGGGCGTGCTCACCTCGGTGCACGCGTTTGCCGTGGATCCTGCGCGCGGCATTTTCATCCTCGGGCTGTTCGCCTTCATGATCGGCGGCGCGCTCGCGCTCTACGCCTGGCGCACCGCGCGCATCGGCCTGGGCGGCGAGTTCGCGCCCGTGTCGCGCGAATCGCTGCTGCTCGCCAACAACGTGCTGCTGGTCGCGGCTGCCGGCTCGGTGATGCTCGGCACGCTCTATCCGCTGGCGCTCGATGCGCTCAGCGGCGGCAAGATCTCGGTCGGGCCGCAGTACTTCGAGACCGTGTTCGTGCCGCTGATGGCGCCGGCGCTGTTCCTGATGGGCGTCGGGCCGCTGGCGCGCTGGAAGCGCGCGAGCCTTCCCGAGCTCGCCGTGCTGCTGCGCTGGGCGCTCGGGGTGAGCCTCGCCGTGGGCCTCGCGCTGCCGTTCGCCTTCGGCCAGTGGCACGCGCTGGTCGGTTTCGGCCTCGCGCTCGCCCTGTGGATCGCCGCCACCTGCGTGCTCAGCCTGCGCAGGGGCCTGCGCCAGACGCGCTCGCACTACGGCATGGTGCTCGCGCACCTGGGCATCGCCGCGTTCGTGGTCGGCGTCACGCTGGTGAAGGGCTACGAAGCGGAGCAGGACGCGAACATGCGCCCCGGCGACACGCTGGCGCTGGGCGGCTACGTGTTCCGGCTCGAGTCGGTGCGGCCGCTGGACGGGCCGAACTACCGCGCGGCGCAGGCGAGAGTCAGCGTCACGCGCGACGGCCGGCCGGTGACGGTGCTGTTCCCGGAGCGGCGCGTGTACACGGTGCAGGAGCAGACCATGACCGAGGCGGCGATCGACACCGGCGTGACGCGCGACCTGTACGTATCGCTCGGCGACCCGCTCGAGGGCGGCGCCTGGCTGGTGAAGGCGCAGGTGAAGCCGTTCATCGACTGGATCTGGGGCGGGTGCCTGCTGATGGCGCTCGGCGGGCTGCTGGCGGCGAGCGACCGCCGCTACCGCGTGGCGATGCCCGCGCGGCGCGAAGCCGCGGAGGCCGTGGCGTGAGGCTCGGCTGGGTGGTGGCGGCATTCGCCGCCCTCGTGCTGCTGCTTGGCGTGGGCCTGACGCTCAACCCGCGCGAGGTGCCCTCGCCGCTCGTCGGCAAGCCGGCGCCGGCGTTCGAGCTGCCGCTCTTGCACGCGCCCGACAAGACCTTCTCGCAGAAGGACATGCTCGGCAAGGTCTGGGTGCTGAACGTGTGGGCGTCGTGGTGCCCGCCGTGCCTCGTAGAGCATCCCGTAATCACCGCGCTGGCGCAGTCGCGTCTCGCGCCGGTGATCGGCCTCAACTACAAGGACGCGCGCGATGACGCGCTGCCGTGGCTGAAGCGCAACGGCGACCCGTTCGCCTTCTCGGTGTTCGACGCGACGGGGCGCATCGGCATCGATTACGGCGTCTACGGCGTGCCCGAGACCTACGTCATCGACCGGCGCGGCGTGATCCGCTACAAGCACATCGGCCCGCTCACGCCCGAGGTGTCGCGCAAGAAAGTGCAGCCGCTGCTGCGGGAGCTCGCGCGTGAGGGCTAGCCTGCTCGTACTGGCGCTCGCCGCGGGCCTCGCCGCGGCGCAGGCCGACCCGGCGCTGGAAAAGCGCGTCACCGGCCTGGCGCACGAGCTGCGCTGCCTCGTCTGCCAGAACCAGACGCTCGCCGAATCGAACGCGCCGCTCGCCGTCGACCTCAGGAACCAGATCCGCGAGCAGCTGCAGCAGGGCGCGAGCGAGCAGGACGTCCTCGACTTCATGGTGGCGCGCTACGGCGACTTCGTGCTCTACCGACCGCCGTTCAAGGCCACCACGCTCGCGCTGTGGCTCGGACCGTTCCTGCTGCTTGCCCTGGGCATCGCCGTGCTGGTGCGCCGCCTCCTGCGGCGCCGGGTGCCCGGGCCGCAGCTCTCCGACGCCGAGCGCGCGCGCGCCGCGCGCCTGCTCGAATGACCCTGTTCTGGGCGATCTGCGCCGCGCTGGCGGCGCTCGCGCTTGCGCTCGTGCTGCGGCCGCTGCTCGCGCGGCGCGGGGCGGCGGGCGTGTCGCGGCGCGAGGCCAACATCGCGGTGTACCGCGACCAGCGGCGCGAGCTCGACGCCGACCTCGCCGCCGGCAAGCTCGCGCCGCCCGAGCATGCGAAGGCGCGCGCCGAGCTCGAGGCGCGGCTGCTGGAGGATGTCGATGCGGCTGCCGAGGCGACCCCGCCGCCGCGCGGCGGCAGGCGCGCCGCAGTGCTCGTCGGCATCGCCTTGCCGCTCGCGGCGCTGGCGGTCTACTTCGCGGTGGGCACGCCCGCCGCCGTGACCGGGCGCCCTGGGCACGACGCAGTCACCGCGGAACAGATCGAGGTCATGGTGGAGCGTCTGGCGGCGCGCCTGCGCGAGAACCCGGACGACGCGGACGGCTGGACGATGCTCGGGCGCTCGTACGCGGCGCTCGGGCGCTTCGGCGAGGCGGTCGATGCGTACTCCAGGGCGGCGCTGCGTGCGCCACGCGATGCGCAGCTGCTGGCCGATTTCGCCGATGCGCTCGCCATGGCGCGCGGCCGCAGCCTCCAGGGCGAGCCGGAGAAGCTCGTGCTGCGCGCGCTCGAGATCGAGCCGGGGAACCTGAAGGCGCTGGCGCTCGCCGGCACCGCCGCCTTCGAGCGCCAGGCGTTCGCGGCGGCCGCGGACTACTGGCAGCGCATGCTGCCGCTGGTGCCGCCGGATTCGGAGGATGCGCGGGTGATCCGCGACAACGTGGCGCAGGCGACGCAGCTTGCCGGCGGGCCCAGCGCGCCGCCACGAGCCGGGCTGCGCGGCACGGTGCGCATCTCGCCGCAACTGAAGGGAAAATTCGACCCCGAAGACACCGTGTTCATCTATGCGCGCGCCGCCGAAGGCCCGCCCATGCCGCTCGCCGTACTGCGGCGTCGGGCGCGCGAGTTGCCTGCCGAGTTCGCGCTCGACGACGCGATGGCGATGGCGCCCGGCATGACGATTTCCGCGCACCCGCGCGTCGTGGTGACGGCGCGGGTGTCCAAGTCCGGCGGCGCCACGCCGCAACCCGGCGACCTGCAGGGCGCGAGCGCGCCGGTGGCGAACGACGCGCGCGGCGTCGAGATCGTCATCGATACCGTGGTGCGCTGAGCCCGGCTACCAGCCGGATTCCACGCGCAGCCACTGGCCGGCGAGCGAGACGCGCAGCCAGGACACGAGCGGCGCTCCCCAGACCTGTACGCGCCGCAGGCCCGGACGCGGCTCGTCGTCGCGGTAGACGTGCGTGTCGCCGTGCGCCAGGACGAGGCGCTCCTTGAACCAGGCGCTGTGTGTCGCGAGCACGCCGCGCAGCCGCGCATAGGCGTCGTTGCGGCCGACCCGCTCGAAGCGCGGGTCGGCGTGGAGAAACACGATGATGCGGCGCGCGAGGCGCTCTTCGGCGAACGCCAGGCTCTCGTCGAGCCATTCGAGCGTCGCCGCCATGCGCGCGTCACCCAGATCCGGGCTGCCGCCCCCGGGCACGTTCAGCCCGATGAACGCCATGCTGCCCGCCTGCCAGCGCACGTTCTCGCAATATCCCGGCTGGCGCTCGAGCGCGAGGCCTCCCACTCCGGCGCAGAACAGCCGGCGCCATGCCGCAAGGCGCGATTGCGGGTCCATGCCATGCTTCGCGCAGTCCGTCCACTCGTTGTCGCCGGGGAGCAGCACGAACGGGTGGCGGATCTTCGCGAACTGCCCACGACGCGCCTCGAGCCACGCGTCGCCGCAGGCCTGCGTCCGGGCGCTGGTGCCGACGTCGCCCACGTGCACGACGAAGGCGAGGTCCTGCGCGTTGATGCGCTCGATGAGGCCGTCGAGCTTGCGGATTTCGCTTTCGGAGTACGGCGTATCGCCGAGCACGCCGAAGGCGAACTGGCCCTCGGGCAGCGGCGCGAGCGGCGCGCAGCCGGCGAGCAGCGCGAGGAGCAGCAGCCTAGATACCGTACGCTTTCCTCAGCAACGTCAAAGGATGCATTTTTTTCGCCTGCGGCGCGTCCTCGCCCATGCCCTGGCGGATGTGGCGCGCGGCGATCGGGCAGTCGGAGCTGACGTAGTGCGGGCCGGGCTCGGCCATCTGCCGGAACACCGGGCGGCCGATCTTCATCGAGTTGTCGAAGTACTCGCGCTTCACGCCCCAGGTGCCGTCGTGGCCGGCGCAGCGCTCCACGGTGGTGAGCTCGGTGCCCGGCACCATCTCCAGCATCTCGCGCGTCTTCTGCCCCACGTTCTGCACGCGCGAGTGGCAGGGGACGTGGTACGAGACCTTGCCGAGCTTCCGCTTGAAATCCTTCTTCAGCAGGCCGTCCTTCGCGCGCAGCACGAAATACTCGAAGGGATCGAACATCGCCTCCTGCACCGCTTTCACCTCGTCGTCCTGCGGAAACATCAGCGGCAGCTTCTGCTTGAACATGAGCGTGCAGGACGGCACCGGCGTGAGGATGGCGTAGCCCTCGCGCGCGAGCCGCGCCAGGGGCGGGATGTTCTTCTCCTTCAGCTTCGCCACCGCTTCGAGGTCGCCGAGCTCGAGCTTGGGCATGCCGCAGCAGGCCTCTTTTTCCACCAGCACGTAGGGCACCTCGTTGTGCTCGAGCAGCGCGAGCAGGTCGTGGCCCATGCCGGGCTCGTTGTAGTTGACGTAGCAGGTGGCGAACACCGCGACCTTGCCCGGCGTGTTCTTGCCGTCGCGCACCGCGCTTGCGCGGCTCGGCGCCGCCGCGGAACGGAACTTGCGGCTCGCGTAATCGGGGAGCTGGCGCTCGCGATGCACCCCGAGCGTCTTTTCCATGAGGCCGCGCGCCGCAGGCATCTTGTTTACGGCGTTCACCGCCTGTGCCACCACCGGAATTGCGGCGAGCTTCCCGAGCGCGTCGGTGGAGGACAGCAGCCGGTCGCGCAGGCCCGCGCCGTGGCGCCGGAACTTCACCGCCTTCGCGCGCAGCATGACGTGCGGGAAGTCCACGTTCCAGGGATGCGGCGGCACGTACGGGCACTTGGTCATGTAGCACATGTCGCAGAGATAGCACTGGTCGACGATCTTCCAGAAGTCGCCCTTGGCGACGCCGTCCACTTCCAGGGTCTTCGAGTTGTCGACGAGGTCGAACAGCGTCGGGAACGCGGTGCACAGGTTCACGCAGCGGCGGCAGCCGTGGCAGATGCCGAAGATGCGCTCGAGCTCCTTCTCGGCCTTCTGCTCGTCGTAGAACTCGGGGTTCCGCCAGTCCAGGGGGTGGCGGGTGGGGGCTTCGAGGGATCCTTCGCGCATGCGAAAAAGCCTACTGTGCGGCGGGGCGGCGAGCAAATGATTTATCGCGATGCCGGCCATTGCGCGGCTCAATCGGGGCGGGCGCGCGTGCTGCTTGATCCAGGTCAAGCGCCGCGCCGCAGCGCGGTGTTTCATTCAAGCCATGCCCAACCCGATCGTCGCATGGCACGCCGACCACGTGCGCTTCGTCCGGCTGCTCGACATGCTGGAAAAGGAAGTGGCGCTGTTCCACTCGGGCGAGCAGCCCAACTACGAGCTGATGCGCGACATCGTGCTGTGGCTGCGGCACTACGCGGACGGCGTGCATCATCCGCGCGAGGACCTGGCTTTCGAGCGCATGGTGCAGCGCGACCCCGACTTGCGCATCCCGGTCAACCGGCTGCTGCAGGAGCATCGCATCATCGCCTACGCCGGAGAGTCGCTCCTCGAGCGCCTGGAGAACGCCGCCAACGGCGGCTTCGCGCCGCGCGCCGAGCTCGAAGCGGCGGCGGCCACCTTCCTCGCTTACTACCGCAGCCACATGGCCACCGAGGAAGGCATGATCCTGCCGCGTGCCGCCGAGCTGCTGCAGGAAGCGGACTGGGCCGCGGTCGCCGCCGTGGTGCCGAAAGAGGACGCGCGCACCGCGCAGGCGCTGCTCGTGGCGCGCAGCCTCGGCCTGTAGCGGCTCAGGCCTCCGCCAGGGCGAGCGTCACCCGCTTCACCATCGGCCCTTCCGCGCTGTCGGAGACGACGAAGCCGAGCTTCTGGCACAGCGCCAGCATGCCGCGGTTCTCCCCGAGCACGTGGCCGACCATGCTGCGCAGGTCGCGCGCGCGCGCCACCTCGATCAGCTGCTGCATCATGCGCCGCCCGAGGCCCTTCCTCTGCCAGCCGTCGGCGATCACCAGCGCGAACTCGCAGCTCTCGCCGTCGGGATTGGCGACGTAGCGCGCCACGCCCACCTCGGTTTCGCGGCCCGCCTCGTCCACCGTGGCGACGAAGGCCATCTCGCGGTCGTAGTCGATCTGCGTGAAGCGCATGAGCATCTGCGGCGTGAGCTCGCGCAGCGTGTCCATGAAGCGGAAGTAGCGCGTCTCGGCCGACAGGTTCTTGACGAAGGCCTGCTCCAGCTCGGCGTCCTCGGGCCGGATCGGCCGCAGCGTCACCGGCGGCCCCTCGCTCGGCTGCCACCGGGAGACGAGGTGCGCGGGGTAGGGATGGATCGCCATGTGGCCGTAGCGGTCGCGCCGCGCCGCGCCCTGGCGCAGCACGGCGCGCGCGTCCACGGCGATGGCGCCGGACGGATCGGCGATCAGCGGATTGATGTCGAGCTCCGCCAGCTCGGGCAGCTCGCACACCATCTCCGACACCCGCAGCAGCACCTCTTCGAGCGCCGCGCGGTCCACCGGCGGCATGCGGCGGAATTCGCCGAGGAGCTTCGCCACGCGCGTGCCGCGGATCATGTCGTCGATGAGAAACGCGTTGAGCGGCGGCAGCGCCACCGCGCGGTCGCGGTGCACCTCCACCGCGGTGCCGCCGGTGCCGAAGACGATGGCCGGCCCGAACACCGGGTCGCGGATCACGCCCACCATCAGCTCGCGGCCGTGCGCGCGGCGCACCATCGGCTCCACCGTGACGCCGTTGATGCGCGCCTCGGGCCGCAGGCGCCTGGCGTCGTCGACGATCTTCTGCCAGGTCTCCTGCACCGCCTGCGCGCTGGCGACGTTCAGGCGCACGCCGTTCACGTCGCTCTTGTGGGTGATCTCGGGCGAATCGATCTTCATCGCCACCGGGAACCCGGTCTCGCCCGCGACCAGCATGGCTTCGTGCGGCGAGCGTGTCACGACGGTCTTCGCGATCGGGATGCGGAAGGCCGCCAGCAGCGCCTTCGATTCCATCTCCGAGAGCACTTCGCGCCGCTCCGCGAGCGCGGCGTCGACGATGGCGCGCGCGGTGGCGAGGTCGGGCGCGCCCTGCGCCGCGACCGGGCCCGGCGTCTGCAGCAGCGCGCGCTGGTTGCGGTAGAACGACGAGAGGTGCCCGAACATCTCCACCGCCGGGTCGGGCGTGCGAAACACCGGGATGTGCGCCTGCGCGAGCGCGCGCCGCGCGCTCGCCGTCTGCTCCTCGCCCATCCAGCAGGCGAGGACCGGCTTGGAGGAGCCCTTCGCGGCGTCGATCACGGCTTGCGCGGCGGCGGTCGGCTCGGTCATCGCCTGCGGGGTGAGGATGGCGAGCACGCCGTCCACGCCTTCGTCGGCGAGGCAGGCCGAGACCGCGGCGCGGTAGCGCGCGGCGTCGGCGTCGCCGATCAGGTCGAGCGGGTTGCCGTGCGACCAGTGCGCGGGCAGCGCGGGCTTGAGCGCCTCGAAAGTGCCCGCGGCGAGCTGCGCCAGCGCAATGCCGAGGTCGGCGGCGCGATCGGCGGCCATCACGCCGGGCCCGCCGCCGTTGGTGACCACGGCGAGGCGGTCGCCCTGCGGCCGCACGCGCACGGAGAGCGCCTGCGCCGCCGCCACCATCTGGCCGATGGTGGCGACGCGCACCACGCCGGCGCGCTTCACCACGGCGTCGAACACGTCGTCCAGGCCGACGATGGCGCCGGTGTGCGACACCGCGGCGCGCGAGCCCGCCGGGTGGCGCCCGACCTTCATGACGATCACGGGCTTGACGCGCGCCGCCGCGCGCAGCGCCGAGACGAACCGGCGCGCGCTCCTCACGCCCTCGATGTAGAGCAGGATGTGCTCGGTCCTCAGGTCCTCGATCAGGTAGTCGATGATTTCGCCGAAGTCCACGTCGGTGGAGCCGCCGAGCGACACGACGCTGGAGAAGCCCACGCCGTTGGGGCGCGCCCAGTCGAGCATCGCCGTGCACACCGCGCCCGATTGCGCCACCAGCCCGAGCGCGCCGGGCAGCGCCGCGCCGCGCGCGAAGGTGGCGTTCAGGCCGAGCTCCGGGCGCATCAGGCCCAGGCAGTTGGGGCCGACGACGCGCAGGCGGTGGCGGCGTGCGTTCTCCAGCATCGCACGTTCCAGTTTTGCGCCGGCGGGTCCGGTTTCCGAAAACCCGGCACTGATGACCACCGCCGAGCGCACGCCCGCCTTGCCGCACTGCTCGACGATCTCCGGCACCGTGGCCGCCGGGGTCGCGATCACCGCGAGATCCACGCGCTGCGGCACCTTGCCGATGGCGCCGAAGCAGCGCACGCCGTGCACCGCCCGGTACTTCGGATTGACGCCGAACAGCGCGCCGCGGTATTTCGCCTCGAGCAGGTTGCGGATCAACACGGCGCCTACGGCGTCCTGCCGCTCGGTAGCGCCGACCACGGCAACCGACGCGGGCTCGAATAGTGGGGTAAGGTAATGCCGCTCCGAGAGGCTGGCCATCGCCCGACTATATACAATCGACGCATTACCCGGAGGGCAGCGCAATGGATCCCGCGACGAACGAAAAGCTGATGGCCGACCTGCGCGCGGTGGTGCGCGACGCCGAGAGCCTGCTGCAAGCGGCCGCCGCCGAGTCCGGCGAGCGCCTGCACGAGGCGGGCGCGGCCGCCGGCGACAGCGCGCGCGAGGCCGCGCGCGAGATCGAGGATCAGGTGCGCAGGAACCCCTGGGCAGCCGTGGGCATCGCCGCGGGCGTCGGCCTGGTGCTCGGGCTGCTCCTCGGGCGGAAATAGCCGTGGGCCTGCTGCAGTCCGTGCAGGGCGTGCTGGCGACGCTGCTCGGCCTCGCGCGCACGCGCCTCGAGCTGCTCAGCGTAGAGATGCAGGAGCTGCTCGCGCGGCTGGTGCTCCTCATGGTGGGCGCGGTGGCGGCGATCCTGCTCGCGGCGCTGGCGCTCGGCTTCGGCGCGGTGGCGCTGGTGATGGCGGTGGCGCCCGAGCAGCGCGTGGCGGTGGCGGCGGGACTCGCCGTCGCCTTCTTGGCGGCAGCCGCGCTCGTCGCCTGGCGCGTGCGGCGCGAGGCGCGCGTGCGCCCGTTCGCCGTCAGCCTCGGCGAGCTCGAGCGCGACGCCAAGGTGCTCGAGCCGCGCGAATGAGGGCGGTGCTCGCAACGCTCGCGCGCCGGCGCGCGGGGCTCGTAGAGCGCTCCGCGACGCAGCGCGCGGATATCGTCACCGCCGTCGCCGGCGCACGGCGCGCGGCCGCCGAGCCGCTGGTCCTCGCGCTCGGAGCAGCGGTGGCGCTCGCCGGCGCCTCTCCGCGGCTGCGTCTGTGGTTCGTGCGCGCTTGGGTGATCGGCGCGTTGGTGCGTCGGCTGTTGCGCTAGGCTAGCGGCGCTCGTGCGGCTCCAGCGCGCGGCAGGGGCCCAGCACCGTCATCAGGACGATGGCGTGGCGCAGGTCCTGTCGGGTGCGAAACAGCCGGCGCGTCGCAGCCGGCGGCGGCGGGGCCGCCGCGGGCATCGGCGCGCGCTGCTCGGGCACTTGGATCGTCGCCAATTGCGCGGCGCGTGCCCGGCTCCAGATGTCCTCGAGCTGCTCTGCCGCTTCCTCGGGTAGCGCCTCCGCCGCCTGCTCCGCTGCCGCCTGCTGTTCGCGCGCCTTTCTGGCGAGCTTCTGCGCGAAGTAGTTGAACAGCAGGAAGCCGGCGATGATGAGGCCGTAGACCAGCAGCTCCGAACCGGACTTGCCCATGGCGGCCTCCGGCTACTTCTTCGGCGCGCCCGGGGCGTCGCCCCCGGTGCCCGCGATCACGCCGCGCATGTCCGTGTCCGCCCGCAGGTTCTGCATGCGGTAGTAGTCCATGATGCCGAGGTTGCCCTGGCGGAACGCTTCCGCCATGGCGCGCGGCACCTCGGCCTCGGATTCGACGACGCGGGCGCGCATCTCCTGCTCGAGCGCCACCGCCATGGCGCGGCGCTCCTCCGCTTTCGCCTGCGCGATCTGCTTGTCGGCGTTCGCCTGGTCGATCTGGAGTTTCGCGCCGATGTTCTCGCCCACGTCGACGTCGGCGATGTCGATCGACAGGATCTCGTAGGCCGTCCCCGCGTCCAGGCCCTTGGACAGGATGTGCTTGGAAATGTGGTCGGGGTTCTCCAGCACGCTCTTGTGGTTCACCGCCGAGCCGATGGTGCTCACCATGCCCTCGCCGACGCGCGCGATGATGGTCTCCTCGCCCGCGCCGCCCACCAGGCGGTCGATGTTGGTGCGCACCGTGACGCGCGAGACCACGATCAGCTGGATGCCGTCCTTGGCGACCGCCGCGATCTTCGGCGTCTCGATCACCTTGGGCAGCACCGACATCTGCACCGCTTCCAGCACGTTGCGCCCCGCGAGGTCGATGGCCGCCGCGCGCTTGAAGGGCAGCGGGATATTGGCCTTGTCCGCCGAGATCATGGCGTTCACCACCCGCACCACGTTGCCGCCGGCGAGGAAATGCGCTTCGAGCTCGTTGACGGTGATCGCGATTCCCGCCTTCACGGCGCTGATGCGCGCGGTGATCACCGTGTTCGGCGGGATGCGCCGCAGGCGCATCGCCACCAGCGTGAACAGCCCGACGTAGGCGCCCGAGGCCCAGGCGGCGATCCATAGCGGGATCGGCACCAGGTACAGGATCAGCGCCAGCGCCGCGATGACTACGATGAGCAGGCCCAAGCCGCCCGTGAGTCCCGTTTCCAGTCCCGTCATGTCCTATGCCCCCTCGTTGGAATTTGTCGTTGGCGTCGTGCGGTGGACCACGATCCGGTTGCCGTCCACGCGGATTACTTTTATGAGTTCCCCGGCATCGATGAGTTCCCCGTCGGACACCACGTCCACGCGCTCGCCGTCGATCTCGGCGATGCCGGAGGGGTGCAGGGGGGAGGAGGCGCGGCCGCGCTTTCCCAGCCAGCGCCGGTCGCCCTCGGGCGCCGAGGCGTAGCCCTGCGCCGCGCCGAGCCCCGTCTGCAGGATGAACTGGCGCCCGAACGGCAGCCGGGGCAGGTAGCGCAGCAGCGCGAGGCTGGCGAGCAGGGCGAAGAGCAGCGCGCCCACCACGCGCGCCGCGGTCGCCATGATGAACTGCGGCGTGTCGCCGGGCCCGAGCATGCTCAGCACCAGCGCCGCGAGCAGCGCGAGGATCCCCAGTATGCCGGCGATGCCGAATCCCGGGATGACGAGCAGCTCCAGCGCGACCAGCACGACGCCGCCGAGCGCGAGCAGCATTTCCTCCCAGCCCGCAAGCTGCACCAGCCAGTGGCCCCACAGGAACAGACCGAGGCTCGCCACGCCGGCCGCGCCGGGAACGCCGAAGCCGGGCGTGCGCAGCTCGATCAGGATGCCGATCATGGCGATGCTGACGAGCAGCGAGCTCACCACGGGATGGGTGAGCCAGCGCACCAGGTTCTCCGCCCAGTTGGGCGCGACGCGCCGCAGCTCGGCGCCGCCGAGGCCCAGGCGCTCGAGCGCCGCTTCGAGCGTGTCGGCGCGAAAGTCGGCGAGCTTGTGCTTGAGCGCTTCGTCGGTGGTGAGCGTGAGGAGCTTGCCCTTGGCGATCACGCCGCGGATCGCGACGTCGGCGTCCACCATGGCCTCGGCGATGAGCGGCGGGCGCTTGCGGCTCTCGGCGGTGGCGCGGAACTCCTTGCGCACGTAGGACACCGTCTTTTCCTGCACCGGCTGCGCGGCGCCGCCGGGCTGGCCTGCTTGCACCGGCGTCGCGGCGCCGATGGTCGAGCCGCCGGCCATGACAATGTGCTCGGCGGCGAGGCTGATCAGGGCGCCCGCGGAGATGGCGCGCTTGTTGACGTACGCGATGGTCTTCACGCGGCTGTCGAGCAGCGCGTCGCGGATCTGCACCGCGGCGTCCACGCGCCCGCCGAAGGTGTTGATTTCCAGCACCAGCGCGGCGGCGCCCGCGCCCGCCGCCTCGTCGATCGCGCGCCGCACGAAGGGCGCGAGCCCCAGGTCGATGATGCCTTCGATGGGCGCCACGTAGACCACGCGCTTTTCCGGCTGGGCGTGGGGCGGCGCGGGCGCGCCGAGAAGCCCCAGGGCGAGCAGGAGGACGGCGGACACGGACCGGACTGACATGGCCGCAGTCTACAAGCCGCCGGCGGCCGCGCCGGGACAATCGATACAATGGCCGCTTCGATGACGCAGCCCCACGCAACGGCCGCGCCGGCGTCGGCGCTCGAGCGGCTCAGGCTCCACTTCGGCCGCAACGAGCGCGAAATCGCGGTCGCCTTCTTCGCCGGCGGCTTCGTGTTCGACATCGTCACGGTGGGCCGCATCGACTCCTGGGTGACGATCGGCCAGCAGGCGCTGTATCTGGCCGCCGTCACCGCCGTGCTGCTGCACATGCTGCTCGAGCAGGGCGCGCGCACGCCCGAGCTTGCGGGCCAGCCGCGGCTCTGGCACTGGTATTACGAGTACCGTTCGGCGGCGATCCACTTCGCGCTCGGCGCGCTGATGAACCTGTACGCGATCTTCTTCTTCAAGAGCTCGTCGCTGCTCGTCTCGTTCGGCTTTCTCGCCTTTCTCGTCGTGCTGGTGGTGGCGAACGAGTCGCGGCGCGTCAAGGCGCTCGGCCTGCACTTCAAGTTCGCGCTGCTCGGCCTGTGCTACCTGTCGTTCGCCGCCATCGTGGTGCCGGTCGCCGTCGGCTCGATCGGCCTCGGCGTGTTCCTGCTGTCGATGCTGGCGGGCGCGCTGCCGCTCGCGGCGGCGGCCGAGTGGATCCGGCGCCGCCAGCCCGGCCAGTTCGCGGCCGCGCGCCGCCAGATCCTGCTGCCGCTGGGCTTCGTGCTGGTGGCGTTCCTCGCGTCCTACATGCTGCGCATCATTCCACCGGCGCCGCTTTCCATCCCCTTCATCGGCGTGTACCACGCGGTCGAGCGCACCGAGGAGGGCTACCGCCTCGCGCACGAGCGGCCGTGGTGGCGCTTCTGGCACAACGGCGACCAGGTTTTCCGCGCGCAGCGCGGCGACCGGGTGGTCGTTTTCTTCCGCATCTTCTCGCCGGCGCGCTTCGCCGACCGCGTGCGCATGCGCTGGTACTGGGAGCCCGGCGGCCACGGCTGGCTGCTGCAGGATTCGATTCCGATCGACATCGTGGGCGGGCGCGAGCAGGGCTTTCGCGGCTACGGCTACAAGGCGAACTACCAGCCCGGGCGCTGGAAGGTGCAGGTCGAGACCGAGGACGGGCGCGAGATCGGCCGCGTCTATTTCACCCTGGAGAGCGTTGCGGAAGCGCCGCGCATGCTGCAGACCGACCTCGAATAGCGCCCCGTTTATGGGCCGATAAGCGCAGACTGCGCTTGCGGGGACGGCATTTAGGTGGAGAATCCCGTTTGGGCAGGTAGACAAAAGGAGGAGCCATGAAAACGAGCCTCGACCGGAACCGTCGCCAATTCCTCTTGACGAGCGCGGGCGGCGCCGCCGCCGCCGGCCTCGCCGGCTTGGCGCCTGCGGCCTTCGCGCAGGGCAAGCCGTTGCCGCCGGTGGCCGCGTGGAAGGACATCGATCGGCTGATCGTACATTCGGCCAACGGGATCGAGACCAAGCGCAGCGCCTTCGGCGACGGCGTCCTCACCGACAACGATATTCTCTTCCTGCGCAACAACATCGCCGCGCCGAGCGCGTCCATCCTGGCGAATCCCGACGCCTGGAGCGTGGAATTCAACGGCGTCACCAGCCCGCGCTCCATCACCGTGGGCGAGCTGAAGACCATGGGCATCGAGACCGTCGCCATGGTGCTGCAGTGCTCGGGCAATGGCCGCGGCTTCTTCGCCCACAAGGCGAGCGGCTCGCAGTGGAAAGTGGGCGCCGCGGGCTGCTCGATGTGGACCGGCGTCCCGGTCAAGACGGTGGTCGCGGCGCTGGGCGGCGTGCGCCAGGGCATGCGCTACATGACCAGCACCGGCGGTGAAACCATCCCGCCCGGCATCGACGAGAAGAGCGTGCAGGTCGAGCGCTCGGTGCCTTGGAACATGATGGAGCGCGCGCTCCTCGCCTGGGAGCTGAACGGCGTGGACCTGCCGCTCGCGCACGGCGGGCCGCTGCGCGTCGTCATCCCCGGCTACTACGGCGTGAACAACGTCAAGTACGTGAAACGCCTCGCCTTTACGGCCGACGAGACGAAGGCCAAGATCCAGACCTCCGGCTATCGCGTGCGCGGCGTCGGCGTGAAAGGCGCGCCGAACCAGCCGTCGATGTGGGAGATGAACCTCAAGTCGTTCGTCACGCATCCCGCGGGCGAGGGCCCGGTGCGCGCCGGCCTGGTGCAGATCCATGGCGTCGCCTTCAGCGGCTCGAGCGCCGTCAAGGGCGTGGACGTGTCGGTCGACGGCGGCGGGAATTGGCTGCCGGCCTCCTTCTCCGGCCCGCTGCTCGGGCCGTACGCCTGGCGCAGGTTCGTGCTGCCGGTGCGCCTGAGCGTCGGCACCTACACCATCACGAGCCGCGCCACCGCCTACGACGGGCAGGTCCAGGCCGAGCTGCGCGTGGAGAACGAGCGCGGGTATACGCACAACGGCTGGCGCGATCACGCGGTGAAAGTGATTGTGGCGTGAGGGCGGCGCTGCTGGTGGCAGGGCTGGCGCTCGCCCTGCCGCTCGCGGCGCAGGGCGACGAGCTCGGCCGCAAGGTGTTCATGGAGCTCTCGCAGCCGCCCTGCCATCTCTGCCATACGCTGAAGGCGGCAGGGGCCGAGGGCACGATCGGGCCTTCGCTCGATGAGCTCAAGCCCGATTTGGAGAAGGCGCTGCAGGCGGTGCGCAACGGCGTGGGGATCATGCCCGCGTTTCGCGAAAAGCTCACTCCACAACAGATCGAGGCCGTCTCCCGCTTCGTAGCGGAATCCGCCGGCAAGTAAAGCAACTACCGTAGCACCAGCACCG
>JBBDXL010000056.1:0-6196 GCA_040902335.1 Burkholderiales bacterium
CCGTCCTGCTCGATCGGGTTCTGCGTCGCCATCACCATGAAGAGCTCGGGCAGCGCGTAGGTCGCGCGCCCGACGCTCACCTGGCGCTCCTCCATCGCCTCCAGCAGCGCCGACTGCACCTTGGCGGGCGCGCGGTTGATCTCGTCGGCGAGCACCAGGCTGCGGAAGACGGGCCCGGGCCGGAACTCGAAGGTGCCGGTCTCGGCGCGGAACACCTCGGTGCCGGTCAGATCGGCGGGCAGGAGGTCCGGCGTGAACTGGATGCGGTGGAAGTCCGCCTCCAGCAGCTCGGCGAGCGTTTTCACCGCGGTGGTCTTGGCGAGGCCCGGCACGCCCTCTACGAGGACGTGGCCGTCGCAAAGCAGCGCGATCAACAGGCGCTGCGTCAGCGCCTGCTGGCCGATGACGCGCGCGTCGAGCGCCGCGGCGATGGCGGCGAACACCTCGCGCGGCGGCGCCTGCGCCAGGTGGGTCGAGGAAGCCGTGTCCCGCAGCATGCCGTTTGCCCCCAACGGATGCGAACACCGAAGACGGTGACACATCCCCGGGCGGCGAACAAGGGTGCCGGCCAATGTCATCCGTCCTGGCTGCTCGCGCGTTGACGGGTTATGCCGACGCCGACCCTTCTGGTAACACCTGTGTTACCATAGCCATGTCTGCGATCCGGGTTCTCGAGTATCTCGACGCATCCGGCCGGTCGGCGTTCCGGCGCTGGTTCGATGGCCTGGATGCGGCGGCCGCCGCCCGGGTCGGCGCCTACCTCTATCGACTCGAACAGGGCAACTTCTCGAGGGTGGAAGGCGCCGGGGGCGGTGTGTTCGAGCTTAGGGTCGATTTCGGACCGGGATATCGGGTCTATTTCGGCAACGACGGCGACACGGTGGCGGTGCTTCTGGGCGGCAGCGCAAAGAAGGGGCAGAGCGCCGCCATCGCCCGGGCACAGGAGGCTTGGCAGGACTACAAGCGCCGTAAGAGGGCGTAGGGACGACATGGCACTGACGAGAGACTTCAAGGAGACGATGGTCGAACGCGCGCGGCGCGACGCCAGGTTCCGCGAGGCTATGCTCACCCAGGCGCTGAACGCCTACCTCGCCGGGGACACGCGCACCGGGAAAGCCATGCTGCGCGATCTCGTGAATGCCACCATCGGCTTCGAGGCGCTGGCGCAAGAAGTGAAGAAGCCCTCCAAGAGCCTGCACCGCATGCTCGCGGAACGCGGCAATCCGAGCACGGAGAACTTTTTCGATATCGTGCAGGCGCTGCAGAAGTCGACCCGAGTGAAGCTGCGCGTCTCGGCGCGCAATCTCTAGCCGCTGCCGTAAGGCCTGGTAATGATCTCGAGCAGGTGCCCGCCCGGGTCCTCGAAGTACACGCCGCGCCCGCCGAAGTGGGTGTTGTTCTTCCCTTTTTCCTTCTTTCCGGGGTCGGCCCAGTAATCGAGCCCGCGGGCCTTCACGCGCCCGAAGATCCGGTCGAACTCGGCCTCGCTCACGAGAAAGGCGTAATGCTGCGGCTCGAACTTCTCGTCGGTCTCGAGGATGGCCAGGGTCACCTCGTTCGCGGTCTCGACGTCGTGGAAGGGGCCGAAGGGCACTGGCTTGCCGAAGCCGAAGACGCTCGCGTAGAAGTCCGCCGCGGCGCGCGCATCGCGCGCGTGCACGATAGTGTGGTTGAGCTTGACGGCCATGCGGAAAGTATATGCTTGCGCCATGCCCTGGGAGCTCGCCGCCCTGGCCGTGATCCTCGCCGCCGCCTGGCTGTGGCGCGACAGCCTGCGCGCGCGCGAGCACGCGGTGGCGGCCGGGCGCGCGGCCTGCGCGCGCTACGGCGTGCAGCTGCTCGACGAGACGGTGGCGTTCGCGCGGCTGCGCCTCGCGCGCGACGACGCGGGGCGGCTGCGGCTGCGGCGCACCTACGTGTTCGAGTTCTCCGAAACCGGCGACAACCGGCGCCACGGCGCCATCGTCATGCTCGGCGCGCGGCTCGAGGACCTGCGGCTCGAGCCCTACCGGCTGCAGTGATGACTGAACGCTACGACCTGCTGATCCGCGGTGGCACCGTCATCGACGGCACGCGCGCGCCGCGCTACGCCGCCGACGTCGCGATCGAGGACGGCCGCATCGCCGCCATCGGCGACCTGAAGAACGCTCGCGCCGACGCTGAGATCGACGCTTCGGGAAAAATCGTCGCCCCCGGCTTCATCGACGCGCACACGCACGACGACCGCCTGCTCCTTTCCGCCCCCGACATGGCGCCCAAGGCGAGCCAGGGCGTGACCACGGTCGTCGCCGGCAACTGCGGCATCTCGCTCGCGCCGGCGCCGGCCGGCATGAAGCCCGTTCCGCCGCTCGATCTGCTCGATGCCGACGGCGGCTGGTTCCGATTTCCCACCTTCGCCGCCTACGTGGAAGAGCTGCGCGCCAAGCCTGCCGCCAGCAACTGCGCGCTCCTCGTGGGTCATTCCACGCTGCGCGTGCAGACGATGGACAAGCTGGAACGGCCGGCGAGCGCGAGCGAGATCGGCCGCATGCGCGCGCTCGCCGACGCGGCGCTCGCCGCGGGCGCGATCGGCGTGTCCACGGGCTTGTGGTACGAGCCCGCGAGCGCCGCGACAACGGAAGAGGTGATCGAGGTGTGCCGGCCCCTTTCGAAACGCAACGGCCTTTACTGCACGCACATGCGCGACGAGGGCGACCGGGTGATGGAATCACTGGAAGAGACGTTCCGCATCGGCCGCGAGCTCGGCGTGCCGGTGGTGGTCTCGCACCACAAGCTGATGGGAAAATTGAACCACGGCCGCTCGAGCGAGACGCTGCCCCTGATCGAAGCGCGCATGCGCGGCCAGGCGATCGGCCTGGACTGCTACCCGTACTGCGCGGCTTCCACGATCCTCACGATGAGCCGCGCGCGCATCGCGACGCGCGTGCTCGTCACCTGGTCGAAGCCGCACCCCGAGCTCGCGGGAATGGACCTGGCGGAGATCGGGAAAAAGCTCGGTCTCGCCACGGAGCAAGCCGTGCAGAAGCTCCTTCCCGCGGGCGCGGTGTACTTCGCGATGGACGAAGCCGACGTCCAGCGCATCCTCGCCTTCGCATCGACCATGGTCGGCTCGGACGGCCTGCCGCACGACGCCGCGCCGCACCCGCGCCTGTGGGGCACTTTCCCGCGCGTGCTCGGGCATTACGCGCGGGGCCTGAATCTCTTTCCGCTCGAGACCGCGGTGCACAAGATGACCGGGCTTACGGCGAAGACCTTCGGCCTCGCCGACCGCGGAATTCTCAAGGAAGGCTTCGCTGCCGACGTCACCGTCTTCGACGCGGGCACGGTGGACGAGGCCGCCACCTTCGCGCGGCCGATCCAGCCGGCGAAGGGGATCGAGGCGGTGATCGTGAACGGCGAGACCGTGTGGCAGGACGGCAAGGCGACCGGCGCGCGCCCGGGACGGGTGCTCGCGCGCTGTTGAGTCGGAGACGGGCCCCCGCGCGGCCCGCCGCGGGCCTATACTTTGCGCGCCTAAAGGAGGTGGACCATGAAACTCAAAGTCACGCGCGCGGAGATGTGGAAGGCGACGATCGACGACCGCCCGGGCGGCGCCGCGGCGGTCCTCGACCCGGTGGCGCAGGCGGGCGCCAATTTCGAGTTCGCGTTCGCGCGCCGCGCCCCGGAGATGCCGGGCCGGGGCCTGCTCTTCGTCCTGCCGGTGAAGGGCAAGAAGGTCGTGGCGGCGGCGCAGGCCGCGGGGCTCGCCATGGCGCCGGACATGCACATGCTGCGCATCGAGGGCGCCGACAAGCCCGGCACCACGGCGGCGATCGCGCGCGCCATGGCGGACGCGGGCATCAATTTCCGCGCGCTCTCGGCCACCGCGGTGGGGCGCAACTTCCGCGCCTTCCTCGCGCTCGACTCGGCCGAAGACGCGGCACGCGCCGCGGGCGCGCTGAAGAAGCTCTAGTCCGCGAAGGGCAGCGGCTCGGGCGTGGCGGCGGCGCGCGCCACGCCGCCGAGCCCGTGCGCCCCCACGCCCAGCAGCCGGACCGACCTCTTTCCCGCGTCAGTGCGCTCGAGCAGCATCAGCGCACGAGCGGCGATACGCGCGGCGTCGTGCGTCGCCGGCTCCTCGGTGTGGCTGCGCGTCACGGTGGTGAAGTCCGCGTAGCGCACCTTGATCGTCACGGTGCGCGCCACCAGGCCCTTCTTCGCCACCTGCGCCGCGACGCGCCGCGCCAGGCGCTCGATCTCCGCGCGCATCTCCTTCAGTTCCACGAGGTCCTCGGGATAGGTGTCTTCGGCGGAGATCGACTTCCACGGCCGGTCGGGCGTCACCTGGCGCGGATCGTCGCCATGGGAAAGTCTTTGCAACCACTGCGCAAGGCCGCCCACCGCCTTGCGCAGCCGCGCCTCGTCGGCGCTTCGCACGTCCACCAGCTTCTCGATGCCGATGGCGCGCAGCTTTTTCGCCGTCACCGGCCCCACGCCCCACAGCGCCTCCACCGGCAGCTTCTGCAGGAAGGCTTCGACCCTTTCCGGCGCGATCACCGTCAATCCGTTCGGCTTGTTCCAGCCCGAGGCGATCTTCGCCAGGAACTTGTTCGGCGCGACGCCCGCGGACGCCGTCAGAGCGGTCTCGACGAAGATGCGCGACTTCAGGTACTTCGCCACTTCCATGGCGAGCGGCTGGCCGAGCGCGTTCTCGGTGACGTCGAGGTAGGCCTCGTCGAGCGACAGCGGCTCCACCAGCGGCGTCACCGCGCGCAGGATGGCCATCACTTGCTGAGATACCTCGCGGTACCTGGCGAAGTCGGGCCGCACGATCACCAGTTCGGGACAGGCGCGCACGGCGCGCGCCATCGGCATGGCGGAGCGGATGCCGAACTTCCTTGCCTCGTAGCTGCACGCGGCGACGACCCCGCGTCCCTGCGGCGAGCCGCCCACGGCGACCGGCTTGCCTTTCAGCGCGGGATCGTCGCGCTGCTCCACGGACGCGTAGAACGCGTCCATGTCGAGGTGGATGATCTTGCGCAGCGCGGGCATGCGGAATAGTGTACGCAGCGCGCGTGTTGGCAGCCAAACCGCGCTCACCTGGAGGGAACAACCATGAAACCGGAACTCACGCTGCTCGCATGGTCGGTGGTGCTGGCGATCGTGCACATGCTGGCCACGGTGCAGGCGCTGGTGAGCCAGAAGGGCCTGATGACCGCGTTCGCCAACCGCGAGAACCTGCCCGAGCTGCCCGGCTGGGGTGGGCGCGCGCAGCGCGCCAACGTCAACATGGCGCAGAACCTGGTTCTCTTTGCCGCGGTGGTACTCGCCGCCGTGGCGGCGGGCACTACCAACAACATGACGCTGCTCGGCGCGCAGCTCTTTTTCTGGGGGCGCGTCGCCTACGCGGTGTGCTACCTCGGCGGACTCCCGTACGTGCGCACGCTGTCCTGGCTGGTGTCGCTCATCGGCATCGTGCTGATCCTCATCCAGCTCTTCTAGAGCATTCGCGCGCGACGCCTTGGCGGATGATCTCCGCCAGGCGCAGCGTTCCCGGCCCGGCCGCCTCGGGGTCGGCGAAGATGAGGTAGATCGTCCCCGCTTTCTCCGCGCCCTCGCGCAAGGGCAGGGGCTTCAATGCGCCGCGCTCGAGCTCGCCGCGCACGCTGTCTTCCGGGTACCAGGCATAGCCCATCCCCGTCGTCACGGCGTGGATCGCGGTCGCCTTGTTCGACACCGTCAGGCGCTGCTCGTTGAGCCACCCCGCGGAGCGCACGCGCTGCTCGCCGGAGTCGCGGATCACGATGTGCCGGTGCCGGCGCAGGTCCTCCACGGTCAGCTCGCGTCCCAACCGATGCAGCGGGTGCGACGGGGCGGCCATGCACACGGTGCGCACCGGCATCAGGATGTCGCCCGCGAAGCCCTGGGGCACGCGGGTGCCGATGGCGAACTCTACGCGCCGCGCGGCGAGCGCCTCCTCGGTGCCGCCGAGCACCGTTTCGTAGAGCTCGAGATGGGTATCTGGGTGCTCGGCGCAGAACTCGCCGAAACACTGCAGCAGCAGCCAGGTCGGGAACAGGATGTCCACGGCGATGCGGATCTCGGGCTCCCAGCCCTTGGCGAGCTCGCGCGCGGCTTTTTCCAGCCGCGCCGTGTTCTCGAGGAGCGTCTTCGCGCGGCGATAGAGGAGCTCCCCGGTCGGCGTGAGCACCGCCTT
>JBBDXL010000057.1:0-5982 GCA_040902335.1 Burkholderiales bacterium
TTCATGGTGATGTGGGAGACGATGGCGCTCGCCTCGTTCTTCCTCGTCATCAGCAATCACCGCATCGCCGAGATCCGGCGCGCCGGGTACCTGTACCTGCTGATCGCGCACATCGGCGCGCTCGGCATCCTGCTGTGCTTCGGCGTGCTGCAGGCGAATACCGGCGACTACAGCTTCGCCAACATGCGCGCGCAGCACCTGTCGCCGTTCTGGGCGTCGGTGGCGTTCCTGCTCGCGCTCCTCGGCTTCGGCGCCAAGGCGGGCCTGGTGCCGCTGCACGTGTGGCTGCCGGAGGCGCACCCGGCGGCGCCCTCGCCGGTGTCGGCGCTGATGAGCGGCGTCATGCTGAAGACCGCGGTGTACGGGTTCCTGCGCGTCGCCTACGACCTGCTGCCGGTGCAGCTCTGGTGGTGGGGCGTGCTGGTGCTCGCCCTCGGGCTCGCCAGCGCCGTGTTCGGCGTGGTGTTCGCCGCCGTGCAGACGGACATGAAGCGCCTGCTCGCCTGGTCTTCGATCGAGAACATCGGCCTCATCTTCGCCGGCATCGGCCTCGCGCTGCTGTTCGCCGCGTACCGGATGCCGGCGGTGGCGGCGCTCGCGCTCACCGCCGCGCTCTACCACGTCGCCAGCCACGCCTTCTTCAAGGCGCTGCTATTCCTCGCCACCGGCGCCGTGCTGCACGCGACAAGCGAGCGCAGCCTCGGCCGGCTGGGGGGCTTGCTGCGCGTCATGCCCTGGGTGGGCTGGGCCTGCCTGCTCGGCGTGCTGGCGAGCGCCGGGCTGCCGCCCCTCGGCGGCTTCGTCTCCGAGTGGCTGCTGCTGCAGAGCTTCCTGTTCACGCCGGGACTGCCGAACGCCTTCCTCAACATGCTGGTGCCCGCGGTGGCCGCGGTGATCGCGCTGGTCGCGGCGCTCGCCGGCTACACCATGGTGAAGTTCTACGGCGTCATCTTCCTCGGCCGGCACCGCGAGGAAAAGCTCGCCGCGGCCCACGACGCCGGCTCCTGGGAGCGCCTCGGCATGGTCTGGCTGATGGCGGGCTGCGTCGCGCTGGGGCTGTTTCCCGTGCAAGGCATCGAATTGCTCGCCCCGGTGACCGAGCTCCTCGTCGGCGCGCGCCTGCCGGATTCCGGGTCGAGCTGGCTCCTCGTGCCGGTGGCGGCGGAGCGCGCGAGCTACGGCCCGCTCATTTTCTTCGCCGGCGTGGCGGCGAGCTTCGGCCTCGCCTACGTCCTCGTGCGGCGCCTGTACCACGGGCGGTTGCGCCGCGCCGCGCCCTGGGACTGCGGCTTTCCGTGGCAGACGGCGCGCATGCAGGACACCGCCGAGGGCTTCGGCCAGCCGGTGCGGCAGATCTTCGAGCCGCTGTTTCGCATGCGCCGCGACCTGCCCAGCGCGTTCGATGCGCGCCCGAGCTACGCCGTCGAGGTGGGCGACCATTTCTGGCACTGGCTGTACCTGCCGCTCGCGCGCCTGGTGGAGTCCACCGCGCGCGTCATCGGCACGCTGCAGCGGGGCCGGATCGCGATCTACCTGCTCTACAGCTTCGCCACCTTGATCACGGTACTCATCTGGGTGACGCGATGAGCGTGCTCGGCCTCGCCTCGCAGGCGCTCGAGATCGTCGCCGCGCTCGCGCTCGCGCCGCTGCTCGCGGGCTGGGTGGGCCAGTGCCGCGCCTGGCTGCAGAACCGCACGGCACCGGGGCTGCTGCAGCCCTACCGCGTGCTGCACAAGCTGTTCAACAAGGACTCGGTGCTGGCGGCGAACGCGAGCCCGCTGTTCCGCACCGCGCCCTACGTCATCTTCGGCTGCATGACGCTCGCCTGCGGCATCGTGCCGACGCTCTCGACCGACCTGCCGCTCTCGCCCGCCGCCGACGCCATCGCGCTGGTCGGCCTGTTCGCGCTGGCGCGCGTGTTCGCCGCGCTCGCCGCCATGGACGTCGGCACCGCCTTCGGCAGCCTCGGCGCGCGCCGCGAGATGCTGGTCGGCTTCCTCGCCGAGCCGGCGCTGCTCATGGTGTTCTTCACCGCCGCGCTGATCTCGAACTCGACCTCGCTCACCAGCATCGTGCGCACGCTCTCGGCCCAGGAGATCGGCATCCAGCCGAGCCTCGCGCTCGCCGCGGTGGCGCTCATCATGGTGGCGCTCGCCGAGAACGCGCGCGTGCCGGTCGACAACCCGGCGACGCACCTCGAGCTCACCATGGTGCACGAGGCGCTGATCCTGGAGTACTCCGGGCGCCATCTCGCCCTGATCGAGTGGGCCGCGGCGCTCAAGCTCTTCGCCTACGCCTGCATCGGCATGGCGCTGTTCGCGCCCTGGGGCGTGGCGCACGCGCAGGCGCCGGCGGCGCTGCTCACCGCGGCGCCGGTGCTGGTCGCGAAGCTCGCCGCCACGGGTTTTCTACTCGCGCTGCTGGAGACGCTGAGCGCGAAAATGCGCATCTTCCGCGTGCCCGAATTCCTCGGCATGGCGTTCATGCTGGCGGTGATCGCCATGCTGGTGAAGATCCTGCTCGGCGCGGGGCCGCAATGAGCGGGCTGATGCAGCAGCTGGTGAACCTGTTCGCGGCGCTGCTGCTGCTGCTCGCGTTCGCCATGCTGGCGCAGCGCCGCATCCTGTCGCTCATCCACCTCTACACCCTGCAGGGCGTGGTGCTGGTGGCGGCGACCGCGGTGATGGGCTACGCCACGCGCCAGCCGCACCTCTACGTCTCGGCCGGGATGACGCTCGCGCTGAAGGTGCTCCTCATCCCCTGGCTCCTGCACCGGGTGATCAACCGCCTCAACGTGCGCTGGGACATGGAAATGCTGATCAATGTGCCCACGACGCTGATCGCGGGCATCGTGCTCGTCATCTTCGCCTTCTACCTCGCGGCGCCGATCGCCGGCCTCGCCGCGTCCATCGCGCGCGGCACGCTGGGCATCGCGCTCGCCTGCGTGCTGCTGTCCTTCATGATGATGATCACGCGCTCCAAGGCGGTGCCGCAGGTGATCGGCTTTCTCGCCATGGAGAACGGCCTGTTCTTCGCCGCCACCGCGGCCACCTACGGCATGCCGATGGTGGTGGAGCTCGGCATCGCGCTCGACGTGCTGGTCGGCATCCTGATCCTCGGCGTGTTCCTGTTCCAGATCCGCGAGCAGTTCGACAGCCTCGACATCCGCCACCTGGAGAAGCTGAAGGATGACTAGCGTCGTGGCGCTCGTCTGCCTGCTCGGCGTGCCGCTCACGGGCGCGATCGCGCTCGCGCTGGTCGGGCAGCGCCGCCACGCCCCCGAGCTGAACATCGCCTTCAGCCTCGGCACCTTTCTTGCGGCCGCGCTGCTCACCGCGCGCGTCGTCGCCGCCGGGCCGCTGTTCGCCCTCGGGCGCGAGTTCGCCATCGACGCGCTGAACGTGTTCCTGGTCGCGCTCACCGCCTTCGTCGCGCTCACCACGGCGATCTTCTCGCGCCCCTACATGCGCGTCGAGCAGGAGCATGGGCGCATGACTCCGCGGCGCCTGCGCCTGTACCACAGCATGTACCAGCTGTTCAGCTTCACGATGCTGCTCGCGCTCACCACCAACAACATGGGCATCCTGTGGGTGGCGATGGAGGCCGCGACGCTCGCCACCGTGATGCTGGTCAGCGTCTACCGCACCGCCGCCAGCCTGGAAGCCGCGTGGAAGTACTTCATCCTGTGCGGCGTGGGCATCGCGCAGGCGCTCTTCGGCACGGTGCTCCTCTACATGGCGGCCGAGCGCGCGGGCGCCGGGGCCGAGGGCGCGCTCCTCTGGACGCACCTCGACACCATCAAGACGAGCCTCGACCCGCGCATCATGGCGCTCGCCTTTGCGTTCCTCTTCGTCGGCTACGGCACCAAGGTCGGGCTCGTGCCGGTGCACAACTGGCTGCCCGATGCGCACGCCGAGGGCCCGACGCCAGTGTCCGCGGTGCTCTCCGGGCTGCTCCTGAATGTCGCGCTGTACGCGGTGCTGCGCTGCAAGGTGCTTACCGACGGCGCGCTCGGCCCGGGGCTTGCCGGCCAGATGATGATGGCCTTCGGGCTGCTCTCGGTGGTGGTGGCGGCGTTCTTCCTGTCGCGCCAGCGCGACGTGAAGCGCATGTTCGCCTATTCGTCGATCGAGCACATGGGCCTGATCACCTTCGCTTTCGGCGTCGGCGGGCCGGTCGCCACCTTCGCGGGGCTCCTGCACATGACGGTGCACTCGCTCGTCAAGTCGGCGATCTTCTTCGCCGTGGGCCATGCCGCCCAGCACGCCGGCACGCAGGTGATGAGCGAGATCCGCGGCCTGGTGCGCGCCAATCCCACCGTGGGCTGGGGGCTGATGCTCGGCTCGCTCGCCATCCTCGGCATGCCGCCCTTCGGCGTGTTCGCGAGCGAGTTCCTGATCCTCACCACGACCATGCGCGAGCAGCCGTGGGCGACGCCGTTCCTGCTCGTGGCGCTGGGCGTCGCGTTCGCTTCGGTGTTCCAGCGCGTGCAGCCGATGGTGTTCGGCGCGACCGACCTGAAGCCCCTGCCGCACCCGCCGGCGCTCGTCCCCGTGTTCGTGCACCTCGGGCTCGGGCTGATGCTGGGCTTGTACATCCCGCCGTACCTCGAGGGCTGGTACCGCGAGGCGGCGCGCATGGTGGCCGGATGAGGCGCGAAGTCCTGAAGCGGGAGAACTGGGTCGCCGCGGCGCGCGCGGTGCTGGAGCGCGGCGGGCGGCTGGTGGCGCTGTGGGGCTCGGAGCGGCGGCAGGCGTACTTCGTCTGCGCCGCGTATGCCACGCCCGAGGGGCTGGTGTGGTCGGAGCTGCCGCTCGCGGGCGGCGCGACCTATCCGGATCTTTCGCCGGTGTTTCACTTTGCCGGGCGCATGCAGCGCGCGGTGGGCGATCTGCTCGGCCTGAGCGCCGAGGAGGCGATCGATCGGCGGCCTTGGCTGAACCACGGCGCCTGGCCGTACGGCTATCACCCGCTCCTCAGCAATTCCACCGGCAAGGAAGTGTTCGACGACTGCGGCGTCACCGACTACCCGTTCGTAAGAGTGGAAGGCGAAGGCGTGCACGAGATTCCCGTCGGGCCGGTGCACGCGGGGATCATCGAGCCGGGGCATTTCCGTTTTTCGGTGGTCGGGGAGAAGGTGCTGCGGCTGGAAGAGCGGCTCGGCTATGCGCACAAGGGGATCGAGAAACGCTTTACCCAGCTGCCGCCCGAGGGCGCGCATTTATTGGCGGGGCGCGTGTCCGGCGATTCGACCGTGGCGCACGCCTGGGCGTACTGCATGGCTTTGGAAGAAGCGGCGGGGGTGGAGGTGCCGGTGCGCGCCTCGTGGATGCGCGCGCTGATGCTGGAGCGCGAGCGCGTGGCGAACCACCTGGGCGATCTGGGGGCGCTGGGGAACGACGCCGGCTTCGCGTTTGCGCTGACCCAGTTCTCCAAATTGCGCGAGGACTGGCAGCGCGCTTCGCAGGAAGTGTTCGGGCATCGCTTCATGATGGACCGCGTGGTGCCGGGCGGGGTGGCGGAGGATGTGGGGCCGCTGACCGCCGAGCGCATGCGGCGCGAGTGCGAGAGCGTGTTCCGTGACGTGCAGTCGCTGCGCGTCATCTTCGACGAGCACGCCGGGCTGCAGGACCGCTTCATCGCCGCCGGGCGCCTGCGGCCGGATGTGGCTTATAGATTAGGGGTGACCGGGTTGGTGGCGCGCGCGAGCGGGCAGGCAATCGATTTGCGAAGCGACCATCCGTACAGTCCGTACGACCAGCTCGACGTGAAGATGGCGACGCACCGCAACGGCGACGTCGCCGCGCGGGTGATCGTGCGCTTCGAGGAGTTGCTGGAGTCCTTGCGCCTTGTTGATGAAATCTGCGAGCGGCTGCCGCGCGGGGACATCCGCGGTGAAGTGCAGATTCCCGCGGGGGATGCCTATGGCGCGGGCTGGGTCGAAGGCTGGCGCGGCGAGGTGTTCTGCGGCCTGGAGCTGGA
>JBBDXL010000058.1:0-5971 GCA_040902335.1 Burkholderiales bacterium
CTAGGTGCCGGCATGGCGCAGGGAGCGTCGCGCCTCGAACGAGAGCTGCTCGTCCGTCCAGTCCGAATGCCGCATGCGCAAGCCTTCCATCCGCAGCCGGATCCCCGCCTCGTACAGGTCGGCCACCCTCTGCAGCTTCTGCGCGGGCGTCATGCGCTTGAACGCTTCGAGCTGAACGGGGTGGATCGGTTCACGCATGGCGCCGGGAATGTTACACCCGCAGGCGGAACTCCTGAATCGCGTGCTCGCGCAGCCGGCTCTTCTGCACCTTGCCGCTCGCGGTGATGCCGATGGCTTCGAAGTCCGCGACGATCTTCAGGTAGCGCGGCACGCGGAAATTGGCGCAGCGCTCTTTGGTCCAGGCAAGCAGAGCCTGTTCGCTGACGGTCCGTCCGGCCTTGAGCGAAACATACGCGCACGGCACTTCGCCCAGGCGCGCATCCGGCACGCCGACCACCTGCGCGCTCGCCACCGCGGGGTGCGCGAGCAGCACTTCCTCCACTTCCGCCGGCGCGACGTTCTCGCCGCCGACGCGGAACACGTCCTGCAGCCGCCCGAGCATGCGCAGCCGGCCGCCCGCGTGCAGCTCCCCGAGGTCGCCGGTGCGCAGCCAGCCGTCCTCGGTAAAGGCTTGCGCGGTGGCCTCGGGGTTGTTGTAGTAGCCGCGCATCACGCTCCAGCCGCGCACCTGGATCTCGCCGTCGAGCGTGCGCAGTTGCAATCCGGGCAGCGGCGTGGCGAGGCCCTGCACGCGCAGCGCTTCGGCGTCGCGCCAGTCGCTCATGACGACGTTGGGGGAGGCTTCCGCAAGGCCGTAGGCGGCGCAAATGTGCTTCGCGCCGAGGGCGTGGATGATCTGCTTCATCGTTTCCGGCCCGGCCGCCGCCCAGCCGCCGCGAAGGACGAGCGTGCGCTTCGAAAAATCGGCATGCCCTATCAGCATCTGGAACAGGGTGTCGTTGCCGGAGGTGAGCGTGCAGCGCTCCTTTTCCATCATGGCGAGCGCCGCGCCCGCCTCGAAGGTGGGCAATGTCACCAGGCACGCACCATATACGAGACACACCAGCGCCGAGAGCGTGGAGCCGCCGACGTGGAAGAAGGGCCGGCAGTTGAAGTAACGGTCCTGCGGCCTTACGCCCATGCGTAATGCCGCCGCCCAGGCGTTTCTCAGCATGTTGTCGTGCGTGAGCATCACGCCCTTCGGATCGGCGGTGGTGCCGGAAGTGAACTGGATGAGGAGCAGGTCGTCGGGCGTCACCCGGGAGGGAATCTTCTGCCCGCGGTCGCGCGCGGCGAATTCCCGCCAGGAAGCTTCGCCCAGCACGACCTTGTGCTCGAGCTCGATCCCGCGCAGCATCGCCGCGTAGTCGTTGCCGAGGAACGTCGGTGCAAGAAATACCGCCTTGCAATCGGCCTGCTTCAGGCAGAACTCGAGCGCGGCGGCCTTGAAGCGCGTGTTCACCGGCACGGTGACCACGCCGAGGAGCGCCGCGCCGTAGAACAGCGTCAGCCAGTATTCGTCGTTGCCCATCAGGATCGCGGCGTGGTCGCCCCTCCTCAGCCCGAGGCCGTGCATCGCGCGCGCGACGCTTCGCGCCGCGGCGAGCAGCTCGCCATAGCTCAGGCGCCGGGTCGGCGTGACGAGCGCGTGCGCGCGCGGCGGCTGCGCCGCGAGGAATTCGCCGAGCGTGCGCGGCGTCCAGCCGCTCACGCCTTGCCCATCCAGTGGCCGGCGGCGAGCTGCTCCTCGATCGCCGCGAGCTCGGTCTCGAGCGCGCCTTTGGGGTCGAGCTCGACGCCGCGGTCGATCGCGCGCGGGTTGGCGAGCGGAATGTTGACGCCGTACGGCTTGTCCGTGCCCGCCTTGATGTCCGCCAGCGTCTTGCGGAAGGCGTCCGGGCGCATGGGGGCCGCGGCGATCACGCCCATCGCGCCCGCGTTCGACACCGCCACCGCCAGCGGCGCGTTGGACGAGGCCCAGCTCATCGCCGCCCGGAACACCGGGTAGCGGATGCCGAGGAGCTCGGTGATGCGGGTGTTCATTTCGCCGCGCCCTCGCGGCCGATGAAGTCCTTCGCGCGCGCGGCGAGCTTCTCGAGCGCGCCGTCGAAGGCGGCCCGCTCGCGCGCGCTCAGGCAGCCGAGGAAGGCGTCGTTGCGCTCCGCCGCGGCGCGCATCAGCCCCGTGTACAGCCGGCGCCCGGCGGCGCTGAGCGTGAGGCGCACGCCGCGGCCGTCGGCGGCGTCCGCCCCGCGCAGCACGAGCTTGCGCCGCGTGAGACCCGCCACCACGCGGCTCATCTGGCTCTTGTCGATGCCCGCGGCGCGCGCGAGCGCATTGAGCGAGAGCGCCTCGCGCGCGCCGCCGAGGAGCGCGATCGTGCGCCACTCCCACAGGCTGACGCCGAACTCGCGCCGGTACCTGAGCTCCGCGCCGCGCGACAGCAGATTCGCGACCACGTGCAGCCGGTACGACAGCAGCTCGCGGATCGTCGGCGCGCGCCTGCCGAGCGGCTCCTTCGGGTTGCGCCACGGCGTCTGCGGATAGCCGGGCACGATGCGGACCGGTTGCGTGCGCTCGTCGCGCGGGCCGATGAGGTAATGCATCGTTGACAGCCTAGCGCCAGGTAGTTGATGATGTCAACGATGGCCGCTGTCACGGTGTGCGAGTGCTTCGCGCGCGACGCTCTGCAGCACGAGCCGGCGTTCGTGCCCACGGCCACGAAGCGCGCGCTCGTCGAGCGCTGCGCCGCGCTGGGCTGCCGCAGGATCGAGGCCACGTCCTACTTCAACAGCCCGAGAATCGATTGACCGCGAGAGGTTCGCGGTCTTAGCATGCCTTCCAGTACGGCTCAAGGCAGCGCAACCAGGGAGGAGACCCCATGAGACAGCACGCGAACGTGCGCAGGTCGGTCGTCGCGGCGGCGCTCGCGCTCGCATTCTGCGGCGCGGTTCTCGCTGACGAAACCTGCAATTCGCCCTACACCACGCGCCTGATCAAGGGCCAGGAAGACTACGTCCATGTCTGGACGCTCGGCGTCGAGGGCCAGGGCGACGGCTCCGACAAGCTCGTGACGGTGGACGTCAACCCGAAATCGAAGAGCTACGGGAAGGTGGTGCACTCGCTCTCGGTCGGCGGGCGCGGCGAAGCGCACCACATGGGCTTCACCGACGACCGCAAGCACCTTTGGGCGGGCGGGCTGGACAACTCGAAGATCCATGTGTTCGACGTCGGCAGCAACCCCGCGAAGCCGAAGCGGGTGCGCACGATCGACGACCTCGCGAACAAGACCGGCTTCGTCGGCCCGCACACCTTCTATGCCCTGCCCGGGCGCATGATGGTCCAGGCGCTGTCCAACACCAAGGACCACGGCGGCGTCACGGGCATCGCCCTCTACAACAACAAGGGCAAGCTCGTCGCCAGGCACGCCATGCCCACCGGCGAGATCGGTGGCGTGAAGGGGGACGGTTACGGCTACGACCTCGCCATCAACCCGCGCAAGAACGTGCTGCTCACTTCCAGCTTCACCGGCTGGAACAACTACATGATGGACATGGGCAAGATGGTGCAGGACGCCGAGGCGATGAAGCGCTTCGGCACCACCATGGCCGCCTGGGACCTGAAGGCGATGAAGCCGAGGCAGATCTTCAGCGTGCCCGGCTCGCCGCTGGAGATCCGCTGGTCGCTCAACCCGAAGGACGACTGGGCGGTGACCGCCACCGCGCTCACCTCGAAGATCTGGCTGATCAAGGGCGACGGCAAGGGCAAGTACACGGCGAAGGACGTCGCCACCATCGGCGACCCGTCCAAGATACCGCTGCCCGTGGACATCTCCATTTCGGCCAATGGCAAGGGCCTGTGGGTGAACACCTTCATGGACGGCATGACGCGCTACTTCGACCTCTCCAATCCCGAGGCGCCGAAGGAGATCTACACGAAGAAGACCGGCAAGCAGGTCAACATGATCTCGCAGAGCTGGGACGGCAAGCGCGTGTACATCACCAGCTCGCTGCTCGCCAACTGGGACAAGAAGGGCGAGGACAACGAGCAGTTCCTCGCGCTCTTCCACTGGGACGGCAAGGAGCTGAAGGAGCAGTGGCGCCTCGACTTCAACAAGGAGAAGCTCGGGCGCGCGCACCACATGAAATTCAGTGCCAAGGGCAAGCAGACCTAGCGCCGCCGCGTTCCTCGCGCTCGCCCTGATGGCGGCGGGCGCGCTGGCCCACCGCGCCGAGCACAAACCCGTCGCGGTGCGGCCGGCCATGGACTACATGCCGCCGCCCGCGGGCAGCTACGCGCTGCACGTGATCCAGCACGCCGCGGACGGGGACGTCATCGGCCACGACGGCAAGGGGCACCGGCTCGCGGAGTACACGCGCGGGCGCGTCACGCTGCTGTCGCTGATCTATACCTACTGCACCGAGCCGACCGGCTGCGCCCTTGCCTACGAGACGGAGGTCGCCCTGAAGGAGCGCGTCCTCGCAGACAAGCGGCTGCACGGCCGGGTGCGCTTCGTGAGCCTGTCGTTCGACCCGTTGAACGACACGCACGAGGCGATGCAGGTCTACGGCGGCGCGCATGCCGCCACCGGCGCCGCGCTGCCCTGGCATTTCCTCACCACGCGCTCGATGCGAGAACTGCGGCCGATCCTGGATGGCTTCGGCCAGGACATCGAGGTCGAGCGCGACGCGCGCGGCCGGCCGACCCGTACCATCAGCCACATGCTCAAGCTCTTCCTCATCGATCGCGAGGGGCGCGTGCGCGAGATCTATTCCACCGAGTTCCTTCATCCGGAGGCGATGCTGAACGACATCCGCACGCTGCTGATGGAGGAGGACGCGCGCCGCTGATGCGCTGGCCGGCGCTCGCGCTGGCGTTGCTCGCGGCCTGCACCCCGGCCCCGCCGGCGGCGCCGCTGGGACTTCCCGCGATGCAGGTCCCGCCGGACAACCCCCTCACCGCGCGCAAGGCCGCGCTGGGCCGGAAGCTGTTCTTCGACCGGCGGCTCTCGCCCAACGGCACGATGTCCTGCGCCATGTGCCACGTCCCCGAGCAGGGCTTCACCGCGCACGAGCTGGCGACGCCGGTCGGCCTGGAAGGGCGCAGCGTGCGGCGCAACGCGCCCACGGTGCTGAACGCAGGCTGGCAGAAGCGGCTGTTTCACGACGGGCGCGAGATCTCGCTCGAGAACCAGGTCTGGGGACCGCTGCTGGCCGCGAACGAGATGGGCAACCCCTCCATCGGCTACGTGATCGAGCGCATCCGCTCGCTCGAGGACTACGCGGGCACCTTCGAGGCGACGTTCGACGCCAAGGGGGTTACGCCGGAACGCATCGGCGCGGCGCTCGCCTCCTACGAGCGCACGCTCGTCGCCGGCGACTCGCGCTTCGACCGCTGGCGCTACGGGGGCGACGGCGGGGCACTGTACGCGCAGGAGCGCCTCGGCTTCGAGGTCTTCTCGGGCAAGGGACGCTGCACCGCCTGCCACCTCGTCGGCGAAAAGGATGCGCTGTTCACGGATCACGCCTTCCACAACACCGGCGTCGGTTGGCGGCGCCGCGCCGGCACGGCGGCGCGCACGCGCGTGCAGCTCGCCCCCGGCATCCACGCCGAGCTCGAGCGCCAGGCGATCGAGACGTTTTCCGAGGCGCCAGCGCAGGACCTGGGGCGCTACGAGATCACGCTCGACCCGAAAGACCGCTGGGCGTACAAGACGCCGTCGCTGCGCAACGTCGCGCTCACCGCCCCGTACATGCACGACGGCTCGCTACCGAGCCTCGAGGCCGTGGTCGGGTTCTACGACCGTGGCGGCATCGACAATCCTGGAAGAAGTCCGCTGCTTGCGCCGCTCGGCCTCACCCGCGAGGAGCGGGCCGCGCTCGTCGCGTTCCTGGATGCGCTCACCGGGAGCGGGATCGAAGCGCTGGTGGCCGAGGCGCGCGCCACGCCGATCGGCCAGTAGCGCGCCGGT
>JBBDXL010000059.1:0-5940 GCA_040902335.1 Burkholderiales bacterium
CTCAAGCAGCTCACGGTCGCCGAGCTGAAGAAGATGTGGGAGCCGGCGGCGCAGGGCAAGATCATGAATTGGAATCAGGTCAACGCCGCCTGGCCGGGTACGCCGCTGAAGCTCTTCGGCGCGGGCGCGGACTCCGGCACCTTCGACTATTTCACCGAGGCGATCACCGGCAAGTCCAAGTCCTCGCGCGGCGACTTCACCGCCTCCGAGGACGACAACGTGCTGGTGCAGGGGGTGTCGCGCGACGTGAACGCGCTGGGCTTCTTCGGCTTCGCCTATTACGTGGAGAACCAGGACAAGCTGAAAGCCGTGCCGATCGTCAACCAGAAGGGCGAGCCGGTGGCGCCGTCGATGGAAGCGGTGCTCAAGGGCAGCTACAGCCCGCTCGCAAGGCCGATCTTCATCTACGTCAACGTCAAGTCGCTCGACAAGCCCGAAGTCAGGCAGTTCGTCGAGTACTACATGAAGCACGGCGCCAAACTGTCGCGGGAAGTGAAGTACGTGCCGCTGCCGGACCGCGCGTACGCGCACAACCTGGACATGGTCGGCAAGAAGACCGTCGGCACGAAATTCGGCGGTGAAAACAAGGTGGGCCTCACCATCGACGAGCTGATGAAGATGGAAGCGAAGCTGTAGGTTTGCAGCCCGGCCCGCCCGCGATGCGCGGGCGGGCTTCTTTGCCTCTAGAATCCGGACTTTCCATCATGGCGGCCGTCCCCGGCCTGGCTTCCAGCATCATGCTGCCGCTCGACGCGGGTGCAAGACTGAGGCAGCGTCGCTCGCGCATCCTGCGCGAGCGCGCCATCGAGAGCGTGCTGTTCCTGGCGGCGCTGGTATCGGTATTCACCACCATCGGCATCGTCTATGTCCTGGTGAAGGAGTCGGTGGTCTTCTTCACCCACGTATCCATGTGGGACTTCCTCACCGACACCCAGTGGACGCCGCTGTTCGACGATGCGCACTTCGGCATCATGGTGCTGCTTTCGGGCACGCTCACCAGCTCGTTCGTCGCGCTGTCGATCGCGATTCCGCTCGGCACCATCATCGCCATCTACCTCTCGGAGTTCGCGCCCTTCAGCGTGCGCGAGATCGCCAAGCCCTTCCTCGAGCTGCTCGGCGGCGTGCCGACCATCGTCTACGGCTACTTCGCGCTGCTGTTCGTGACGCCGCTGCTGCAGAAGATCTACCCCGGGCTGCCGGGATTCAACATCCTGGCGGCGGGCATCGTGATGGGCATCATGATCATTCCTTACGTGAGCTCGATTTCCGAGGACGCCATGCGCGCCGTGCCCATGAGCCTGCGCGAGGGCTCATACGCCATGGGGGCGACGCGCTACCAGACCGCGACGCGCGTGGTGGTGCCCGCGGCCTTCTCGGGCATCGCCTCGGCCTACATCCTGGGCATCTCGCGGGCGGTGGGCGAAACCATGATCCTCGCCGTGGCCGCGGGCATGCAGCCCAACCTGACCTTCAATCCGCTCGAGCCCGCGGCCACCATCACCGCGTTCATCGTCCAGGTGGCGCTCGGCGACCTGCCGCATGGCTCGATCGGCTACCAGACGATCTTCGCCGCGGGACTGACGCTGATGCTGCTGACGCTGTTCTTCAATATCGCCGGCCACGTGCTGCGCAAGCGCTTCCGCGAGGCCTACTAGTGGCCTACGCGAAGAATCTCGCGGAGATCCGCGCGCTCATCGCCAGCCACAAGCGCTGGGACCTGGTGTTCGCCGCCATCGGCGTCATCGCCCTGATGATCGGCGTTCTCACCTTCACGGCGCTGTTCGTGGACATGGCCATCAAGGGCGTGCCGCGACTGGACTGGGACTTCTTCACCAGCTTTCCCTCGCGCCGGGCGGGCCAGGCCGGCATCCTGTCGGCCTGGGTGGGCTCGACGCTGGTGATGCTGACCACCGCGTTCTTCGCGGTGCCGCTGGGCGTGGCGGCGGGCCTGTACCTGGAGGAGTACGCGCCCAAGAACTGGGTCACCGACGTGATCGAGATCAACATCACCAATCTCGCGGGCGTGCCCTCGATCGTCTACGGCCTGCTCGCGCTCGGGCTGTTCGTGTACCAGTTCGGCTTCGGGCAGTCGATCCTCTCGGCGGGGCTGACGCTCGCGCTGCTCATCCTGCCCGTCGTGATCGTGGCCACGCGCGAAGCCATCCGCTCCATCCCGCAGGGCATCCGCGAGGGCGCGTACGCGCTCGGCGCCACGCAATGGCAGGTGTGCAAGGATCACATCGTGCCGTACTCGTTTCCGGGGATCCTCACCGGCGTGATCATCGGCATGGCGCGGGCCATCGGCGAAACGGCCCCGATCATCACCATCGGCGCGCTCACCTTCATCGCGTTCCTGCCGCCCGCCCCGATCAAGGCGGAGCCGCCGTTCATTTCCTTCGAGTGGCTGACCTCGCCGTTCACCGTGATGCCGATCCAGATGTTCAACTGGACGTCGCGCCCGGAAGCGGCGTTCCTCGTCAACGCCGCGGCGGCGGGCTTCGTGCTGGTGCTGATGACGCTCGGCATGAACGCCATCGCCATCTGGCTGCGCTACAGACTGAGGAAGAAGATCAAATGGTAGCGGTTCCAGCGCAGGAAGCAGTCCCGGCCGTGGCCAAGGCTTCGGTCAAGGACCTCAATTTCTTCTACGGCGATTTCCAGGCACTGAAGGCGCTCGGCATGCCGGTGTACGAGAAGCAGGTGACCGCGCTCATCGGGCCCTCGGGCTGCGGCAAGTCGACGTTCCTGCGCTGCTTCAACCGCATGCACGACCTGTATCCCGGCAACCGCTACCAGGGCGAGATTCGCCTGTATCCCGACGACATCGACATCCTCGGCGCCGGCGTGGACCCCATCGAGGTGCGCATGCGCGTCTCGATGGTGTTTCAGAAGCCCAATCCCTTTCCGAAGTCGATCTACGAGAACGTCGCCTACGGGCTGCGCGTGCGCGGCGAGAGCCGGCGCGTGTCCCTGAACGAGAAGGTCGAGGAGGCGCTGCGCAACGCCGCGCTGTGGGACGAGGTCAAGGACCGCCTGCAGGAGCCCGCCTTCAACCTCTCCGGCGGCCAGCAGCAGCGCCTGTGCATCGCGCGCGCTCTCGCCACCGACCCGGAGATCCTGCTGTTCGACGAGCCGACCTCGGCGCTCGATCCCATCGCCACCGCCTCGATCGAGGAGCTGATCCACGACCTGAAGACGAAGGTCACCATCGTCATCGTCACGCACAACATGCAGCAGGCGGCGCGCGTCTCCGACTACACCGCCTACATGTACCTCGGCGAGCTGATCGAGTACGGCGTCACCGACGAGATCTTCATCAAGCCGAGGAAGAAGCAGACCGAGGACTACATCACCGGCCGCTTCGGCTAGGCGCCGCGCCCGCGCGGCGCGCGTTTGATGCAAGTCAAGCGCGCGGCCGGAGGTTGCGGCACTATGGCGCCGGTGGAAGTGATCCGCACGGACATCGCGATCATCGGCGCCGGGGGCGCCGGCCTGCGGGCCGCGATCGCGCTCGCCGAGGCCGACCCGAAGCTTCGCATCGCGCTGATTTCCAAGGTCTATCCCATGCGCAGCCACACCTGCGCCGCGGAAGGCGGGGCGGCGGGGGTGATCAAGGCCGACGACAGCCTCGAGCACCATTTCAACGACACCGTGGGCGGCGGCGACTGGCTCTCCGATCAGGACGCCGTGGACGTGTTCATTCGCGAGGCGCCGCGGGAGCTGGTCCAGCTCGAGCACTGGGGCTGCCCCTGGAGCCGCGAGGCCGACGGCTCCGTCGCGGTGCGCCCGTTCGGCGGCATGAAGAAGCAGCGCACCTGGTTCGCCGCCGACAAGTCGGGCTTCCACATCCTGCACACGCTGTTCCAGACTTCTCTGCAGTTTGCCTCGATCCAGCGCTTCGACGAGTACTACGCGACCGAGCTGCTGGTGGACGAGGGGCGCTGCGCGGGCCTCGCCGCCATCGAGATGCGCAGCGGGCAGATGCGCTGCTTCGAGGCCGGGGCGGTGATCATCGCGGGCGGCGGCGCCGGGCGCATGTTCCCGTTCACCACCAACGGCGCGATCAAGACCGGCGACGGCATGGCGCTCGCCTACCGCGCGGGCGTGCCGCTGAAGGACATGGAGTTCGTGCAGTACCACCCGACCGGGCTGCCCAGCACCGGCACCCTGCTGACGGAGGCCTGCCGCGGCGAGGGCGGCGTGCTGCTCAACAAGCACGGGCGGCGCTTCCTGCAGGACTACGGCATGGGGCCGGAGACGCCGCTCGGGCATCCGGTGCTCAAGACCATGGAGCTCGGCCCGCGCGACCGGGTGAGCCAGGCGTTCTGGCACGAGCAAAAGAAGGGCAACGCCGTGTCCACCCAGTGGGGGGACTCGATGCTGCTCGACATGCGGCACCTGGGCGAAAAGAAGATCGACGAGCGCCTGCCGCTGGTGCGCGACATGTCCATCAGCTACATGGGCGTGGACCCAGTGACCGACCCGGTGCCGGTGCGCCCGGTGGTGCACTACATGATGGGCGGTATTCACACCGACATCGAGGCGGCAACCTCGCTGCCGGGACTCTACGCGGCGGGGGAGTGCGCCTGCGTCAGCATCAACGGTGCCAACCGCCTCGGCTCGAACTCGCTCACCGAGCTGCTGGTGTTCGGCCGCCGCGCGGCCTTGAGCGCGATGGAGTACCTTCAGTCGGGCGCGCGCTCGGCGCATGTCGGAGCGCTCGCCACCGCGGCGCAGGCGCGCGTCCGCGAGCTGATGCAACGCAGCGGCGGCACCGAGACCGTCGCGGGCTTGCGCAAGGAGATGATGCAGACCATGGAGCAGCATGCCGGCATCTACCGCAGCGGCGAGGGGCTCACCGAGGCCTGCGCCAGGCTCGCCGGGCTGCGCCGCCGCTACCGTGCCATCGAGCTGCACGACAAGACCAACGTCTACAACACCGACCTGCTGCAGGCGCTCGAGCTGGGCTCGATGCTCGATTGCGCCGAAGCGCTCACGCAGAGCGCTCTCGCGCGCAAGGAGTCGCGCGGCGCGCACCAGCGGCTCGACTTCGTCGAGCGCGACGACCAGCGCTACCTCAGGCATTCGCTGGCGCGCTATCGGGGCGGCGACGCGCCGCAGATCGATTACCTCGACGTGGTCATCACCCGGTCGCAACCCGGCGTGCGCGACTACTCGGGAGACCACGAGTAATGGGCGAGCGCCGGGTCGAGCTGGAGGTGCTGCGCTACAACCCGGAGACGGACCAGGAGCCGCGCTTCCAGCGCTATTCGGTGCCTTGCCGCGAGGAATGGGTGGTGCTCGACGCCCTCAACCACGTCAAGGAGAGCCTCGACCCCACGCTCAGCTACCGCTGGTCCTGCCACATGGCGGTGTGCGGCAGCTGCGGCATGATGATCAACGGCGAGCCGAAGCTCGCCTGCAAGGCCTTCCTGCGCGACTACGACGGGGTGATCCGCGTAGAGCCGCTCGCGCATTTCCCCATCGAGCGCGACCTGGTGACGGTGATCGACGACTTCATGGCCAAGCTCGCGCGCGTCAGGCCCTACCTGATGCCGAAGGACGCAAAGGCGATCGAGGCGGGCGAGTACCGCCAGACGCCGGCGGAGCTGAAGCGCTTCAAGCAATACAGCATGTGCATCAACTGCATGCTGTGCTACGCGGCCTGCCCGGAGTACGCCCTGCTGCCGAAGTACATCGGCCCGGCGGCGATCGCGCTCGCGCACCGCTGGAACCAGGACTCGCGCGACGGCGGGCGCGACGCGCGCCAGCAGGAGATCGCGGCGACCGAGGGCGCATGGGAGTGCTCCTTCGTGGGCGCCTGCTCCGAGGTCTGCCCCGAGCACGTCGATCCGGCGGGGGCGATCCAGCAGGTGAAGATCAAAAGCACGGTGGACTGGTACACGCAGCACCTGATGCCCTGGCTGAAGAAGTGAGCCG
>JBBDXL010000060.1:0-3777 GCA_040902335.1 Burkholderiales bacterium
CAGCGCCTCGGCGGCCGGATAGCGCCGGCCGAGGAACATGATCTCCCGTGCCCGCGCATGGCCCACCGTCTCCAGCAGGCGCTTATGGCCTTCGACGTTGTAGGCGAGGCCGAGTTTCGCCGCGGGGATGCCGAACTGCGCCGACACGCCGCAATAGCGCAGGTCGCAGGCAAGCGCCACTTCCAGCCCGCCGCCCATGCAAAAGCCGTAAATCAGCGCCACCGACGGCTTGCGCGAATCCTGGATCGAATGCAGCACGCGGTCGAGCAGCCCGTCGTATTCGCCCACGGCGGCCCGCTCGGCGCGGATCTTCGCGAACTCCGAGATGTCAGCGCCCGCGGCGAAAGCTTCGGTGCCCGCACCGCGGAAGGCGATGCAGCGCACGTCCGCGTCGGCGTCGAAGCGCGCCATCGCTTCGGGGATGCCGCGCCACATGGCGTCGTTGATGGCGTTCTTCTTCGCCGGCTGGTCGAACACGATCCAGCCCGTGGCGCCGCGCTTCTCGACAAGCAGACGCCCCGCGCTCATGCCCAGCGCCCGCTTTCCACCTGGTGCAAGAAGTCCTCGACGATGCGATTGAAGAGCGCCGGATCCTCGAGGTTTAGGGCGTGCCCGCTTCGCGGCAGCACGACGAGCCCCATGTTCGGGATCGTGCGCTTCATGAGTAGCCCCGGCTCGAGCGTCGCCTCGTCCTCGTCGCCCGCGATCACCAGCGTCGGCGCGGTGATGCCCGCCATCTCCTTCTTCAGGTCGTAGAGCGACGGCCGGCGCGCCTGGTAGCCGAGCATGGTGTTGGCAGAGCCCTTGGCCGAATGCTCCGTCAGGTACTGGATGTAGCGCGCAAAGCCGCGCGGGTCCTTGTCGCGCAGCTGCAGCCGCGTGGGGCCGTGGCCGTAGGTGGCGGCGAACCTCGCCATGCCTTCTTCGAGCATCAACCTGGCGTTGGCGCGCGAGGACTCCTGGAACGCCGCGCGCTGGTCTGGATGCGCGCCGTAGCCGCAACCGGCGACCACCAGGCCCAGCGCGCGGGCACTGTACTGGATGCCGAAATGCAGCGTGGCGAAGCCGCCCATGGAAAGGCCGACGATGAAGGCGCGCTCGAGCCTGAGCCCGTCCAGCACGGCAAGGATGTCGTCACGCGCGAGCTCCTGCGAGTAGCGCTCCATGCCCTCGGGGACGTCCGAGGGCGGATAGCCGCGCGCGTTGTAGGCGATGCAGCGGTAGCGGCGCGAAAAGTGCGCGAGCTGGGGCTCCCAGCTGCGCAGGTCGCCGGCAAACTCGTGCACGAAGACGATCGGCACGCCGCTGCCCGCCTCCTCGTAATGCAGTTTCACGCCGTCCTGAGTCGTGATGCGGGGCATGTTGGTAGACTTGGGGACGATGGAGCTCAATCTTAAGGGCAAACGCGCGCTGGTAACCGGCGGCTCGAAGGGCATCGGCTGGGCCTGCGCCGGCGCGCTCGCCGACGAGGGCTGCGAGGTGATGATCACCGCGCGCAACCCGCCCGCGGCGAGCCGCCACAAGTTCCGCGCCGCCGACCTGTCGCAGCGCGGCGCCGCCGAGCAGCTGGCCGAGTGGGCGGGCGAGCTCGACATCCTGGTGAACAACGCCGGCGCCATCCCGGGCGGCGACCTGCTGAAGGTCGACGAGGAGACCTGGCGGCGCGCCTGGGACCTGAAGATGTTCGGCTACATCAACTTGACGCGCCAGGTCTATGCGCGCATGAAGGCGCGCCAGCGCGGGGTCATCGTCAACATTCTGGGCAACGCGGGCGAAAAGCTCGATGCGAGCTACATCGCCGGCAGCACGGCGAACGCCGGCCTCATGGCTTTCACGCGCACCCTCGGCGGCGCCTCGCACGCGGACGGCATCCGCGTCGTCGGCATCAATCCGGGGCCGGTGGCCACCGACCGGCTGAAGAGCCTGTTCCGCCAGCGCGCCGAAGCGAAGCTCGGCGACCCGGAACGCTACCCGGAGCTGTTTGCCGGCATGTCCTTCGGCCGCCCCGCCACGCCCGAGGAGATCGCCTGGATGGCGGCTTTTCTCGCCTCCGGGCGCTCGGCCTACACCTCGGGGTGCATCATCACCATCGACGGCGGGCTCGCCGCGCGCTCGACCTAGCCGCGCAAGGAGAGCCGCTTGAAAGCGCTGCTCTGCAAGCAGTTCGGCCCGCCCGATTCGCTGGTGCTCGAGGAGGTGCCCTCGCCGCACCCCGGCGCGGGCGAGGTGGTGGTGAGCATCAAGGCGGCGAGCGTGAATTTTCCCGACGTGCTCATCATCCAGAACAAGTACCAGTTCAAGCCGCCGCTGCCGTTTTCGCCGGGGAGCGAGCTCGCCGGCGTGGTGAAGGAGGTCGGCGCGGGCGTCAGGAACGTCAAACCCGGCGACAAGGTCATCGCCTTCACGACTTTCGGCGCCTTCGCCGAGGAAGTGAAGACCGAGGCCGCGCGCCTGCTGCCGAAACCCGAGGGCATGAGCTACGAGGAGGCCGCCTCCTTCGTTCTCACCTACGGCACCACCGATCATGCGCTGCGCGACCGCGGGCAGCTCAGGCCCGCTGAAACGCTGCTCGTGCTCGGCGCGGCGGGCGGCGTCGGCGTCGCCGCGCTCGAGATCGGCAAGGCGCTCGGCGCGCGCGTCATCGCCTGCGCCTCGAGCGACGACAAGCTCGCGGTGTGCCGCGAGCACGGCGCCGACGAAACGATCAATTACGCCAGCGAAGACCTGCGCGAGCGCATCAAGGCGTTCACCGCGGGCAAAGGCGTGGACGTGATCTACGACGCGGTGGGCGGCCCGTACACCGAGCCGGCGTTCCGCTCCATCGCCTGGCGCGGGCGCCATCTGGTGATCGGATTCGCCGCCGGCGACATCCCGAAACTGCCGCTCAACCTCGCGCTGTTGAAGGGCGCGTCCGTGGTCGGCGTGTTCTGGGGCGATTTCACGCGACGCGAACCGAAGGCCTTCGCCGAGAGCGCGCGCCAGCTCGCGCGCTGGTACCAGGAAGGCAGGCTGAAGCCCCACGTCTCGGCCACGTTCCCGCTGGAGCGGGCCGCCGACGCCATGAACCTGCTCGCCTCGCGCAAGGCCAAGGGCAAAATCGTCGTCACCATTGGTGCCTAGTGGCTTCGCCGAGGGGCTTTCCGCGCTGGCGAGTCCGCAGGCGCTCTTCAAGTAGCGGGCGGCGTGCCGTCTCCCAGGCCCAGCGGTCTTTGCATCAGCACGCTGTCCACCCAGCGGCCGAACTTGTAGCCCGTGGAGCGCAACGTGCCCACGCGCACGAACCCGAAGCGCGCGTGCAGTGCGATGGAAGCGGCGTTGGCGCTGTCGCCGATCACGGCGATCACCTGCCGATAACCCAGACGCTCGCAGCGCGCGATGAGCTCGGCGAGGATCTTCGAGCCCAGGCCCTGGCCGGCGCTGCCGTCCCGGATGTAAACCGAGTCCTCCAGCGCGTAGCGGTACGCGGAGCGCGCCCGGTACGGCGCGCAGTAGCCGAAGCCCCGCACTTCGGCGTCACGTACCGCCACCAAGTAGGGCAGCCCGCGGCCGGTGACGTCGCCATGACGGCGGCGCATCTCGTCCAGGTCGGGCGGCGCTTCCTCGAAGGAGGCGAGCCCGCGCAGCACGTGATGCGCATAGATGGCGTGGATCGCCGGGAGGTCGCCCAGGGCGGCGGCGCGGACTTCCACGTCAGAGGGCGTAGGCAGGCTCTTCGCGATCGAGCAGGCGCTTGAGCGCGGCGAAATGCGCGCCCGCGTATTTCGGCGTGTCGGCGAG